>JALNWY010000070.1 GCA_023230665.1 Deltaproteobacteria bacterium
AGATACAGGGTGTTTTTGCAGCAGCCCGGGACATCGGTGAATTACGACAGGCACAACAGGCCCTCCTGGAGTCCCTCGATGAGTTGGAAACGAGGAATATCCTGCTCCAGGAAGAGATCGCCGAGCGTGAAAAGGCTGAAGCGGAGACGCGCAGGGTTGAAGCCCAGCTGGCCCAGGCTCAGAGGATCGAGGCTCTCGACAGGTTTGCAGGGGGCATTGCCCACGATCTGAACAACATCCTCTACCCCATAATCATCAACACAGAAGAACTCCTTGCTGAAGAACGGGAGGGATCCGATCGCTATGAAATGCTTGATCAGACCTTGAAGGCGGCTTACCGACAGAGGGATCTCGTCAAGAAGATCCTCTCCTTCAGCAGGCGGAGTGAAAGGGCCAACAAGCCGGTAAGAGTCGGGGCACTTCTTGAAGAAACGCTCTCTTTCCTGCGTTCCTCTCTCCCCAGTACGATCAGCATACAGGAGAACGTCCATGTGCAGACCGATGTCGTCATGGGCGATCCGACACAGATCCAGCAGGTGATCGTGAATCTGTGCAAGAATGCAGCTGATGCCCTGGAGACAGGCAAGGGCGCCATAGAGATAGGGCTTACGAATGTCCGTATGAAACCTTTTTATAATTTTCAGGACATGGAATTAATAGACTATCTCAAGCTCACGGTCAAAGACACGGGCATGGGAATGAGCCATGAGGTGGCGGATCGGATTTTTGAGCCGTTCTTCACGAAAAAGGATGTCGGAAAGGGCACAGGCCTGGGGCTTCCTGTTGTTCACGGCATAGTAAAGAGCCACAGCGGGGCTGTTAGGGTCGAAAGCGAAGAGGGAAAGGGCTCTCTCTTTGCGGTCTATCTCCCTATAAGTCATGAAGAGCTTCCCCCTCACGCTTCTGATGCTGAAAGCACGCCATCAGTGCAGAACAAGGAGAGCATCCTCCTTGTCGATGACGAAGAGTTGATCCTTTCCAGCCTGCAAAAGACACTGAAGTTGTCCGGCTATCGGGTGACAGCGCTCCAGAATGGACAGGAAGCGCTCAAAGAGTTCAATGAGAATCCCGACAAATTTGATCTTGTCATCACCGATCTCACCATGCCTGGCATGACCGGTTTAGAACTCTCCCAAAAGCTCCAAGAAAAACGCCCCGGCCTCCCCATAATACTCTGTACCGGGTTCAATGATATCATAAGCCAGCAGGAAGCAAAGTCTTTCGGCATAAAGGAACTGCTCCTGAAACCAGCCGGCAGCAAAGATCTCAAAGATGCTATACGCCGGGCATTTGCGAACTGACATGGCTAACCGCTTCAATCAATCATGGCAAAGTATCAGGGTCCTCGTGCTACAAACGGCTGGAGAAGTAAAAAAGGATTTATGTCAGATCCTTGTCTTCCGGTAGCTGGTGGGAGTGGTACCTGTCCAGTTTTTGAAGGCATGGTAGAAATTTGCCACATCTTTGTAACCGAGCTTCACTGCAATGGTTTCTATGGGCAGGTCTGTTGAAGAGATGAGCTCGAGGGCCCTCTTTTTCCGGATGTCGTGTAAGAGGGATCTGAATGATATGCCTTCTGCGGCGAGGCGCCGCCTCAGGGTTCGGGTCGACATGTTCAGCCTGCGGGCCAGCTTGTCGAAACTGGGGGGCTCCTCATGCGGGAACAAAAGCTCCTGCTGTATCTTGTCCAGCGTGGATGTCTGCTCATGAAGCCGCGTGTAGGCCCGCTTGCAGTCTTTTTCATAGGTTTCCCTTGTCAGGGCATTGGCCAGGGGCATACGTTGAGACAGATAGCTTTTATCGAAAATCACCTGATGCCTGTCTGCATTGAATGTAATGGGACAATTGAAGATGTCCTGGTATGCCTTGGCGTATTCGGGCCGCGGGTATGTCAGCTTCAGCTCTTTCAGAATGAACGGAGTTCCCAGCATATTGCAAAACAAGGTATAGGCTGAAACCGTATCGCGCTCGCACAGGAAGCGCCTCAGATCGCCGAACACGATGAGCTCTTCGCAGCTCACGACGGCCAGGTCGTCTTTTACAGTGAGTTCGTATTTGCAATATGTCTGGGTGAGGTCGATATACTTGAACATCATGTGGATCGCATCGAGCATGGTGTCGCAGAACATCGACGGGATGGCGACCCTGGTCATGGCGCTGACATTGTGCAGCCTGCCTATCTCAAGCCCGATCTTCGGGTCCGGAATCAGGAAAACGGCCCTGCGGAAGATCTTGAGCTCTTCCTCGGGCGAGATGAACATTTCCGGGTCGCCCAGGTCGCTCGGGCTCAAAGTGCTTCCATACAGGAGAACCTCTGGCCCTATGTTGAATTTTTTCGCATATTCCACAAGGATGTTAAGGCTGTAAATGGAGCGCTTCAGGTTCAGGCGGTCTGTTGATTTGATATGAATCCTCCTGAGATCAGGAGGCTGGCTCATATGCACACTCCCCTCCCATCCGGTGCGCCTGCACTATCTTAAAAAACATCAAATCACCCCTCATGGGCTCAACTCGCACGATAGGGTCAGCTCAATGCTGTCATCATGTCTCTTGCATATGTTTCACGACAAGAATGATTGTATGATTGTAATATATAATCTATATACATAAAAATCTACATAAAAGAGAATATGATCCGAGGCCATTTACATTGTGATCAGCGGCCAACAGGACGGCCATACCGGCTTCCGAATATCAACCCACTGGGATGAGACCATCCAGAAACCCGTATCCAGCCTTGCTCTCGCAATACAACCCAGCATGTATGCACGGCAAGCTCGCGGCCGGCCGTCCCTTCATGACCGCTTTTCACAACTGAAATGTCTCCTGGTCGGATTGTTTGAATTCCTTCTTCCATCTATGCTCAGCCTCGGACCACTATGAAATGAACATATATTAATATGAAAATAAAATAATAAGATAATAAGACAATAATAGAAGGAGGGCTTATGTCTAGAGAACACGTGGCCGGGCTGTTTTGTGATGAGGTACAGGCAAAGTGTGAGCAGATGCCGGACTTCCCTGTGGTAATGTTCGAGAACGGAGAAAACCTGGCGGACGAGATGGTAACGTATGCCGACCTGTTCCTGAACGGGTGCAAGATCGCCAAGGCCCTCCAGGCGGCAGGCATCGGCAAGGGCGACCGCTTCAGTCTCGTCATGCGAAACCACCCTGAGTTCATCTATACCATGCTTGCAGCATCCATGACCGGATCCGTCGTCGTGCCCATCGATCCTCGGTCAAAAGGGAGCAAGCTCAGCTACCAGATCAAGGATTCAAACTCAAAGGGCATCATCTTCACCACAGAGTTCATGGATGAGGTGGAAAAATCCCTGGCCGAGGCCCCAGGGGTCAAGGTGGTGGGCGTTTCGTTCAAGGAAGGCTTCGATGTCCCCGTGCCCGACAGATACCCGTCTCTCAACGAGATCCTCGACGGTCCGGAAAAGGGACTCCCCGATAACCTGAACCGGGAGGTGAAGATACCCTTCGAGGTGATCTACACCTCCGGGACCACAGGCGATCCCAAGGGCGTGATCATCAAGGCAAACCGCATATCCATGTTTACCATGCTCGCCCAGTTCATCTGGCAGTATGCCCCGGATGAGAAGCTCTACACCGGCCTCTCCCTCACCCATGGCAACGCCCAGTCCGTCACCCTGGTGCCCTCTCTCATGCTGAACATCCCCTCGGTCATCAGCCGCAAGTTCACCAAGAGCAGGCTCTGGGACATCTGCAGGAAGCACGGTTGCACCACCTTCTCGCTCCTGGGCGGCATGATGATGGGGATCTACAGCGAGCCCAAAAGGCCGGATGATGCCGATAACCCCGTGCGCAAAGTCCTCAGCGCGGGCACGCCCAGGAGCATCTGGGAAGACTTTGAGAAGCGCTTCAGCGTCAAGATCCATGAGTGGTACGGAGCCGTGGAAGGGGGTTTCGCCCATAACGCCCCTGGCACCGGTCCCATCGGGTCCTTCGGCAAGCCCATCGATGGCGTCATGGACATGAAAATCGTGCGGGAAGACGACTCCGAGTGCGAGCCCGGCGAGATCGGCGAGCTGGTCGTGGCCCAGAAGCAGGGCAAGGTGGAGGTGGAGTATCTTGGCAAGAAAAAGGCATCAGAGGAAAAGACCAGGGGCGGCGTACTCCGCACCGGAGACATGTGCCACAAGGACGAGAACGGCTGGCTGTTTTTTGACTTCCGCAAAGGCGGCGGCCTGAGGCGCCAGGGCGACTTCATCCTGCCCGAGTATGTGGAGAAGGCCATCGCAGACCTCGGCTACGTGAGCGATGTCTGTGTCTACGGAATCCCGGCCGAGTCCGGCGCGCCCGGTGAGAGCGACATCGTGGCGGCCGTCGTGCCCGTATCCGGGGCAAAGCTCGATGTGAAGGTCATCTCCAAAGAGCTCGGCAAGACCCTGGAGAAATCATCCATCCCCCAGTACCTTCAGGTCGTGAACGAGATCCCCAAGACCGCCTCCGAAAAGAATCTCGACCGGGTGCTGCGCGATGAATTCAGCAAGGATGCCGGCAATGTCTTCGCATTTTAAAAATGGACTCTCTTTAAAAAAATGAAAAGGAGATGCACATGAACAATGTATATGTGATCGGAGTGGGCATGATACGCTTCGGCAAGTACCTCGACGGATCAGTGCGGGGGATGGCCGGGGATGCCCTGAACCTCGTGCTTGCCGACGCAGCCCTGGGGGTCGAGGATCTGCAGGCTGCCTATGTTTCCAATTCCTTTTGGGGAATGTTTGCAAACCAGCATTCCATCCGTGGCGAGGTCATGCTCTGGGACACGGGTTTGAGCGGGCTTCCCATCGTGAACTGCGAAAACGCCTGCGCCGGGGCGTCGACCGCCTTTCACCTGGGATATACAGCCGTCCTTTCCGGCATGTACGATGTGGTGCTGGCGCTGGGCTCCGAGAAGATCACCCACCAGAACAAGGCGCTTTCCTTAAGCGCTTATGCCACCTGCATGGATGTCGAGAACTTCGAGTCTCATATCAATATGCTCATGGAACTCAACAAGAAGCTCGATTTCACGCCTCCGCCGGGCGAGACCCCGCCGGGAGAAGGAAGGAGCATTTTCATGGACGCCTATGCCATGGGCGCACGCTGGCACATGAAGAAATACGGATCCACCAAGCGGCAGCTTGCCGTGATCTGCTCCAAGAACCATTTCCATGGATCGCTCAATCCTAATTCGCAGTTCCAGGAGACCATGACCGTGGACGATGTCATGAACGCCCGGTCGGTCACCTACCCCCTCACGGTGCCCATGTGCGCTCCGGTCGGTGATGGCGCAGCCGCAGCCATCCTCTGCTCGGAGCGATACCTGAGGAAGCTCAAAAACGCCCGGCCGGTGAAGATCAGGGCGTCAGTGCTCGGATCAGCCACCCATCGGGACATCGACGGGGAGGATATCGGCGAGCGGCTTTCGAGGAAGGCCTATGAGATTGCCGGGATCGGTCCCATGGATGTCGATCTGGCCGAGCTTCATGACGCAACAGCCTACGGAGAGCTCCATCAGACCGAGGCCATGGGGTTTTGTGCGCCCGGTGAAGGCGGGCCTTTTGCGGAGTCAGGAGTCACGGCCCTGGGAGGCAAGCTGCCGGTGAACACGAGCGGTGGTCTTGAATGCCGGGGCCATCCGATCGGGGCGTCCGGCCTTGCCCAGATCCACGAGGTGGTGACCCAGCTCAGGGGCGAGGCGGGGAAGCGCCAGGTCGAAGGCGCGCGCATCGCTCTGACTGAGAACGGAGGAGGGAATCTCGGCGTGGAGGAGGCCTCCATGACCATCCATATATTCGAGAAGGTTTGAGGCGTTTTCCGCTGCAGAGGCTGCCCCGGGGACCCGGGGCATGGGGGCTCTGTCCGCCCTCCTCCTGCGCTTGAATGCTGATTGCCTGAACCTCCTCTTGTCCGGGTGATGGGAAGGGATTCAAAAAAAACGCTTTTCCTGTGAGTATGATTTTTTAAAAAAGGGGGTAATGTATGTCCGCGTCTTTTAAGCCAAGCAAGTTCAGGTATGTAAGTGATCCGCCGGTGACAACGGTGCCGTTCGGCATCGAGGTGGACAAGGACAAGTGCATCGGCTGCAGCGTGTGCGTCAAGCAGTGCCCGGTCCAGTGCATAGAAATGGTTCCCCGGAAGCAGGCTTCCGCCAAGCAGCAGGCCGCATGCCAGTATCACTGCCCGGCCATGACGGACATCAGGGGGAGCATGCAGCTGCTCTCCAGAGGCGGCTCGTATGAGGATGCCTGGAGAATGATCGTAGAGACAAACCCCATGCCTGCAGTAACCGGCAGGGTTTGCCCGCACCCCTGTGAGGATTCATGCAACCGGTGCGGTGTGGATACGCCGCTCAACATCCACGCTATGGAGCGGTTTATCGGGGATTATGCCATCCGGAAGGGGCTTTCCTTTGAGAAGCCTGCCCAGGTGGTGAACGAGCACGTCGCAGTGGTGGGGTCCGGGCCCTCCGGCATGTCCTGCGCTTATCATCTCGCCAGGCAGGGATACCGGGTGACCGTGTTTGAATCGGCTTCAAGACCGGGCGGCATGCTCACTTGGGCCATCCCGCGCTACCGGCTGCCCGAGGCCGTGGTACAGAGCGAGATCAAGCGGATCATGGACCTCGGTGTCACCCTGAAGCTGAACACCACCGTGGGCAGAGACATCCTTCTCGATGATCTGAAGAAGGAGTTCAAGGCGGTCTATATGGCCCCGGGCGCACAGAACAGCGTAGCGCTCGGCGTGAAGGGCGAAGACTCCGGCAATGTTCATTCAGGCATGGACTATCTCCGGTCCATAAAGGAAAACAAGCCGCTCAAGCTCGGCAAGAGGGTCATTGTCATAGGCGGAGGAAACACCGCTCTCGACGCGGCGCGCTGCGCACAGAGGACAGGCTCGGATGTCACTATCCTCTACAGAAGGACCATCGCAGAGATGCCCGCGCATGCCTCCGAAGTAAAGGCCGCCATCGATGAAGGGGTGAAGATCGAGTTTCTGTGTGCACCCGTGCAGATATTGAAAGACGGAAAAGCGGCAAAGGCCCTCTGCCAAAGGATGGAACTCGGAGATCCCGATGCATCGGGCCGGCCAAAGCCGGTCCCTGTCAAGGGAAGCGAGTTTGACATCGCCTTTGATACACTCATCGCTGCAGTGGGTCAGGTTCTCAAACCCGAGGGGTTTGAACCATTGCTCGGCTCGTCCTGGTTCACGACGGATGTCATGGGGAATACCGGCCAGAAGGGCGTTTTTGCAGGAGGCGACGCGGCAAAGGGTCCGGGACTGGTATCGGAGGCTATCGGAGCGGGGAGAAACGCTGCCGTGGCTATTGATGCGTTCATCAGGGGCAAGAAGGCAGCACTGCCCGAGGTGAAGGAAATCGAGTATACGGGCGTTCCCTTCCCCGAGGTCAAGAAGGCGGATCGAAACGAAGCTGCCGACATCCCGGTAAAACAGAGGCTCAACCGGCCCGACATGGAGGTCGGCGCCGCATTGAACAGCGGGCAGGCATTGTCCGAGCCCAAGAGGTGTCTCGGCTGCGGCCTGAACGAACCGAATTTCGCTGGTGTTCAATACTTCGGGAAGATCTGCATCGCCTGTCACAACTGCCAGGCGGTCTGCCCGCAGGAAGCCCTGGTATTCCCGCATTTCTACAGGGTGGACAAAGGCAGGTTTGCCTACGACATGGACTATCCCGCGCCGGGCCTCGGATTTCCCAATCCCCTCCAGCTGGAAAAACCTGTCCCTTTAAGCGAGATAGACGACAGGCTCACCGGGGTGGAGAAGGTGCTCTACCGCAGGCGCTCCGTGCGGGTATACAAAGACCGGCCCGTGCCCAAGGAGCTCATCAGCCGGGTCATCGAGGCGGGCAGGTTCGCGCCCTCGGCGGGCAACTGCCAGGGGTGGAAGTTCGTGGTGGTCACAGACAGGCAGTTCCTCAAAGACCTGTCGGATTCTTCCATGAAGTTCCTCGGCATCTTCACCAAGCTCTACCAGGGCAAGGGAGCAGGCTTTTCCCTGCTGAAGAAGGCCCTGGCCTTTCTCAAGCCCAACTCCATCGATCAGAGGCCCATGGTGGCGATCCAGGGCACGCTTGCTCCCAGGTTCGGCGAGGGCATGGCGCACTGCCTCTTCAATGCGCCTGTTGCCATATTCCTCCTGAAGCACAGCATGCATATCTCAGAGCCCGAGCTCGGCATGGGGATTCTGGGTCAGAACATGGTGCTGACGGCGCATTCGCTCGGCCTGGGAACCTGTTATGTGGGGTTTGCGGCCAACGCCCTGAACCTCGATCCCATCACCAAAAGGAAGTTCGGTAAGAGGCTGGGTCTTACGTGGCCCTACAACTCCGTGTCAATCGTCATCACCATGGGCTATCCCGCAGTGCAGGTAGACAGGCCTGTCGACCGCGAGTTCCCCCGGATCACGTGGGTGGAATAGACCATGGAAATGAGAGGCCCCTGCCTGCATGAGCTGATGGCGAGAAGCCTCTCCGGCCCGGCCGGACCTGAAGACGCAGCCGGGCCTTATTGAATGAACCAAGCGGTTTTTATGAACAATATTTATGACAATACAGAGTCAAAAGGAGGACGTATGCTGAAACGATCAAAGGTGAGGTCATACATAGAGAGATTTCCCCGCTTTGAGGATGAAAGCCTTTCCCTGTATTATGCGCCCAGGATGCCCAAGGCCATGATCAGGGAGACCGAGGAAGCGGTCGCACTGGCGCGCAAATTCAACGACGAGGTGGCGCGTCCCCTGGCGCTCGAACTCGACCGGAAGACTCATGAAAACCCGGACTACCTTCCGGCGGAGCTGGTAAAGAAGGCGAATGAATGGGGCTTCTACACCATGTGGATCCCGAAACTCTTCGGCGGAAAGGGTTTCAACATGCCGTCCATCTCGTACTTTCTTGAAGAAGTCGGATCGGCCTGTGTCGGCATCGCGAACGTGATCGGCGTGCATTATCTCGGAATGGCGGCCTGCATGATGTTGTCCAACACTAGGATCATCAAAAAGGTGATGAGCGATGTGGTCGAAGGCGAGAAGACCGGAGAGCCATGCCTCATTTCATACTGCATCACCGAACCCACGGCAGGCACCGACGTAGAGGAGGTGGACCTGGAGGCAAAGGGCAGGTTGGGATGCCACGCCAGGAAGGTTGCCGGAGGCTACATCCTCAACGGCAGCAAGATCTTCATCTCCAATGGGCACTATTCGACGTGGAACGTTGTGTATGCGTATGCCGACCTGAAAAGAGGCGCCGACACCAAGGTGGCCCTGATGGTGAAGCGGGGCATGAAAGGTTTTTCCCTTGGCACCCATGAGAACAAGATGGGCCAGCGAGTCTGTCCGGCCAGCGTGCTGAATTTCGAGGACTGTTTTGTTCCGGACGAACTGGTGGCCATGGATCCGGATATCATCAAATCCTTTACGAAGAGGTCTCCCCGTGACGTGAACATGCAGCACATCGATTATGTCTTCTCCATCTCGCGGGCAGGAGTGGGCGCATTCGGCATCGGGGCCGCGCGCGGGGCCTTCGAGGCCGCCCTCAAATATGCGAACGAGACCGAGATCGACGGCAAGCCAATGGTCACATATGAGTGGGTGCAGTGCAGGCTGGCTGAGATGTACGCCAACGTGCGCCTCGGCAGGCTTGCATACACCGAGGCCAACCTGGCGAACCAGCACCGGGGTGCCTACAACCTCCTCCAGATGAAGCCTATCTACTACTACCTGAGGTATTTGCCTGGATCTTACTTCAAAAAGATCATCGCGCCTTTGCTCGACAAACCCATCGCCACCTGGATCTTGAGCAAGTGGTACATTGACTGGCAAAAGCCGAAGGACCAGCACCTGACCACTGGTCTGGCTTCCATGGCCAAGTTCTCGTGCACCGACTTCGGGGTCAGGAACTGCCAGATGGCCCTTGAGCTCATGGGCAAGGATGGCCTAAGGCAGGACAGCGGCGCCGAGAAGATCATCCGTGACGCCAAGCTCCTCCAGATCTACGAGGGAACCAACCAGCTCAACCGGATCAATCTGTTCAAATCCATCGTTGCCCCTACCTGCCCCAAGGCAACGTTCTTTGAAGAATAAAATGAAGGAGGGACACCATGCTGACCGCACTGAACAATGACCTGAAACCGTTTGAAGATCTCATAACCAAATTTTCCAGAGAAGAGCTCAAACCGCATGTCGAGGTACGCGACCGGTACCCCTTTGGAGATCTCGATGATGATGTCATCGAGGCGGGATTCCGCAAGATCTACGACCTGGGGTTCCTCGGCATCATGCTGCCCGAGAAGTATGCGGGCATCGGCCAGGGGATCAGCGCCATGTGCATGATGCTCGGGCATGTCGCCGAAGTGGACGCATCCTATTCCCTGATCATTTTTACGAGTGCCATGTCCCAGCAGGTCATCCTGAATGCTGATGCCGACGAAATAGCTGAGAAGATCTACCCAAAGGCCAAAGACGCAAAAGAGTATCTGGTCGCCTTCCCGTCATTCACCGATCCCGGAGAGTCGAAAGAACTGCCGACGGCTTCATTTTCCGGAAAAGACTACACGCTCACGGGAAAGCTCGATTATCTCGTCCTGGGCAGCTTCTCAAAATGGGCCGTCATACCGGCCAGGGTCGCCGGCAGGCAGGGCTATTCTTTCTTCCTCGCTGATCTCAATGGCAAGGGCGTCACAAAAAGCGATCCCATCTTCAGTCTCGGGCTCCATGCCTGCCCCATCATCGACATTTCGCTGAGCAGCGTGAGCGCCCGGATCATCGGTGAGGAAGGCAAAGGCGAAAGATATTTCGAGACAGCCTCGAAGATCATGCACGCGGCAGCTGCGGCCATCAATGCCGGCATCATGAGGGGATCCCTCAAGGAAGCTGTCGAGTATACCAAAGAGCGCGAGCAGGGCGGCAGGCCTGTCATCAACTGGTCAGAGGTGAGGATGCTCCTTGCGAACATGGCGATCAAATCAAAGGCTGCAGAGCTCTGCGTGACTCAGACCTGCAAGGCCATTGACGAGAACCTCAAGGACTGGGGCCGGACCAGCATAGCCTCAACGCTGCATGTCCATGACCTGGCGTGCGAGGTCGTCACCGACGGGGTCCAACTGCTGGGCGGCAACGGCTATATGAAGGACTACGGCCAGGAGAAGCGCTATCGCGACGCCCGGCAGGTCATGGCTCTGCTGGGTCTGGCCCCGCTCAAAAAACTGGCCCTCATCAAAGAGATCGCCGGATAACCGGCCTTAAAGCGATAGTATGAAGCGCATCCTCATCACCGGCGTTTCAGGATATTTCGGGCAGAGGCTTGTCCGCTTCTTCAGGGACAAGCCCGAAATCACGAGCATTACCGGAATCGATATCAGGCCGCCTTTGGTTGCGGACAACAAATTTGAATTTCTCCGGTGCGACGTCCGTGACGATCTGAACAGGCTCTTCCTGAAGAGGGACATCGACTGCGTCATTCATGCGGCCTACATCCTCCCCCCGATCCATGATGTCGCATTGATGGAGGACATTAATGTGAACGGCACCAAGAATGTGCTGATCACTGCGGCCCGGCACGGGGTGAAACAGATCATGGACTGCTCCTCGAGCACTGCGTATGGGTTCCATCCCGACAACCCGCCCATGCTCACCGAGGAGAGCCCGCTGAGAGGGAATGAGGATTTTACCTATGCGAAGAACAAACTGGAGCTTGAAGCATGGGCGGATGAATTCAAAAGGATGTATCCCGACATCTCCCTGACGGTCATACGCCCCTGCTTTGTCGTGGGCCCCGGCTTTGCCAATCCACTGGCCAAACACATCTGCAAGAAGATAAGCATCCTGCCCTGGAAGACGGCCCCGATGCAGTTCATCCACGAGGATGACCTGGCGGAGATCATGTATCTTCTTCTGCAGCAGGGTAAGGCCGGGGTTTACAATCTTGCAGCCGACGGGACCATGGACGTCGAGGAGATGATACGCGCCCTGGGAGGCTGGCCTCTGAAGATGCCCATGTGGCTTCTCACTCCGTTGAACAGTCTCATGTGGGGCCTGAGGGTTTCCATTCTCACCGAGTTTCCCAACTCGAGCCTGAATCTGATACGATACCCCTGGATCGCAAGCAATGCCAAGGTCAAAAGGGATCTGGGATATTCATTCAAATACACCACGAGAACCGCTTTCGAGGATTTTGCCTCATTTGTCAGGTCCCATGGCCGCAATCCCGTTACCGGGAAGATCTACTCGTAAAGAGGGAGATACCATCATGAACATGTCATTGAAAGGAAAGAATGTCCTGGTGACCGGAGCATCCATGGGCATCGGCAAAGGGCTTTCCGAGTGTTTCGCCCGCCAGGGCGCTAATCTCGTTCTGGCGGATCTGGAATGCAGGAAGGGGCAGCTTGAGGCATGGGCTCAAGAGCTCGGGCATGCCTACGGCATCAAAGCATGGACGTTCCATGGGGACCTCACCGGCCCCAAGGGCCCTGAAAAGCTGTATGAGGATGTGACAGAGGCCGTTGCAGAGATCCACGTGCTGGTGAACAATGCCGGGGTTTGCTGGTTCGGCACATTCCCGGAAATGCCCATGGAGAGGCTGGACACCATGATCATGCTGAACTGCCTGGCGTATGCGAAGATGAGCCGCCTCTTTCTGCCCGCCATGATCGAGCGGAACCAGGGCGGCATCCTGAACGTCTCGTCGGTATCGGCGTTCCTGCCCGTGCCTACACTGGCGCTCTATGCTGCGACCAAGGCCTTTACTCAGAGTTTCACCGAGGCCATGCGGGCCGAACTGCCCAAGGGGAGCAGGGTCGTCATCTCCACGCTCAACCCGCCCTTCACCAGGACTCGCCTCATTCACGACGCAGGGGTCCCGCAGGACTATATCCCCATGGTGATGTCCTTCATGGGCGTAAAAGAGGTCGTCACTCCAGGGGCAAACGCCTTCGTGAAGGGAAAGGGGCGCTTCATCCCCGGCCTGCACAACCGCATCTTCTATCTGGGTATTATCAGACTCATCCCCCACCGCATCCTGATCGCCCTGTCCCGGATACTCACCCTCAGGCTCTCCTCGTTCATTCCGGCAACAATCCTGGGGCCTGTCATGAAAATGAGATTCAGGGGGAAAATGGGGTTGCAGTAGCCCGGACCTTTACGCCCGGGCGTAAAGGCATATTCCGCGATCAGCCCCAGATGTCCGGCAACGCCGCGGCTTGGCAATCGCATACACCCGTACACTAGAAAGCGGCGCCCCCTGTTCGTCCCCGCTTTTGCTGTACGGATATGTGCTGCATCGCCTGCTGTTGGATGTCCGCTACCGGCAATATGGCTCATTGTGCGTCAGATTCGGCGGGAATGGCACTGAGCAGAACAGAGCGTATTTCTTCCTCCTCGTTCGCATGGGCAAGAACGGTAACCTGGTCCCACCCGCGCAACTGCGTCGATCCTTTTGGAACAACCAAGCCTCTTCCCCGGGTAATCAAGGTGATCACCGCTCCGGGGGGGAGCGACAAATCCGCGATGGCCGTGCCGATCACGCCTTTAGGCCCGGGAAGATCAACCACTATCAGATCAAAGTCGCTGTCGCTCATGGTCACGAGCTCCAGATTGAATAAAGGCCTGGGCCGCATGGGTCGGATCAGCTTGAGCCATCTCGCAAGCACCCCCATGGTGTTCCCCTGCACCGCAATCGACAAGAGGACGGCAAAAAACACCAGATTGAACACCTCCTGACCAATAGCCATGCCCGCGGCCGCAGGATAGGTGGCCAGAATGATCGGAACCGAGCCCCTGAGCCCTGCCCAGGCTATGAAAACCTTTTCCTTCCATTTCAAGTTCATCCTTATTGTTCCGAGCCCAACTGCAAGCGGACGCGCGATAAAGGTCAAGGCCACAAAAAGAACTATTCCTTCAGGCCATAGTTCCGCCCATTGGTGAGGAAAGACCTGAAGCCCCAGCAGCACGAACATACCTACGTTGGCCACTGTAGAGAGTGCTGCTGAAAAATTCGTCACCCCCTGTTTGTGAACAAAAGGTTTATTGCCCATTACATACCCGGCAATGAACACCGCCAGCATCCCGCTGGTCCCGATCGATTCCGCAATTCCGTAC
>JALNWY010000071.1 GCA_023230665.1 Deltaproteobacteria bacterium
AGGGCTGGGAGGTGTGTTCGGCGTCTTTGACGATATCACGGATATGAAGAACATCCAGGAGGCCCTGTCCATGCTCAACGATAATCTCGAGCGCATGGTTCAGGACAAGACAGAGGAGCACCGGCAGACTATCGAGGTCCTGGAAAAGGAGAAAGAGACCATCAAGGCCATATTCGACAGCATACCCGTGATGCTCGTTTTTCATGACCCGTTCCGACAGATAAGCATGGCCAACCATGCATTCGAACGGCTCACGGGCCGGCCTCTGGCTGGTGACGGACATCCTGGCCTTCTGGAAAACTATTTTCCCGACCCGGGATGCCGGCAAGAGGCATGTGACTTCATTATGGCGGCCAGCGGCGAATGGAAGAATTTCGAGATCACCACCCGTTCGGGCGAGTTGCTTACCAGCTCATGGTTGAGCGTGCGCCTCCCGGACGGCCCGCTGGTCGGCGTGGGGGTCGATCTGGGGCTCTGCGCCCAGATGGGCAACGGCCTGGCCAAGTTTGCTGCCGCAGTCGAGCAAGCAGGAGAGGGGATCGCCCTGATCAGCCTCGATGGTACAGTCGAATACATCAACCCGGCCCTTGAGTTCATCACCGGGTACACACGTCCCGAGGTAGTCGGGCTGAGTGTCTGCAGTTTCACCGACTATTTTGCCGATGAGCAACACGGCGAGGTCTTCGATGCCATCCTCACCCAGCAGAAAACCTGGAGCGGCACCCGAAAGAGGAGGCGGAAAGACGGCGAGCTCTTCAATGCGTGCATCAGTATCTCCCCGATACGCGACGAAACCGGCCGTGTCGTGAACTATGTGTCAATCGTGCGGGACGTCACCCGTGAAGCAGAGATCTTCAAACAGCTCCAACACACCCGCAAAATGGAGGTCCTGGGCGCCCTGGCCGGAGGCATTGCCCACGATCTCAAGAATATCTTCTCGCCGATTCTGCTGGACACCGAAATCCTGATGCAGGACATGGGAGTCCAGCATCCCTTCTACCCCGTGCTCGATGAAATTCACAAAGCAACTACCTTGGGGATAGACCTGGTGAATCAGATCCGCACCTTCAGCCACAGCGCGCCCCGCGCAAAGGCGCCGCTGGATCTGTATCCCCTGGTCAGGAAGTTTCTGTCGTTTCTCAGATCGATCATGTCTCCAATGGTCGACATTGATCACCATCTGTGCCCGAAGGGGGCCGTGGTCATGGCGGATGCCACGCAGATCCAGCAGGTGCTCATGAACCTCTGCATCAATGCGAGGCATGCCATGCGCAGAAAGGGCGGTCTCCTGACCGTGAGGCTCGCGAATGTCGACCTGGATGAAAAGGCCGCTGCCCAGGTGTGTCCGGTCCTTGCTCCCGGACCGTATGCGGAAATCGTGGTGGAAGACACGGGCGAGGGCATGGACGCCGGAATCGTCGAACGTATCTTCGAGCCGTTCTTCACCACCAAGAAACCGGGAGAAGGTTCGGGCATGGGTCTGGCCGTGGTGCACGGCATTGTCTGCGATCACGCAGGAGCGGTATCGGTCCGCACCAGGCCGGGCAAAGGCTCGGTGTTCAAGGTGCTGTTGCCTCGGCTCCCGGAGAACGCCCTGATTTGAAAAAACCCGGCAAGAGATGAGCGCCTGAGCGTCCCGGAAAAGGAACGGGACCGGGCTCGGGGTTATTGCCCATGCCCGGCCCCGCATATGAAAAGGGGTTGTCGTATGCGTGCCTTTTTAAGTGACCTACTTTCCGGGATCGATCGCCACGAAATGTGATCCCCGGTTGTCTTTGATAAAGAGGAGGACCGGCTTCTTCCCGCCCTTTTTCAAGGCGTCCTCGAACTCCTTGACGTTCTTGACAGGCTTGCGGTCGATCTCCTTGATGAGCATCCCGGGCCTGATGCCTGTACGGGCGGCTAAAGAGCCCTGATCGACCCCGGTGACCACGACCCCGCTCTCGTTTTCAAAGCCGTACTGCTTTGCGAGGTCATTGTTCAGGGTCGCAACGCTCATGCCCAGATTGCTCAGGTCTTCTGATCGCGATGAGGTGAGCATGTCTTCCGACATCTTCTCTACCTTGACGTTCAGGGTCATTTTCTTGCCGTCGCGGATCACGCCGACTTTTATCGCAGTGCCGGGCACGGTCATGGCCACTTCGTTGCGCAGGCTTGCCGATGTATCGACCGGTTTGCCGTCCAGGCTCACGATCACATCGCCCTGCTTCATGCCGGCCTTCTCCGCAGGCGTGTCAGGCATGACCTGAGAGACGAGCACCCCCCTGGTGTCATTCAGGCCGAACGACTTTGCCAGTTCTGCGGTGAGGTCCTGGATGGTCACGCCCAGATACCCGCGGGTGACGTTTCCGTGTTCGATGAGCTGCGTATAGATATTCTTTGCCATGTTGACAGGGATGGCGAATCCGATGCCCATATATCCCCCGCCGTTGCGGCTGTAGATGGCCGTGTTGATGCCCACCACCTTACCTAGAAGGTCGATGAGAGGCCCGCCTGAGTTGCCCGGATTGATGGCGGCGTCGGTCTGGATGAAGTCTTCATAGTCCGTGATTCCCACGCTGCTGCGTCCCTTGGCGCTCACGATGCCTGCGGTGAGCGTGTGCGAGAGACCGAAGGGGTTGCCCAGCGCCAGGACCCATTCACCCACCTCGATCCGGTCGGAATCTCCCAGGGAAAGGACCGGCAGACTTTCGGCATCGATCTTGATCACCGCCACATCGGTGGGAGGGTCTGTGCCCACGGTCTTTGCCGTGAATTCGCGGCCGTCGAGGAGTTTTACCGTCACCCTGTCAGCATCGCCCACCACGTGGTTGTTCGTGAGGATATATCCGTCTTGGGTGATGATGAATCCCGAGCCCTGGCTCTGTACCTGTCGCTTCTGCTGCTGGGGAAACTGGGGAAATCCGGGCCCTGGCTCGCCGAAAAAGCGCTTCAAAAAATCGTCTTCAAAGGGCGAGCGGTATCTGAAAAACTGACCCTGGCTCACGGTCTTCTCGACCCTGATGAAAACGACTGCAGGCGAGGCGTTCTTCGCAACCGAGGCAAAGGCCTTGCCCGTCTCTTTCAGATTTTCCAGAGCCTTGTCCTGGGCATGTGTCACATCGGGCATGCCCAGGATAATCATGGCGATAAAGAACCATGCTACTCCAAGCACATGGAGAAGCGTGATGCGGTGTTCCTTTCTGCGTGCAGACTTACTCATTCATGACCCTCCTGATGAAATCTCGTTTCTTCTGTATTGTTCAATATGATGAAGGCAAAACCAGTGCCATTTATAACTCATTGATAATAAGTGATATAACTGGGACGGGCACGAAAAAACTGTATACAGGTGTATGGATAATTAACACCTGTGTATATATAACATACAGTTTCCCGTTATCCCTGTTTTTGTGCTGCCACGTATGATTCCTTCAGGCTCGCCTCGCTGGTGACCCTGCACCTGCCGTTTGTCTTGGAAAGATACAGTGCCTCGTCAGCACGGTGTATGAACGAATCCAGCGTTTCTCCCGGGCGGTATTCCGACACGCCCAGCGAGATGAATACCTGTCCGATGGTCTGGCCGGTGTCTTTGCGCTTCCAGTTCATGTTCTTGAAGTATGTGCAGATGTGCTCGGCCAGAATAGCGGCCCCGTTGAGCGGTGTGTCCGGGAGCAGAACCACGAATTCCTCGCCTCCGAACCGCACGACCATGTCCCTGCCCTTTACGCACTCTTTGATCATAGACGCTGCGATCTTGAGCACCCGGTCTCCCACGATATGGCCATGGGTATCGTTTATCCGCTTGAAGTGATCGATATCAATGATGATCAGGGAAAGAGGCATATGATCGCGAATGGCCAGTTCGCACTCCTGCTTGAACTGTCTGACAAGGAACCGCCGGTTTTTCAGGCCGGTGAGCATGTCGGTGTCGGCCTCCTCCTTGATCCTATCAAGATCCTTGCGAAGGCTCTCGATCTCCCGGGTGGACAAAACGATGCGATTTTTGAGCATCCGGCCCGAGCGTCTGACGGCACTGCTTTCTGAGAGGATATCTTCAACGATGGCCTGCACGCTCTCGGTGTCGAGGTCTTCCTTGAGCCGCTGGGAATAGATCCGGATCATGGTGGTGAAACGGGTCATCCTGCTGCCCGAGTCGGTGATGTGCTCGAGCAGGGTGTCCAGCACGGCCCGCAGGTCTTGTCGTATCTTTTGGATGATGATTTTGTGCTCGCTGGCGATGTATTTCTCATACAGGGTCTTGTTGAGCTCGGGCGTGATGGATGTGGACTGCGAGAGCGCCCAGTCGATGACGAGGCTGAGCTGCTGGTTTCTGCCCGATACATACTCGTACCACACAGAGTAGTTGGCAGGATCCACCGGAATCTGGTGCCTGCCCATGTGATCCAGGGCAAGACGAAGGTATTCGCTCGATTTTTCGAGACTGTCCGTATACTGCATCTTCTCACCTCATTTCATCTTTCACGATACGAAAATGATTGAAACATTATCGACACCCTCAGGGATAATCTTGAAGGTTTTGTTCACTACTGCACAGCTGTTACACAAAGAGCATAACAACCGTCGCCCACCGGCCTCATGAGAGAGGCTGCTGTGGCTCCCAGCGCTCGCATGGCCGGACCTGCGAGCCATTCAACATCTTGTTTCTACTTGACATGTATCATCCGTTGTTACTAAACTTACCGGCATCCATTGTGTGCTGAAGGGATGTGCTCGGGGTTTGGAAGGGCATGCGGCACAACGGCGCACGCAAAAACGACATCAGGGGAAGTATCCGGAAACAGGCCTTAAGAAAAGTGATTCCCAAAGGCCTGTCTCAAATGTGAGCATCGAAAGGAACGCATGAAACCATGCATATCCACGAAAAATCCTGTCCGGGACCCATACCTCCGTCATAATTGATCCGGACCCGGAACCAGCCGGTAAGAGAAAAAACCACCCTCTCCCGGACAATGCGTCGGCGGTTTGTCTGTAGACGAGGTCGGCTTATATCTAAAGTCATACTCTCCTTTGATGTCGAAGAAGACTGCATGATCCAACAAACGACCAGAATCACAGGAGATATCATGTCACACAACAAAATGCAGAACAGGGCAGAGCAATTGCTTCACGAGGCAGATATCACCATCGGCGGGAACCGTCCCTGGGATATCCGGATCCATAACGACGACCTGTACGAACGCGCCTTAAGCGGGGGATCTCTCGCCTTCGGAGAGTCCTACATGGACGGGTGGTGGGACTGTGAGTGTCTTGACGAGTTCTTTTTCAAGATCTTCACCGCCGGTCTCAACACCCGGGTGTTGACGGTCGTGGACCTGGTTCACTTGCTGAAGAATCGGGTAGTGAACCTTCAGAAGAAATCGAGGGCCTACGAGATCGGAAAGCGTCACTACGACATCGGCAACGAACTCTACGAGGCAATGCTTGACAAGCGCATGATCTATAGCTGCGGGTACTGGAGAGAGGCAAAGGACCTGGATGACGCACAGGAGGCCAAGCTCAATCTCGTCTGCCGCAAGCTCGGGCTGGCCCCGGGCATGCGCGTACTCGACATCGGATGCGGGTGGGGAGGCATGGCGAAATTCGCCGCAGAACATTATGGGGTCGAGGCTGTGGGCATAACGATCTCCCGCGAGCAGGCAGGGTATGCCCAGAACCTGTGCAGGGGGCTGCCGGTTGATATCCGCCTGCAGGACTATCGCGATCTGGACGAGTCATTCGACCGGGTGATCTCGATCGGCATGTTCGAACACGTGGGATGCAAGAACTACCGGTCTTTCATGAAAGTAGTCAGAAAGGCTCTGAAACCCGGTGGGCTCTTTCTGCTCCAGACGATCGGGAGAAACAGCCCGGTCAGGAGCGGTGATCCCTGGATCGAACGCTATATCTTCCCCAATTCGATGCTCCCGTGCCTCAGCCAGACCTCCCGCGCCTTCGAAGGCCTGTTCGTCCTGGAGGACCTGCACAATCTCAGTTCGGATTATGATAAGACTCTGATGCAGTGGTTCAACCGATTCCAGATGAGCTGGGAGACCCTGAAAGAGCACTACGACGAACGGTTCCGGCGCATGTGGAGCTATTATCTCATGGCGTCCGCAGGCGGTTTCCGGGCGCGAAAAAATCAGTTGTGGCAGTTCGTGCTCTCACCGGGAGGGGTAGCGGGCGGATACGAGTCGTTGCGTTGAATGGAGCAGGGACCGGTGCTGGCTCGCCGATCTACCCGTACCATCCGATGATCAGCACCCCTACCATCATGATCAAAGCGCCGGCAAGACGCTCGGTGATCTTTGCCTCCCGGAAGAGCCATGCGCCGTAGAGTACGCCAAAGAGCAAGCTCGTGCGTTTGACGGCGATCATATAGGCTGCTTCCACCAGAGAGATGGCGAGCATGTGCGAGATGACCATTATGGCCATGAACGTCCCGACCATCAGGCCTGCCCTGGGATTCTTGAGCAGGTTTTCAGCGCGGGCGTTTTTCGCCAGGGGCAGGAAGGAGAGCATGAGCAGGGCGAGAACCATATAGTAGCTCACCCCGAAAAAGTAGGGGTTGGAGTGCAGCACCGCAAGCTTGCCCAGGGTGGAGGTGATGGAATAGATGAATGAAACCAGCAGCATGAGCACTGAGCCGGGCTCGCGGAATATGGCCCGAAAGGGCTCCAGGACTCCGGTCCTGGCCTGGGAGAGGTTGAGAGAGTAGGCGCCTGCAACGATGCAGAGGATGCCCGCAATGCCCAGGCCCGTCACGGTCTCCCCCAGGATGAGCCTTCCGGTCAGGATGATGAAGACAGGGGTGAAGGCCAGAAAGGGAAGGGTGAGCGAGAGCGGTGATATCTTGATGGCCCGCATATAGCAGAGAAAGGCGAGAACCTCCAGGGGAAGGGCTGCCCCGAAAGCCAGGAAAAAGGTGCGGTCAAGGCAGGGCCAGGGGATGAAGAAAAGCGCGATCACCAGCCAGGGAAGAGTGTAGGTCAGCCGGGTGATCCCCATCTCGTAGGCGCTCAGGCGGCTGAAGTGCTTCTTTGTCAGGGCGTCGGCGGTCGCCAGGCTGAAGGCGGCCAGGACCGCGAGGAAGAGCCAGTCCACCTTAAGGCCTCAGATCTCGATCCAGACGGCGCGCGCCCGGGCCAGGACCCGGCCGTTCTCCGAGAACAGGGCCGTGCCGGCAAAGCGCTTTCTCCCCTGGAAGGAAATCGGCCATCCTGCGGCAATGCACCTCTGGCCCACGGCCGGGCCATCGAGGATCTCGGCGGTGAGCGATCCCAGCACGATGGGTCTGATGTCCCGGTCAAGCACGGCGAATGCGCCGGGGCAGTCGAGCGAGGCCCAGACAAACTCGGGCCGCACCAGACCTTTGGAGTCCGAGAGCGTCTCGTCGGGCACCCAGGCGGATGCGACCATGCTCCTCGCTGCGACAGGGCCGGGAAAGATCCTCAGACCGTCTCCTGCATTGCGTGCAGGGCCGCACACGAAGCAGGTGGGGAAAAAGTGATCGTCTTCGCTCACATAGCACTGCATTGCTGTCCGGGCTTCATCAAAGGCAGGCGAATCGGGCACGTCCAAGTCGAGCTGTGTCGGGCGGGCTTCGGCGATGACGGTCAGGCCGTGCACGAGGCGGGCACCGGAGCCCCGGTCGTGACTGATCTCCAGGGGAATTTCCAGCGGAGGCGGCCTGAGAAGCCTCACCTCGGCCGTGCCGCCGAGACGCTGCCCGAGCAGGCCGCATACATAGCCGCCGTTGCCCGAGTCCGGGGGGCCGCGGAATCTCCTTTTTATTACAACTGATTCATTTATCATCATTCACCCATATCCTTATAATACAAGCACCTGCCGCAGGGGAAAGAGCGTAGGCAGGGTCCGGATGCGGCCGGCTGGCGGCATTCCGACCTGCCTTCAGCCCGGGAGAGGGTCAAGGACAGGGACTCCTCCAGCCGCGAGCGGGTTTCCCTTTTTCCGGACGTGCCTTTTGAAGGCGGCCAGAAAGTCCACCCCGCGCACCATCTCCTCGAATACCGGGATACCCGTGCCCTCGAGTTCCGCCTTGAACGAGCCCAGTTTTTCACCGTTTCCCACGCACCAGGCGATCACGGGCTTGCCGTAGCGCTCCTTCATGGTGACCAGGCCCCGGAGATGCGATGCATCCATCCGGCTGGCGAAGAGGTGGATGATGAGGGAGTCGACGCCGGGGTCGTTCATGAGGATGTCGATGGTCCGGGTATAGACTTTCTGATAGCCGTTCTTCTCGATGGCGGGCCAGATATCGACCGGGTGCGAGGGCGCCATCCACTCCGGAAACACCTCTTCGAGGGCTTTGAGGCTCTCCGGGCTCAGATCCGCGACCTTCAGGCCCCGGGCGTGGAGCATGTCCGAGGTGATGATGCCGCCCCCGCCCGAGAAGGTGACAATGGCCGTGCCCGCATCGTGCTTGAGCATGCGCGTTTTGGAGAAGCCCCGCACCATGTCCATGAGCTCGTTGATGTCGAACACCTCGGTGATGCCGCACTGCTCGAATACATGGCGCATAATGGTGTAGTCGCCTGCCATGCTCGCCGTATGGCTGGCCGCGGCCCTTGCGCCGGCAGGGCTCTGTCCTCCCTTGAGCATGACCATGGGCTTGGATGTTGACCGGGCCCACTCCATGAACCCGGCCGGATCTTTGATGGACTCCACATACATCCCGATCACCTCGGTGGAGTCATCCTCGATGAGATATTTCAGCAGCTCGGTCTCGTGCACATCGCACTTGTTGCCGATCGAGCACATCTTGGATATGCCGAGGCCGCCGCGCTCCAGCATCATCAGGAGAAAGCCCGCCGAGAGCAGGCCGCTCTGGACGATGAACGACGCGTTGCCAGGCTTCAGGAGGTCGAACACCTGATCGTTCATGAGAAAAGAGAAGACATGGCGTTTATAGCCGTCGAGCAGGCCCATGCAGTTGGGTCCCCAGAGCCTGATGCCATGTTCCTGTGCCAGCCGCACCGATTCTTCCTGGAGCTCTCTGCCGGCTTGGCCCACCTCGGCAAAACCGGCAGACTCGATGATGATGCCCTTCACGCCTTTTTGTGCGCAGGCGCGGATCGTGTCCGGGAGAAAACGTGCCGGAATGAAGTAGATGGCGAGCTCGAAATCGCCAGGAATCGACTCGATGTCCGGATAGCACCGTACACCTTGCAGGGTCTCGTATCGCGGGTTCACCGGATAGACCTTCCCCCGGTAGCCGCCCAGGGTATTCTTGAGAATATAGTAGCCCACCTTCATTGGATCTGCCGATGCACCGATCACTGCAATGCCCTTAGGATCGAAGAAAAAATCCATGTGCCTGTGAATCCTCCTTCACGATGTCATGAATAACCCATGTTTTTCATACACCATCGGGGCCTGCCAAGCAAGGAGAACGCGGGACAAGCCAACAGGGTGGGCCTGGAGGCCGGCCGGTGGAAAGCCTCCAGGGGAGTAGTCGCTGCCGGAGAGAATTGATTCCCCGGTGCTTCACCCTATAGTATTTAGAGGTATCATCAGGAATCCGGAAAGATCACGGGGGGAGTATGAGTGACGATAGGTTCGCCAATCCGGAAACCTTGATCGCCTTTCACGAAGATACCATCCAGAAGCTGAACGACGCGGTATACAAACAACAGCTCGCCATCGACAGATTGGAAGAGAAGGTGAAAGCCTTTACCCAACTCCTGCGTGCACCGGGTCAGCTGCTCAACGGAGAATCCGAGCCGGAATCGGGGTAAGAGACCTCCTCGCTATTTCCTCGAGCTCCTGTCCGGTGAGCCCGGCTGGATTCCCCTTCATGCTGCTTGCCCGGGCCGCCTTTTCAACGAGTGAGGGTATGTGCTCCTCGCTCAGGCCTATGGAGCTTAAAGGGGGGATGTGCATGGCGGCACAGGTCTCCTCGATCCACGCGACCCCCTGCCGCGCGTCTGCACAGGGATTTCCAGTCAGGACCCGCGCGATCTCCCCGTATCGTGCGAGGGCCTGTGAGCCGGGGCTGCGGGCGGAGAGCGCGCGGATGTTCACATCCATTACCATGGGCAGCAATCGGGCGCAGATGATCCCGTGAGGCGCATCGAACATACCCCCCAACGGGGCTGCGAACCCGTGGACCGCTCCCAGTCCGGCGTTTGCAAGGGCAAGCCCGGAAAACAGACTTGCGAGCATCATGTCTTCGCGAGCCGCCTTGTCGTTGCCGTCCGCATACACGGTGTTCAGGGACCGGGCTGCGCGGGCCAGCCCCTCACGGCACAGCCCGTCGGTAAAGGGATTGGCCTTCACAGAAACAAAGGCCTCCACCAGCTGGGTCAGCGCATCCAGGCCGGTGCTTGCCGTGATATGGGGAGGCAGGGAGTAGGTGAGCTCCGGGTCCGCAACCACCAGTCCGGGCAGCATCATGTCGGAGCGCATGCTCACCTTGACCTTGTGCTCGTGCGATATGATCACCGCGTTCCTGGTCACCTCGGCGCCGGTCCCGGCTGTAGTGGGTATGGCGATATAAGGGGCGGGCCGGTTCGGAATGGACTGCGATCCGCCGATCACCTCGAGGTATTCGAGCAGCTCGCCCGGGTTGGTCAGCAGGGCGGATATGGCCTTGCCCGCATCGATGACGCTGCCCCCGCCCATGCCAATGACAAGGTCGCAGCTCTTTGCCCGGGCCAGGGTGAGCCCTTCGTGAATGATCTCCATGGTTGGCTCGCGCTCCACGGCAAAGGTGATTGCATTCATTCCCCGTGCTTTCAGGCCCTGGATGAGCCCTGCGGTGCGGTCACGGCTTCTGCCTCCCACCACCAGGGCGTGCTTGCCCATCCGGGAGGCGAGGGCCGGGACCTCTTCTTTGGTGCCCGGGCCGAAGATGATCCGGCCGGCTGTAATGAAATCGAATCGCATAGCGTGTCCTTTTTACAGGAACTTTAGTATAACACATTGACACAGTGATGGAAAATACCATTTCCCCTTATCACTCCCAAAAGCCCTTCTCGCATGGATTCTCCTTTTGGTCAGTGTCTTGAAGGGGGAAACCCATCGACATCGGCAAGGGTGCAGCGGCTTCGGGCCGCAGGATACGGTCGCAGTGAAGCACAAGCATGTTGCATCCCGCAAGAAGCGGGAGTATCCTTCTCCTTAGAGCGAGAAAGGAGAGTCCTGTATGAAGAAGGCACTTATCGCGGCTGCAGCGGTCGTGCTGGTGATTGCCATCGTCGCCCTGATGGCCCCGTTTGTCATCGACCTCAACCAGTACAAGGGGGCCATCCTCTCTCAGGTGCGGCCTGCCGTCAACCGTGATGTGGACTTCGAGCGGGTGAAGCTCACCGTGCTCACCGGCATCGGTGCAGAGCTTCAAGGTGTGAGAATTCCGGAGAATCCGGAGTTTGCGCGGGACGACTTCGTCACCTTGGACAGCCTGCAGGTGCGCCTGAAACTCCTTCCCCTGCTCAAGGGAGAGGTGCAGATCTCAGAGCTGGTGCTCAGAAAACCCGTGGTAAAGATCCGGAGAAACGCTCAGGGCGAGTTCAACTTCCAGGACATGGCCCGCCCGGCCGAGGTTCCGGCGGAGAAGAAGCCCGGAAAGCCGGACAAAGCGGAACAACCGTCGGTACTGGCGGTGTTCGGAGTGGACGAGCTCACTGTCAGGGACGCGAGCGTACTGTATGAAGACGATATGACGGCCGGTAGCGACGGGAAGACGGCTTCAGGGCCGAAAAGCCTCTTTGTGACCAGGCTTGATGTTAGGATCGAAAACATATCCCTGTTTGAAGAGGTGAGCTTCGACGCACACGGGAGCCTGTTTGACGAACCTCGCCGGAACTTCCGGATAACCGGGCACGTGGGCCCGATCGGCCGAGAGATCGACCTGAAGAAACTCCCGTTCAACATGGCGGTCAGCACCGACTCTCTCCCGCTCAGGCAGCTCACGGAAAGCTTGAGCCTGCCGGTGCAGGCCCTTTCCGGGACTCTGAACGCGGATATCAGCGCGGCAGGGTCCCTGGAGCGGAATCTGGATGCCTCCTCGAAGATCAGAGTCAAGGACCTCGTGCTGCAGACCCCGGGCGACCCTTCGGCAAGCCCCGGAAAAACAGGGGTCATTGCCGTGAGCCTGGATGGGAAGGCCCTGTATATGGCTGAGGGCGAGACCGTGACCCTTGAGCCCACCAGTCTCGAGGTCAACGGAAACCGCCTCGTCGCCTCGGGCAGTGCGCAGAACGTGCTCACCAGGCCTGAGTGGAAGATGAGCATCAAGGGCGCCTCCCTCGATCCTGCGGCGCTGATCGGGCTGCTCCCCATGTATACCGGCAAGGTGCCCGCAGATCTTTCCTTCAGGGGCCCTGCACGGTTCGAGGTCAGGTCCGAGGGCTATCAGGATGATTTCAGCATGGAGGCCGGGGTGGATGCGAGCCTTATGGAAATCGTCTATGGCGAGCTGTTCAACAAACCCGAGGGCATGCCGTGCACGCTGGAGGCCGCGGCCGGAATCAGGCAGGATACGATCGATATCCGCTCGTTCAACCTCACCCTGTACAATCTTCTGCTCTCCGGATCGGGCAACGTCGACCTTTCAAAGTCTGTACCCAGGGCAGATCTCCGGTTCGGCGCCAGGCCGCTGACCCTCCAGGGCTGGAGCACGGTCGTCCCAATGCTTGCCGGGTACGATCCGGATGGCTCGGTGGGCGCTGTAACCGCAGGCATATCAGGCCCCCTGAATCAGGCCGCTCTGAGCCTCCGGACATCCGCGGAGCGGATCTCCTTCACCCTGCCGCCCGGAGAAGCAGGGGGCGAGCCCCAGGCCCCGCAGAAAGGGAGCCTGAACAAGGTGAACATCAACGCCAGGGGCAACATCGGGGCCGATGGCGCCAGCGGCGAGGGCACTCTGGGTATCGGCAGCGGGAACGTTGCCGGCATGGCCCTGAGCGCGGTGTCTTCCGACTTTACGTATGCCGGCGACCGGCTTGATGTCCCGCGCTTTTCCGTAGGCGTGTTCGGCGGCACCATCAGCGGGTCGGCCTCGTATCTCACCGGGTCTAAGGACTGGACCTTCAACCCGGTCTTCAAGGGTGTTGATGCAGGACAGGCCCTCGACACGCTCACCTCGTTTCAGAACGTGTTCGAAGGAACGCTCTCGGGCTCGTTCGGGCTGCGGGGGAACGCGGCAGAGCAGGGGCTGGGTTCTCTGAGCGCGCAGGGCGATGTGGATATCCGCAAGGGCGTGCTCAACAATGTGGACCTCGCGCAGGCGGTGGCCGAGGGCTTTTCCGCCCTGGAAGGGCTGGGCGGTCTGCTTGACACCGGACAGGAAGGGGTGCAGCGGAATCGCCGGACCAGCTTCGATTCGCTCAAAGCGCGGTTCGACATGGCCAGGCAGACGCTCGATCTGGAGTCGTTTGAGCTCACCAACATCCGCACCGGCAAAGACACGGATTCGATCGCCCATCTGAAAGGCACGGTGGGCGTGGAC
Organism: Deltaproteobacteria bacterium; assembly: GCA_023230665.1. GTDB lineage: Bacteria > Desulfobacterota > Desulfomonilia > UBA1062 > UBA1062 > Phosphitivorax. Next base: position 13,451 of record JALNWY010000071.1, read on the forward strand.
ACCAAGGCCCTCGATCTGAGAGGCGACATCACCCTTTCACAGCGGCATTCGGCCCGGCTCATCGACCGGACCCCGGCGCTGGAGGCCCTTGCGGACAGCAGGAAGCGGGTCGTCATCCCCATCACGATCACCGGCAACATGACCAAGCCCGTTGCCGCGCTCAGGACAGGGGAGATCAACAAGGCCGTGACGGAATTTTATGCGAGAAAGGGCATTGATAAGGGTATGGAAAAGCTCAAGGAGGGCCTGGGAATCCCGAAAGGAAAGCAGGGAGGCAGCGGCTCCGAGAAGATCATCGAGGATCTGTTCAACAACATCTTCAAGAAATAGGCGCCGGCAGGACCCATGCCGGGGGTCCGGTATGGGAAATGCCATCGGAGGGCAGGCCTTGGGGATTTATCTGTTATCTGTGGGGTAGGCTTGTGCTGTCTTTCTGGCGGCGAAGCGGAGTATGATGCCTGCCAGGGCGGCAGAGCCTATGATGATGAAGGGGATGCTCATGCGCGTTTTTTCCTTTCGATCATGACTTCTTTGATGAAGCCCTTGAAGCCCAGCACGATG
>JALNWY010000072.1 GCA_023230665.1 Deltaproteobacteria bacterium
CCCTTGAGGAGTTCGCCGAGGTTGGTGCCGACCTTCTCGGAGGCCTTCTCGTGGCTTGCCGTGACCTTTTTGTCCTGGGCTTCTTCCAGAGACTTGATGGACAGACCGATCTTCTTGTTCTCCGGGCTCAGGCGCAGCACCATGACCTCGACCTCCTGGCCCACGGAGAGGACTGAAGAGAGATTTTCTATCTTGTTGCTGCTCACCTCGGAGATGTGGATCATCCCCTCCACCCCTTCGCGGATCTCTACGAATGCGCCAAAATCCGTCAGGGAGGTGATCTTGCCGGTGATCACCGAACCCACCGGGTGTTCGTTGGCCACCTGGGTCCAGGGATCGGGGCTCAGCTGCTTGACGCCGAGCGAGAACTTCTCGTTTTCCGGGTCCACGGTGAGCACCTTGGCCTGAACCACGTCGCCCTTCTTATAGAGCTCGCGGGGATTCTTCACCTTGGGGTCCCAGGTCAGATCGGATACGTGGACGAGCCCGTCGATGTCGATGTTTTCGTCCACACTGACAAACAGGCCGAAGTCTGTCACATTCTTCACCGTGGCATCCACTACGGTCCCCGGAGGATAGTACTCGTAGAGGAGATCCCAGGGATTCGGCGAGGCCTGCTTGAGACCCAGCGAGATCCTCCGGCTCTCCTGGTCGACGCCGAGAACCACCACGTCCACTTTCTGGTCTTCTTCGAGGATGGTCGAAGGGTGCCGCATTCTCTTGGTCCAGAACATCTCGGAGATGTGAACCAGACCCTCGACACCCTCTTCGATCTCCACGAATGCGCCGTAATTCGTGATGGACGTCACCTTGCCGGAGACCTTCTTCCCGATGGGATAGCGGTATTCGAGCCCCTCCCACGGGTCTGGCGTGAGCTGCTTGGTGCCCAACGAGATCTTCTCTGTCTCCGGATCGAACTCAATGACTTTGACCTTGATCACATCACCCGGTGACACCTTGTCTTTGGGGTCCTTGAGTTTGCCCCAGGACATGTCGGTGATGTGGAGCAGGCCGTCGATCCCGCCGATATCCACAAATGCCCCGTAGGCCATGATGTTCTTGACCGTGCCTTCGACCACGTCACCTTTTGACAGGGTGGCTACAAGCTTCTTCTTTTTCTCTTCCCGCTCGCGCTCCAGCACTTCGCGGTGGCTGACCACCACGTTGTTCTTTTTCCGGTTGAACTTGATGACTGAGACCTCGATGGTCTCGCCCACCATCTTTTCCAGCTCTGCCTCGGAAACCGGACTGAGCGTGGCCTGCGAGGTGGGAAGGAATGCGGGCACACCGATATCCACGGTGAGACCGCCCTTGATCCGCTCGATCACCTTGCCTTCAAGGGTTTCGTTTTCCTGATAGGCCTTGACGATATCGTCCCAGACCTTGATCCGCTGGGCCTTTTCTTTGCTGAGCCGGATGAACCCCTTGACGTTGTTGATGCTCTCGACGAGCACCTCGACCTCGTCGCCAACGGAAACGGTGATGGCCCCGTTCTCATCGATAAACTCGCGGATCGGAGCCTGCCCTTCCATCTTCCTCCCGATATCGATCATGATATAGTCAGTTCCCACCTGTACAACCGTCCCGGTGACTACCGAGCCGGTGGAAACACGTTTGTCGATGGTTTCTTCATAGAGAGCTTCCAACTCCAGGTTCTGATCGAATTCTCCTGATTCCTCCTGAGTGCTCGTGCTCTCTGTCATTTCCTCCTTGATCTCTTCTACTTCTTTTTGATCTGTTTTGGTTTCTTCGAGACTGTACATCGTTACTAACCCCCTGTCCGTCGTTCCTTATTCCTCGATAAGTTGGCATCCTATACAATATAGATATGCAAAAGACAAGCCTTTAATCGGACCTTCCGGGCAGATCGGCGGCAATAAAAGCATAAGATGCGTCTTTACAGGGGAATCGGTTCCGGTGCCGAGCCCCCTTTTGTACGACCCCGCCTTTGTCGGGCTGCGGGCAGGGAAAATTCCTAATCGAGCGGGTTCTTTTTTTTCTGCTGGCTGGAGGGATCTTTCAGCGCCTTTTCCAGATCGCTGAAAACCCGTTTCCTGTCCCTGCCCTCCCGCAGCGACTGCTCGATCTCCCTGAGCCTCGAATCCCGGCGGCTTTGAAACCGGGCTATCTCATCGGCCATTTCCGGCGCCTGCTCGTGACGGGGCAGGGCTTCGATCCTGGTATGGTCCCCGAGCCCATAGCGGCACTCTGCGCCCGATACCACCGCAGTGACGATCTTCTCGTCGCAGAGCTTGCGCGCCATCAGGGACAGCTCTTCTTCCGACACCTTCAGGATCTGGGCCAGCCCCCCCAGGGTTGGGGGCCTGCCGTGGAGATGTTCGTGTACGCGTATCCCGGCGACAAAAACATGAGCTCCTTCATAGAGGTCCTTGAGCATCATGGGTTCTCTCTATAAGAAAGAGCTGATCGATGCAACAATGATTCAAGAATACCTTCTCAGACGCCGATATATTCCCCAAACACTGCCGCCTTAAAAAAAGGAGGAAACGATTTGAAACGGACAGCCTCTCTCTTTATCGGCATTCTCGCTCTATTCCTTGCCGCCGCGCCCCTGTGGGCAGACGATACCGTTCACACCGTGAAAAAAGGGGATACCCTGTGGGACATCACCAGCCAGTACCTTCAGACCCCCTGGCAATGGCCCGTGGTCTGGGCGAACAATCAGGACATCACCAACCCCCACCTGATCTATCCCAACGACAAAGTGGTCATCTCGAAAAAAGACGGCAAAACCGTTATTACCATCATCCCGGCCCGGCAGCCCGAGCCCGCGGTCTACACCCCTGAGGAGATCGCGCAGGAAGAAGAAAAATCCATCGTGATCTCACCACGGTACTCGGCATATATCTACAGCCCGAACATACTCACCGGCTCGGGCCAGGTGACGAAGAAACTGGAGATCGGGGACCTGGCGACAAAAAATGAACGAATCTTCATCACGTCTTCTTCGGGCCTGACCCTGCACCGGGGGGTCACAATCGTATCGAAGGCGGCCGAGATCACGGACCTGGGCGGGAAGACAGCGGGTTACCTCTACAAGACCATCGCCTTCGCCATGGTGGAGGATGCCATGGAGGATATCTACAAGGCCAAGGTGGAATACTCCAACCAGGAAATCCGTTCGGGAGACATCATTTTCGACGATCTGCAGAAACTGGAGCCACTCAAGCTGAAGATCAGCGAGCCGGCCCTGGAAAGCAGCGGCCGGGTGATCGATATCCACGGCGGGATCACGGGGAGCAGCTATCTCGACCTGATTTTCCTTGACCTCGGTAAGGCCGGCGGGGTCGATCAAGGCGCAATCCTCACCATTTATGAGGACGCATCGCCCGGAAAAGGCGCCGCGACCATGAGAGAATATCAGGGCATGGCCCTGGTGCTGCAGTCGCTTGACAAAAGCTGCATGGCCCTGATCATGGATTCCAGGGGACCCATACGGAAAAACCACCTTGCCGTAGGAATCGAATAGCGAAAACCGCATGCCCTTATAAAGGCGCCGCTGCCTAGCGGCCCTTTATAAGCGCGGTCTAAAAAGGAATCCCCTGATAGGAAAGCAGCATGTCCAGGCCTTTATCGTCCGACCGGGTGAACTTCACCGCCATGCCCGACCGGTCCTTCCTGACGATATGCCCCTGCACCCAGATGATTTTCCCGAATTCCTCGACATCGATGCTGGCAAGAAGGTAGCCGTCGGTGGCGCCTGGAGGCGCGCCGGTGAGGATGAACATCCCTCCCCTGCTGATGTTGCTCACCGCGCCCAGCTTATAGGCTGAGCCGTCATCGCGGTAAGCCACCTTCATGTTCACCCTGCTTCTCTTGTGCACCCGCTGTTCTTCCATGAGTTCGATGCCGCCTGTCCGCCGGGAAAAACCCTCCCGGAGAGGAAGTATTTTTGCGAAACCTCCATATTATAATGGAAAAGACCACCGGGTTCAAGCATCCCGACATGCGGCCCCGGCGTGAATAGGCGAATATGACCATGCACGCGCATAGTGCGCCCTTCTGCCCCGCATGAAATGCCCATCCGGCATGAAACCGGATAACCCGATGATTATGTTGCAAATTAATCCCATATTTCCGAACACTGCGTTGACACCTCCCGCACAAGTGAGATATAGGGATATTTCATGAAGATCCTATTCACGAACAGGCAGATAGCGCAGAGGGTTGAGGAGCTGGGGAAAGAGATAACCAGCGACTACCAGGGAAGCGAACTGCTCGTAATAGGTGTTCTCAAGGGGGGGTTCATCTTCGTATCCGATCTTGTCCGGCACCTGGATCTTCCCGTCAGGGTGGAATTCGTCCGGCTGTCCAGCTACGGCTGCTCGGACAGCCCTCAGTGCGAGGTCAAGATCTCCGACGATACGGGAGACATCATGAAAGGCAAGCATATCCTGATCGTGGATGACATCATGGACACGGGGAAAAGCATTGTTGCCTTCAAAAAACATCTGGAATCAAAGGGGCCTGCCTCGGTAAAAATCTGTACCATGATCAACAAGAAGGTCCGGAGGACCCAGGACGTTGAACCGGACTATTATGGGTTCACCATAACCGATGGGTTTATTGTCGGTTATGGATTGGATTTTGCCGAAGACTACAGAGCACTTCCGGAGATATGCGTGCTCGAGCCAAGCGACAGGAGGGATGCCCCTTGACAGTTGTCCAATGCCCCGGATGCAACAGCAAGTTCAGGATAGACCCCAAGGCCCTGCAGAAAAAACCTGTAAAGATGCGCTGCAGCGTATGCTCCCTTGTGTTTTCCCACGGCCCGGCCGACGGTTCCGTCATGGAGCAGGACTTTGACAGCATCATAGGAACCCAGGACGGCCAGCTGGAGGAAAGCTTCTCTCAGTCTTCTCTGGAAGGTCTCGCCAGGGGAATAACCGAAAGCGCGGGGCCGCCCGAGCCCGGCGCAGAGGAGTCGCCTGAAGCATCGATCGAGGTCGAGCCTGAATCCGTGATCCGTGAGATCGACTCCATCCTCGGATCCGGAAACGAGGTCGCGGGCGAAGACGATGGTGAGCCGAAAAAGCTCTCCCATGAGCGCTCTGTTCTGAAAATGATCGTGTCAGTGGTGCTCATTGTCCTGGTATTTCTCGGGATCTGCCTATGGATCATGAAAGACAGTCTCATTCCTTTGTTCCAGCAAGATGCCGGGGAGCAGAGCCGGGCGGTTCTCGAAAGGGGGCCGTTCTTCTCCATACCGGAAGAGACTGTCACCTACGAACTGCTCTCCAACAACAGCGAGGGCGCGGTTCTGGTGGTCAAGGGCGTCATCAGGAAGCTCACGTCCAAGCCGCTCAAATCAGTGCTGGTCCAGGCGAGGGTATACGACAGGAGCAACAACCTCATTGAAAATCGGAACGCCTATGCCGGGATCATCCCCGAGTCCGGCGAATTCGTCCGGCAGAAGGGCTCCGATATCGAGACCTTGCTCTCCGCCGAGCCGAGAATGCTTGGCGCGCTTTCCACCTCTTCTGACATCCCCTTTGCCGTGGCCTTCTTCGGCAGACCTGCAAGAGAGGGTTTTTCATTCCAGGTGGAGGTGAAGGAATTCCACTGGAAATAACGGCGGGGTGCTACCAGCGCGGCATCTCCCCTTTACGGCGATCAGCCGCATTCTCAAGACAAACCGTGATGCACCGAAAAACCTCCTTGGAAGGAGCGCTGCAGGGAAAATCATTCTCCGGCAAAACCCTCTTGGGCGAAAAAATTTTTTAAGGAACGTAACAAAAAACTTCCTCGCCCCTGGCACGAAAACCACTTCCCGCCTGGAGAAAACTCCGACCAGATCTCATCGTGTATCCCTGCCTGCTCCCGGGATTTGCATTCCCCTTATGGTTTATAGTAGTTAAAGGAGTTGTTATGAGGCAGCCGATACGAACAGGGAGGATGCAGAAGAGAAGGCCACGGAATGGACCGATCGCGCGCAATGCCCTGTTGGAGATGGCCCCGCATCGCTTATCACTCTATGTATGGGCTATTCCTTAAGGGACATGAGGACCTTCATATGATTCTCGGGCAGGCATCCGGAATCCGTCCGGAGCCCCCGCACAAGGTGGCGGAGACATGCGCATCATGGGGATTGACTATGGGACGAGACGAATCGGGGTGGCCATCAGCGATCCTTCCCTCACCATGGCTCACCCCCTGGATACGGTTCAGGTAAAGGAGGACGGGTCCCACATGGGGCTTATCGGAAAAATCGTGCGGGATTACGAGGTCGGAAAAGTCGTGGTGGGCCTGCCTGTCAACATGGATGGAAGTATGGGGGAAAGCGCCCGCAAGGTAATGAACTGGGCCGAGGCCCTGCAGAACTCTGTCGGAGTGCCGGTGGAACTCTGGGATGAAAGGCTCACCACGAGCGAGGCCCATGAATTCCTCATCCGGCTTGAGATAAAGGGGAGAAAGAGGAGGCGCATCATCGACAAGATAGCCGCGAGCATCATGCTCCAGGACTATCTGGAGGCGAAGCAGCCATGAGAACCGTATTCTCCTTTCTCGTGGTTGCCTTCCTATGCAGCTCCATCCTGGCCGTCATTCATACCTATACCTTCATTACCACGCCGTCGAATCCCCCGAAATCTCTCCTCATGGAGATCAAGCCCGGCACCAGCGCATGGGAGATCTCGCGCCAGCTCGAGGAAAAAGAGGTCATAACGGATTCGCTCATGTTCATGATCATTGCCGCGGGCACCGGCAAAGTCACCCACCTCCAAGCCGGCACCTATGTCTTCGAGGGAAGGCACTATCCCTTGGACATCATGCATATCCTCTTCAAGGGCAGGACGCTCAAGTACCGGATCACCATCCCCGAGGGGAGCACCATTTTCGACATCGCTTCCATTGTCGCGGAAACCGGGCTGCTGAGCAGGGAGGAGTTCTTCAACAGCGCGCAGGATCCCGAAACCACGGCCTTCTTCGGCATAGATGCACCGTCAATGGAAGGCTTTCTCTATCCGGACACCTATTATCTCGCCCCTCACATGACCCCCAGGGAGATCATGGGGAAGATGGTCGACAGATTCCATGAGGTATTTACCGGAGACATGCTCAGACGCGCCCAGGAACTGGACATGAGCGTGGCCCAGGTGGTGATCCTGGCCTCCATCATCGAGAAGGAGGCGGTGCTCTCAAAGGAAATGCCCAACATCTCTTCGGTCTTCCACAACCGGCTGGAATGCGGAATGCGCCTTCAGTCGGACCCTACCGCGATATACGGCATCGACGGGTTCCGCCGGCGAATCAGCTCCCAGGACCTTAAACGGGACACCCCGTACAACACCTACCGGTATGGCGGCCTTCCGCCCGGACCCATATGCAACCCCAGCGTCAAGGCCATCAATGCAGCGCTGTGGCCCGCGGATACGAAATATCTTTTTTTTGTCTCCCAGGGCAACGGAACGCACTGCTTCTCCCGGTCGCTGACCGAGCACAGGAATGCAATCCGCAAAATGGCGACCCAATAGCGACAGACCCTTCTTGCTGCGCCGGTTCTTTAAGAGATTGTTCCTAAAGTTCATACCCCTGGTTTACGATATAAGAGGGATGGACCACTTGCGCGCAGCCATCATCGATGATGATGACGAAATCCTGGATCTGATCGAGCAGATACTCAAGGAAGAAGGCGTCGGAACGCAGCGGTATGCGAAGGCCGAAAAACTCCTCGATGATATCAAGGAGCGCGGCTTCGACATGATCATAACAGATCTCGTGCTGCCGGAGATGTCAGGCCTTGACCTGCTCAACGAGCTCAATTCGCGGGGCATGGACATACCGGTGGTGATCATCACCGGATACGCATCTCTCGACTCCGCCATTGAAGCGGTGAACAGAGGGGCCTTTTACTATATCAAGAAGCCCTTTAATATCGAAGAGATCAGGTTCGTGATCAATCGTCTCAGGCAGCGTCTGGACACCCTCGAAGCCATGCGTTCGCTCCAGGACCGGGTAAACGCGCTTGAGCAGAGGCTGGAAAAAATGACCGCGGAAGGCAGGAGGGCCGATCCCCTGCCCCTGCCTTTCGATTTTCTGCAGAGCAATATGGATGCCGGCAAGGCCATCGCCGCCATCGAGTATCTGGGGAAGCTGAAATCCGACGGTCTGATATCCGATACCGAGTTCGGGGAATACAAGGGCAAGATTCTGAAGAGAGTCATATGATGCATGAGAAGGTGCTGATCGTCGACGATGATCCAGGAATCCGGAGTACCATCTCGGAGCTGATCCAGGAGCTCGGGTTCGGGACGGAGACTGCGCCCGACGGGTTGGATGCCCTGGAAATGCTCGACTCCGGCCCGTTTCTTTGTGTGTTTACGGACATTATGATGCCCAACATGACCGGGCTCGAGTTGATTAGAAAGATCAAGGCCCGCGACGTGTCCCTTCCCATTATCGTGATCACCGGCTATGCCTCGGTGGAGATCGCCATTGACGCCATGAAGTGCGGGGCCTCTGACTTCATTTCCAAACCCTTCAAGGTCAAACAGATCGAGATCCTGCTCAACAAGGTTATGCGCGAAAAGAGCCTGCTGGAGGAAAACCGGCGGTTCTCCGATGCGCTCCATCTCCACCGGCTCATCGACAACCTCGTGGGACAGCTCGAAGATAAAAAAGAGGAGATCCTCTCGCTCAAGGAGATCTCGGACAGGATCATCAGACTCAAGGGCATCCGGGACCTGGTCGGGGCCATTGTCGATGTTTCGACACAGATCCTCGACGAGGCTCAAGTGACCTTCTTTCCCTTGAGCAGAAAAACCGGCAGACTCCTGGATACTGACAGCGGCAAGGAGCTGTCCGCAGATCCCGATCTGCTCCTGGGCCACATCGTGAGGAAACACCACGCGAACTCGCATCTGGTGGAACGGTTCGAGACCGTGTTCCCCCTGATGATCGAGGGACAGGTTTTCGGGGCACTGGACATCGTCTCGCATTCACTGCTGGGGGATGAGAAGGAGAGCAAGATCCAGTACCTGCTGAACCGCTCAGCGGAACGCATGGAAAACGTCGCTCTCTACGAGGGGCTCTACGACAACATGCTCTCCACCCTCAAGAGCATGGCCAAGATCCTCGACGCACGCGACCCGCACACCTCCCAGCACTCGACCCGGGTCACCTCCCTGTCCATGACTCTGGCGGACGGGCTCCTCCTGACGCAGGAAGAACGTGACACGCTCTACATCGCGGCCTCGCTGCACGATATCGGAAAGGTGGGGATACCCGACAACATCCTCCTGAAGCCGTCGGGACTCACCGATGAGGAGTTCGCCGTAATCAAGAAACATCCGGACATCGGGGCGGACATCCTGAAATCCCTGCCCCCCATGATCAGGGAGACGGAGATCATCAGGCACCATCACGAACGCTATGACGGCAGGGGCTATCCCCTCGGGCTCAAGGCCGAGGAGATTCCCTACCTGTCACGGATCATTACCCTGGCGGATTCTTTCGATGCCATGACCTCGGACAGGCCCTACCGCAAAGGCATGACCACGGACGAAGCCATACAGGAGATCGACCGGTGCAAAGGCGGGCAGTTCGACCCGGCCCTGGCCGAGATCTTTATCCAGAAGATTTCCCACCCCTGAGAACACATGAACTTCGGTCCCCAGTAAACACGCTGTCGAGCCATTTCGGACGCCCTAAGGCCGGGCACCGGCAATTTCTCTTTCCGGACATGCTCCGGCTCCACTCTCCCTTCCTGCCTCACCCACCGGGGCGATCCTGCTGCGGGGCCGGGGCTGGACCGGTTCCGCCGGTGTCCTGCTGTTGGGTCAGGGACTGCAAGGTTGATCGGAGCTCCTGATTCTCTTCTCTGAGGTTCTGCACCTGCTGTTTCAGCGATGCGATCTCACCGGTGCGCTGCTCGGAGCCCTCGGCTCTCTGCTCCCTCGCCACGGCCGCCTCTGTTTCAAGGGCGGCCACGCGCTCGCGGAGATTCTCGTTGCGGTGTTCTATGGTAGCGATATAGTCTATGGTCTCCCGGAGAGTCTGCTTGTAGTCCACCTGGTCCCCACGGTTTATGCCCCAGATGTAAAAGCCGAGAATCAATCCCGCCAGAAAGAGCACCACTGCAAGCGCCAGGGGGGCAACGAAACTTTTCCTTTTCCCGTCCATACCATCACCTTTGAAAAAGGGTTCTCCATATAATCTTCTTGATCTAAGAGATCCGTTCCTTTTCGTCAAGGTGTTCTTCGACCATCGCGGACTTGGGAAGAAGGATGCAAGGCGTAAGGAGAACGATATGCAGCAGATGCCCGGGCCGGAGAAGATTCGGAAGAGAACCTCCAGCTTTCATTTCAACAACAAGACAAACTGTGATAATGAAGCCCCATGAACGTGGCCATAATCGGTGCCCGGAGGGCGAAAAACGGCATCGGTGAATACATTGCAAACTACTTCCAGAAAAACGGTGCACCGGTGGTGTGCGTGCTGGGCACCACGGAAGAAACCTCTTTGAAGGCATCACGCTTTCTGGGCAAATACGGCATCACGGCAAGACCGTATCACGACTTCACGGAAATGGTCTCCCGGGAGGATATCCAGGCGGTGGCCATTGCATCGCCGCCCGAGTCTCATCTGGGTTTTCTCAAGGCCTCGCTCGCAAGGGGTCTGTCCGTGTTCTGCGAAAAGCCCTTTCTCGACCCCTCCCGGGCAGACCTCTCGGACGAGCTCGATAATGTCTTCGGGCAGGCAGGGGTTGAAGGCAAAACCATTGCCATGAACTCCCAGTGGCCGTTCTGCCTTGGCGCCTACGAGGAACTCTGCGGCCTTCTCGTGCCCGCCGAGGTACGCCGCTTCTCGATCCGCCTTTCCCCGATCTGCTCTGGTCTTGCCATGATCCCTGATTCCGTGCCCCATGCCCTGAGCATCCTCCACACAGCCCTGGGGCCCGGAGCTCTCTCCCGGCCCTCCTTTTCCGGCACGGACACCGACATGACCATCGAATTCACCTATACCGCCGCGCACGGAAGCTGCGCAGTGACCATCGCGCTCATACAGGAAAGCGAGCAGCCGAGGCCTTTCTGGTTCGGGTTCGACGACCGTATCGCGCAGCGCTCCATAGAGACCGCCCGGTACGAGATATCCTTCCATTCCGCAGGCCGCCGCCTGCCGGTAGCAGACCCCCTGGAGCTGTGCGTGCGGGATTTCATCGAGGCATGCTCGGCGGGCCGGGAGCCCGTGATCGGCAGGGAGCACATCGTGGCCACGACCCGATTGCTCAAGCAGATCTATGATGCATATTCCCTTCCAAGACAATGAAAAGAGGAGGCTATGAAGAAGATACAGGAAAAAGAGCATGACTTCAGCGCAAAGCTCCGGCAGAAGTCCGTGGTTGAAAACCTGAGACAGTACATCGCCTGGCAAAGGGCGGTGAGGAAATCGGAGCCTTCGCCCGGACTCCCCGCCTTCGGGCCGGTGTCCATCAACCTGGATCTCACCTCGGCGTGCAACTTCCGGTGCCCCCACTGCGTGGATTCCGGGATCATCAACACGGGCGAGGCCCTGACCCTGGACACGATCAAGCAGAGCATCGACACCCTCCAGGAAAAGGGGCTCCTCTCGGTGATTCTCATCGGCGGCGGAGAGCCCACGGTCCACCGCGACTTCGAGGAGATCGTCCGGTTCGTCCGGTCGCGGGGGCTCCAGGTGGGCATCGCCACGAACGGCTCCCGCCTGGCACGGGTGGAGAAGGTGATAGATCTCCTGAGAGAGGGCGACTGGCTGCGCCTCTCCCTCGATGCGGCCAGGGAAGACACCTTCCAGCAGTCCCACCGTCCGACCGGCAAGCTCACTCTGGAGCGGATCTTAACAGATGCGCAGCGGATCAAGAAAGCTAACCCTCTGATCTCGCTCGGCTACTCGTATGTGATCGTGTGGGAGGGAATCGTGCTCGGCGGCCGCGAGCTGGTTTCCAATGTCGGGGAGATATCCGAGGCTGTTTCAAAGGCCGGGGAATACTCTTTTGACTATGTCTCGTTCAAACCCTGCCTGCTCAGGCTGGAGGGCTCGCGCAAGGAATCCCTGTTCGATCCCCCCGACCCGGACAGAGAGGCCCGGGTCATCGCCTTGATCGGCGAGATGCTCGCACAGGCGGAAAAGGCCGCAGGCCCGGGATTGAAAATCCTCAAGAGCGTCAACCTCCAGGCCATGATGGAAGGCAGACTCCACGAGCAGAAGCGCCAGCCCGCCACCTGCCACTCGCAGTTTTTCCGGACCGTCCTGGCGCCGTCCGGCATCTTCCACTGCCCGGCGTTCAGGGGAGTTCCCCAGGGCCGGATCGCTGATCACGAGGGATACCTGGATGCAGAGCGGTTCGGTCGCACCCAGGCGCGTCTCGATGCATGCATCAGGGAGTTTGACGCCTGCCGCGAGTGCAATGTGGTGGTCTGTTTCTATCACCACGTGAACTGGTGGATCGAACGCTTCATCGAATCGCCCAAGGACGTGTCCGAGATCGAGGTCGTGCAGGACAACAACTTTTTTCTGTAGGTCGTACAATGAAAATCTGTGTCATCCATCTCAACCAGATCGGAGATCTGGTGTTTTCCCTGCCGCTCCTGAAATCCCTGAGGGACCGGTACCCGGACGCCCTGATCCATTCGGTGGTGAAGCCTCCGCTGGGCGAGCTGCTGAGAGGCTCGCCCCTGGTGGACCAGGTCCTGCCCAAGCCTGGACGCCTGGCCGGGAAGATCCGGCTCGCGAGAGCCCTGCGGGCCCAGGGATACGATCTTCTGATCTGCCTTGCCCGCTCGGAGGAGGCCCTGCTCCTCACCGGCCTGAGCGGGGCCCGCACCCGGGCTGGGTTCGCACGCTTTCCCTGGGACAGGGCGCTTCAGGTCAAAGAGGTGGTCGTCGGGCACAACTGCTGGCGGAACAATGCCTGTCTGATAGAACGCCTGGGGATTGCCCCTTCGGTCAAGGGCTATGTGGGGCTGCTGCCGGTCGAATCCCATGAGTGCAGTGCTGAGGTGCCGGAAAACTCTGTGGTGATCTCTGCCGGCGCATCGCCCAGAAGGCTCGTCAAGGCATGGGACGAAGAAAAGTTCTCGCGCCTTGCCGTAAGACTCCATGAGCGCTCCGGCCTGGTGCCCGTCCTGGTGGGCGCAGGCGACACAAAGGAGAGCAACGGCCTGATCGCCCGCGGTATCAGCACCCTGGCCCGGGGCCGGGACATCCCGGTACTCGACCTCACCGGCAGGCTCGGGCTGCGTGAGCTCACCGCACTCCTGATGAGGGCCCGCCTGTTCGTGGGCATCGACTCCGGGGTCATGCACCTTGCCTCTGCGGTCGATATCCCCGTGGTGGCCCTGTTCGGACCCACCGACCCGGCATTCGTGGGCCCGCAGAACGTTCGCAGCGCAGTGGTGCGCCATGAGATGCCGTGCATGCCCTGTTACCTGGACACGACCTGCAGCGGCCCGGTGGAGTGCATGAGGAGACTGCAGGTGGACGAGGTCATGGATGCATGCGCGGGGCTCATGGATGAGAGCGGAGCCTGACCGGGAGCACCTGATCATGGAAAACAGGGAAGAGGACTGATGGACGCGATCATGAAAAAAATATCATCGCTGTATCCCGAGCATTCCTGGGAGCTCGTGAGCCGGCGGTCCGCCCGCAGCATCCATCGTCTTCTCAGGCAAGGAGAGGTCGAGTATTACGTAAAGCTCCTTTCACCCCGTGCGCTTCCGGAAAGGCTGAGAAATCTCATCTCTCCCAAAACGCTGCGCGAGGCCGCGATGCTCGCCCGTCTGATGCACGCGGGTATACCGGTGCCCGAGGTCTGCGGGCATGTTCG
>JALNWY010000073.1 GCA_023230665.1 Deltaproteobacteria bacterium
ACCAGGGGCATCGGCCTTGAGATCGCCCGGGCCCTGCTGGAGCAGGGCGCGCGGGTCGTGATCTGCGGCCGGAAGCAGGAAAACCTCGATGCCGCAAAGGAACTCCTGCCCGGCGGGGACCTCATGGCCGTGCAGGCCCACATTGCCCGGGAGGCGGATGTGGACCGTCTCTTCGCCGCGGTCAAAGAGCGGCATTCCCGGCTGGATGTGCTCGTGAACAACGTGGGCATGAACCTGATCACCCCCGGGATCGCGGACATTGATCTGAACCTGTGGCAGAAGATTGTGGAGACCAACCTCAACGGCACCTTTCTGTGCTCGCGCGCAGCGGCGCGCATCATGCGCGCGCAGAACAAGGGCAAGATCGTGAGCGTGTCTTCCATCGCAGGCAGGAAAGCCTCGCCCGGCATGGGAGTCTACGGTATTGCCAAGGCCGGGATGGAGATGCTCACCAAGGTGCTGGCAAGCGAGCTCGCAGGTTTCAACATCCAGGTCAACGCTGTGGCGCCGGGCATGGTGAGGACCGATTTCAGCAAGCCCTTCTGGTCGGATGAGGGCATCTACAAGGAGATCGTCAAGACCGTCCCCCTGGGCAGGATCGCCGAGCCTCAGGATGTGGTCAGCCCAGTGCTCTTCCTCGCCTCGCCAGGCTCTTCGTTCATCACCGGCCAGACCATCGTGGTGGACGGCGGGGCGAGTGCGGTCTGACACCGGTAAAAAATCCGTTGCACGAGAGGGCATCTCTTGCACTCATTGAGGCTTTTTTGATAAGCCACGAGGGCAGGAATCAGACGGCAGCAGATCCACCACCGGCAGAGAACGGAAAGGAAAGCGCGATTTTAAGAAGATGAGGACCGCAGGGATAGACATCGGCTCGATTACGGCAAAGGCGGCGATCCTGGAAGACGGTATCATTCTGGGAACCAGGATCGGTTTCACCGGCTACAACGCGGGTGCGGCCGGCAGAAAGATATTCGAGGACCTCACCAGCGAACTCGGGCTGGAGGCTTCGTCCATCGACAGGGTCGTTTCGACCGGCTATGGCAGAAACAGCGTGGAGTTCGCCCACAAATCCATGACCGAGATCATCTGCCACGGCGCAGGCGCGCACTTTCTCGACCCTAAAGTGCGCACCGTGGTGGACGTGGGCGGGCAGGACAGCAAGGCCCTGCTCCTCGACACATCGGGCAAGGTCACGGACTTCGTGATGAACGACAAGTGCGCGGCAGGAACCGGGAGGTTCCTGGAGGTCATGGCACGGGCCCTGGAGGTGGATCTGGACGAGTTCGGCGAGCTCTCATTGCAGTCGGAGAACCCTGCAAAAATCAGCAGCATCTGTACGGTCTTTGCCGAGTCCGAGGTCATCTCGCTCATCTCCAGGGGCGAGCAGCGCGAGAACATCATCGCAGGAATCCACGACTCGGTTGCGTCGCGGGTGTATGCCATGGCGCAGCGGCTGGCCGTGGCCGCCCCGATCATGATGACCGGCGGCGTGGCCAAGAATGTAGGCGTGGTCAGGGCACTGGAGAAACGCTTTGGTTCCTCTGTCGAGGTCAACGGATACGCTCAGGCCAACGGCGCCATCGGAGCGGCAGTGCTGGCGTGCAGCCTGTTGTGAGGGCGTCGGGACACAGTGATACTCTCTTGCCTGCCTGTTGAGAGACGGCCTTCGGAGAGGCCCCTGCTCAGGCCCGGAGACACGCGGGAATGATGAGGTGGGGCCGCCATTCTCTATAAGCATCATATGGACCTTTCAGGTCAAGCTCTGGAACCTTCCCACAACAAACTTGAACGGGAAACAGACTCGACCCTCCTGAAGTACTTTCCAAAAACCATAGCCTGGCACGTTTTGTGCTTTACCGAGTGCATATAGTGCATGAAAGGAGCAGCCCGTGTCGAAATTCTCCCATGAAGTGCTGCAACGGTGCGTATTCCCCTATGTACAGAGCAAGGATCCCCGGGTGATTCTGGGAGCGGCGTTCGGTCAGGATGTTGCACTGACGGAAGTCGGCGGCGACATCCTCGCGTCACATATCGATCCGATCGTGGGGGCCATCGAAAATATCGGGTGGCTTGCCGTACATATCGCATGTAACGATATAGCGGCGAGCGGTATCAGGCCGAGCTGGGCCCTGGTGCTGGTCCTTGTGCCGCGAGTGGAAGACGAGGATATGCTCAAAGAGATCATGCAGGATGCAAGTCGCGCAGCCCGGGAAGCAGGGATCGCGATTATCGGCGGGCATACCGGCTATTCGAGCGGCATAGTCCGGCCGCTGGTGGCTGTAACCGCACTGGGAAACGCGGCCGGAAGGACCCCGATCTATACCGGCGGGGCGCGCCTGGGAGATCACGTGCTGGTCACCAAGGGCGTAGCGCTGGAAGGGACCGCCATTCTCGCCCACGATTTCGCCGATATCGCCAAAAAACTCGGCATCACGGACACGGAGCTTGATCAGGCGAGAAATCTTGCGCATGAGGTGAGCGTGATCCCTGAGTCCGATGTTCTGGCAAAGCATGGGGCCACGTCCATGCACGACGTGACGAGGGGAGGCCTGATGGAGACCCTGATCGAGATGGCGAATGCATCGGGAAGGTGCTTCGGCATCAATTCATCGCTCGTGCCCTCACGTCCGGTGATCGATCGTTTTGCCGAGAGGTTCGGGTTCGACCCGTTGCGCATGATCTCCTCAGGCAGCCTGGCCGCAACGATCTCTCCCCACAGAGTCGATGCTGTTATCCGAGAGCTCTCCGAAAGGGGTATCCCCTGTGCCGACATCGGGAGGGTGGCCGAGGGGAAAGGGATCATTGTCGAGGGTTCCGGCACCTTGGACCACTACACGGAAATCCGTTGTGAAGACGATGAGCTGGCGCGGATGTGGACCCTGTATCCGAGGTAGAGATCCCGTCCTGTAAGGGAAGGGGGCGGAAATACAGCCCTTGGTCGGATGGCCGCTCCCTGTTACGCGTGCCCATCTTTCCTGGTGATGTCTATCGGTGAGTCACCCGGAAGAAGGCCTTCCCCCCTCTGGGTTCAAGCTGTTCGACATTTCCCAGGGCCAGAAGCTCGCCCACGTGTTTGGCCGCCTCGTTGGGATGGATGCCCAGCCCGCCCGCGATGTCTTCCAGGGTGCACGGCCTCCTCTTGATCATCTGGAAGACCGTATCCCTGGCCACGGTAAATTCGGATTCTTCGTGGATTCCCCGGTAATCGGCGATGACCGTCGCAGGGGGGACGAACAGGTGGGCAATGCGTTCCAGGCGGGGCCGGCTCACACCTGCCGCATAATCTTCCGCAGCCGGGCGGGTCATGGTGTTCAGTTGCACCTCGTCAGGCCGTATCAGGCCCGCGCACTCGGCGATTCTTCCGGCCTCCGCGGGCAGGGCAGTGTGCCCTCCCAGGAGAAAGACCTCCAGCCGGTACTCGCCCCGATATTCCTGTTTCAGGTCGATCAGCCCCTGAAGCATCTGCTTGAAGGTGATCTCATGATGGGGCCGGTTCACGGCATGGAACATGCCCGGGCTCCCGGCATCGAGCGAAGGGACGATCAGGTCGGCGCCCATGAGATCTCTGCGCACGTCTTTCTGCCACAGGAGCGAGCCGTTCGTCAGCACTGCGAGGGGTATGTCCGTGAAGGAACGTATCTTCTCTATCAGTTCGCCCAGACGTGAATACAGGGTGGGCTCGCCGGAACCAGCCAGGGTGATGTAGTCCGGCCGCGTGGAGATTTTTTCCCTGAGCTCGTCCATAATTTCATCGAGCGGGAACCATTCCTTTCTCTGGACGGTCCTGCAGGTGGTACGCCCGAGCTGGCAATAGATGCAGTCATAGGTGCACGTCTTGAAAGGCACCAGGTCTATACCGAGAGACCTCCCGAGACGCCTGGACGGAACCGGGCCGAAAATATGCGCCATGATCGTTTTTTCTCACTTTTTTAAAAACTGTTCTTTATCGGGAGGCACAAGAGTCTGTTCATGTTTTTTTACTGTGCGCCGTGGCATCGGGATGCTCAAGAGCAGTGCCGTCAGGCGGGATGCTTTTACCCAGACTGCATCAGGCTGCTCACGGATTTCCATACCGAGCGGATATCGCCCGAACACCCGTTGTCCTGATATTCGACCACCGAGAGCCTGCTTATCTGCGCCTTTGTCACTGCGCGGTCGTAGCGTACCTTTCCGGCGATGCCGAGTCCCTGTCTGCCTGCCTGTTCTTCGATTTCGGATGCGACCCGGGGGTTCAGATCCCACTTGTTGATGCAGACCATGGCAGGGGTCGCGAAGTGCCTGGTAAGATCGGCCACGCGAAGGAGGTCGTGAAGCCCGCTCACGGTGGGCTCGGTCACTACCAGCACCATGTCCGCACCCGTGATCGACGCGATGACCGGGCATCCGATTCCGGGAGAGCCGTCGATAACGACCAGGCCGATCCCGCGCTCCTCGGCCAGATTCACGGCTTCCTTCCTGACGAGGCTTACGAGCTTACCGGAATTCTCCTCCGCGATGCCGAGCCGGGCATGAACCATAGGGCCATGCCGGGTCTCGGATACGAACCACTCTCCGTTCACCGCAGGGCCGAAGTCAATGGCGCTGTCTTCACAGAACCAGGAGCATACGCCGCACCCCTCGCAGGCTATGGGGTCGATGCGGAAGGTTTTCTCGGCCCGGCTGTTGGGCGGGCCGTCAAAGGTAACGGCATTGAAACGGCAGACCTGGGCACAGGTGCCGCAGGCCGTGCATTTCCCGGTAATAACCGAAGCACGCTTGCCTCCCGAGAAATCCTCTGACCTGATCACCTGCGGATCGAGCACGAGATGCAGGTCCGCTGCATCCACATCGCAGTCGGCCAGCACGCACTTCCCTGCCAGCGCTGCGAACGAGGCGACGATAGAGGTCTTTCCCGTCCCCCCCTTGCCGCTGATGATAACGAGCTCCTGATGCTTTTTTCCCATATGCTCACCTTCTGTAATCTTTTTTTGCGTCTTCTTGCCCATAAAAAGGGCAGGAAAGACGGGACGGCCAGAGCCGTCCCCACCGGGTATTCCGCCTGCATGGGGAAGAGGTTCCGCAGCTGCCGCAGACAGGGTTGCACGCGCATCATCCTTTGAGCAGCCTCTTCACCAGTGACGCGAAAACCGCGGAATAATCCTGCACGGCGTCGCAGGCAAGCTCGCCCCGCGAGTATGCCTCGGCAACCCTGCGATCGTCAGGGATCTCGGCAAGAACCTCGATGTCCTGTTTCCGGCAATAATCGAGCGTCTGCCCATCGCCCGTATCCGAGCGGTTGATGAGCACCCCGAAGGGCAGGGCGAGCGTTCTGACCGTTTCGACAGCCAGCACAAGATCGTTCAGTCCGAACGGGGTGGGCTCGGTCACCAGGAGGACATAATCTGCATCGCGAATGCTCTCGATAACCGGACAGGATGTGCCGGGAGGCGAATCGATAATCAGCAGATCCGCATCCGCGGCTGCTGCCTTGACCTCTCTGATCACCGGCGGGCTCATTGCCTCACCGATGTTCAGGATTCCCTGGACGAAATCCACTTTATCGGCCCTGCCCATCTCGAGCCGCCCTATGGTGCGCTTGGACTCGACAAGAGCGCCGGTCTGGCAGACCATCCAGCAACCGGCGCAGCCGTGACACAATTCCGGAAAAACAAGGACATTCCTGTTCACGACAGCCACGGCTCCGTACTGGCAGATCTCCCTGCACAGACCGCATCCCGTGCACATGCCTTCCTCAACACCCGGCACACTCACGTTGACCGGCCATTTCTCTTGGATCTGCGGTCTCAGGAACAATGCGCCGTTGGGCTCTTCCACATCACAGTCCAGGTAAGCGACCCTGATCGAATCTCTCGATGCAACAGCGGCAAGATTCGTGGCAACGGTCGTTTTCCCCGTGCCCCCTTTGCCGCTCGCGATGGCAATCTTTCGCATGACCGTTCCTTATTTTTGGAGATCACTCGATCCGCATGGCGTCTGCAGGGCACTCGTCCACGCAGGCGCCGCAGCCGGATCACTCCTCTTCATTGATCTGTGCAATCCCGTCAAGCAGGCTGATGGCGTCCATGGGGCATATATCGATGCATGCACTGTACCCGATACACAGCCCCTTGTCGATCTTTGCCGTCATTTATTTCTTCTCCCCGTGCCCGGACCCGTTCCTCTGCCCATTCTCCTGCCCCGGCCAGATCCTCCCCCCATGCCCATACCGCGGCCGCCGCCTCTGCCTCCGCCCATGCCGCGACCGGGGCCCATACCCATACCCGGACCCATGGGGGAATCGGCCACTCCGGAGCTCGCGCCGAAGTGGTCAGGTACATTGGCGCCCGGGCTCGTCTGAAATTCTCCGGCATTGAACTGTTTAACCAGATCGCTCACCACGCCCGAGCATCCGGTGATGACACCGATGCCTGCGGCGGTGAGCGTCTGAAAGGCGTTGGGGCCGCAGTTGCCGGTGAGAAGATATTGAACGCCCTTGTCTGCCACGAGCTGTGCAGACTGGATCCCTGCGCCGCCGCCAAGCGAGATATTCGGATTTTCGACTGCTTCGAACGCGAGCGTGCCGGTATCGATGATCAGAAAATACCGGCACCTTCCAAAACGTGGATCAACCGGTGATTCCAGGGTATTTCCCGCTGAGCTGACTGCAATTCTCATATAATCTCCTTTCAGTCCTCTTTGGTCCGGGACTGGAGCTCTTCGATCTGCTGCCGTATTCCCTTCAGGGCATCCTCGAAGTACGCTGCCTGATTCTTCAGCGTCTCAAGCTCGGTTGCGCCGACCATCGGGGCGCCGGCGGCCGGGTACGGATGGGGCCCCGCGCCCCATGCCGGCCAGCCTGTGGTTGCGCGCTGCCAGCCGGCCAACCCGGTAGCGTAAAAGCGGTTGCGCCATCCGCGGCCGCCTCTGCCGAAGCCGCGACCCCGCCCTCGACCCCTGGTTCTGAAGCCGTCCGGGTAAGCTGGATTCGCATACCCCGGCACGTTATAGCCTGCACAAAAACCAGCCGCCCGTCCTGTCATCGGGCCCATACCGAATGGTCCTGTCCTGTCTCCACCTGGCATAATACATTCTCCTTTCCAAGGAAGCATACGCTCCCATTGCTTTTTGGCCTTTGCGTCAGTTCCGTCCCCTGCGGTTCCGGCGCCGGCGCCTTTTTCTTCCCGCGACACAGCCCGGCATCAGGAGACGGCCGTCTTCCAGGCTCCCCTGCAGAAAGGCTGCGACCACATCGTCCAGATTGCCGCAGATGAATCCTACGGTACGGACCCCTGCGGCAGCCAGAGCTGTTTCCATCTGCCGGGAGAGCGCCCCGCAGATGAGTATGTCCACGCCGAGCGCAAGAACCTCTCCCGCACGGCGGAATGGTTCCCGGCTGACCAGGGCTCTGCGCTCCCTGTTGGTTTCCCGCCCGCAATCGATATCGATCAGACAGAGGCTGTTCGAAAAATCGAAGACCGGCGACAACTTGTCTTGGCAGTGGGCAATCGCAATCCTCATGACACGAGATGCTGAAGCAAGGATGATACCATTTATGACAAGCCATGGTTTTTTCGAAATATTCAGTTCTTCTCTGTGTATTTTTCAGGGAATGGCCGTATATAGTATTGCATTATGCAATTGATTAGTTTATATTACAGTGCATATTGCACGTTCATAAGGTGGCAGAGATGAGTGACAGGTCAGAGAAAAGCCGCCAAGAGGTTATCCTGGATTCGATCAACGAGGGTGTTTTCACCATAGACCGTGACTGGAGGATCACCTCGTTCAACCGTGCGGCCGAGCGCATTACCGGGATCTCGCGTAATGACGCGGTCGGCCGGGCCTGCAGCGACGTGTTTCATGCGAGCATCTGCGAGAACGAGTGCGCCCTGAAACGAACCCTGGAGAGCGGCAAACCGGTCGTGAACGCCACTGCGCACATCGTCACCAACCAGGGCATGCGCGTGCCCATCCGTATCTCGGCCGCGATTCTCAAAGACGACCACGGCCGTGTCATCGGCGGGGTGGAGACCTTTCAGGACCTGAGCCAGGTGGAGCAGCTCCGCAAAGAGCTCAAGGCCCGGTACACCTTCGAGGACATCGTGGGGCGCAGCCCGGCCATGATGAGCCTCTTTGAGATCCTGCCCCGGATCGCCGAGAGCAGCAGCACGGTGCTGATCCAGGGGCCAAGCGGTACAGGGAAAGAGCTGTTCGCCCGCGCCATTCACACCCTGTCTGCCCGCAGGAGAAAACGCTTTGTTGCGGTGAACTGCGCTGCCCTGCCGGATGCGCTGCTGGAAAGCGAGCTGTTCGGCTACAAGGCAGGCGCCTTCACGGGTGCCAGGCGCGACCATCCGGGCCGGTTCATGCTTGCGCACCGGGGCACGATTTTTCTCGATGAGATCGGCGATATCTCTCCCGCTCTGCAGGTGCGGCTGCTCAGGGTACTGCAGGAGCGGGTCGTGGAACCACTGGGATCGGTCGAGCCCGTGCCCGTAGATGTGCGTGTCGTGGCAGCGACGAACCGCGATCTCGCCGGGCTCGTCCGCGACGGCCAGTTCCGCGAAGACCTGTACTACCGCGTCCGGGTCGTGCTTCTCGATCTTCCCGGCCTGAAGCAGCGGCGCGAGGACATACCCCTGCTGGCGGACCACTGTGTGGCGAAATTCAACCGCTTGCAGGGCAGAGACATAACCGGGCTTTCTCCCGAGGTCATGTCGCGCCTGATGGAGTACGACTTTCCCGGCAATGTGCGCGAGCTCGAGAATATCATCGAGCAGGCATTCGTCCTGTGCAGGGGCGGTATCATCGAGATGCATCACCTCCCGCCCGAGCTGCGGCCGGCGGCATCGTCCGGGGACGATACCCTCGGATCGCTGAGCATTCAGGCCATGGAGAAGAACCTCATCGTCGAGACCTTGCGGCGTTATCGCGGAAACCGTAAGAAAGCCGCACAGGATCTGGGCATTAACACCAGCACGCTGTATCGGAAGATCAAGGCGCTCCGGATCGAAGCGCCTGAAACCGACGGACGGGCCAGCCGGAACTAACCGTGCATTCTGCAAGCCATCAGGAGCGGTCTTCCACGGTAATAAAACCTGGTCTCCGGGGTGAAATCGTTTTCAATCAGCCGGACTTTGCGTTTTCCTACGGCATGATCCGGACAGTCTCTCGCTAAAATGGCACAATCCGTGCTTTGATTACCGGCAGGACCGCAGAGAGTAATGCCTGCAGCGCGAAACGACCCGGGTGCCGGGTGTCGGATCAGGCCTCTGCGGTCCGGAAAGAAAGGGGGAAGACATGCCGCAATTGGACGGAACAGGGCCTAGGGGCGAAGGACCCATGACTGGGAGGGCACAGGGATATTGTATACTGAAGGTTCCTCAAACACCGCAGGAGCCCGCGACCGGTTTTGTCGGGGTGCAGGGCGCTGCCGTGACAACAGCGCCGTTTTCCCCGAAGCAAAGACAGCTCTTGCACCTGAAGGCACAGGCTGCATACATGGAGAATGCACTGCAGCTCATCAGCCGCCGCATCGATTATCTGGAGAGTCTCCGCACGGGAGGAGGAGAGGGTTCCTAGGGCACCCTCTCCAGAACAAACCCCGAGCCCGAGACCGTCAGCCTGCTCAGTCGAGCCTGACCTTCGGGACCCCGGTCAGGTTGTGCCCGGGGGCGTTCAGCCTGCTGTAATAGGGGCTCTTGGAGAGGTACAGGGCGGCAAGCGGATTGTGTCCGAGCACGCGGTCCTTGACCGCGAGCACGGTGCACGGCACCCGGCATGAACGGAAGAAGAGCGTGTCGTGCCCGACACAGAGCCCGAGCAGAACCGCGAGATCGACCTCCTCTGCCTCCATGACCTCTGCCTGGGCGATCGGATTGCACATGGGCTCCATGAGATCGGGACCCATGATCTTCTCGCTGCCCTTTAGACCGATGTCCTCCTTGGGAACGCGGCCCACCTTGCAGTTAACCGATACGACTTCGAACCCCTTGTTTTCGAAGATCGAGGCAACCATGCGCGCCTCTTCCCTGAGCCCCACGCAGAAGGCGATCCCGATCCGGGTGTACCCGCACTTGCGCGCGAACTCCAGGGTCTCCTCGATCCGCGTGATCCTGGTCCGGATTCCCGCGGCATCGAGCTCATAGCACTGAGACTCCTGCAGGGATGCCAGGCGGGCGAATTCCCGGACCCCGGGATGCTCATACGCATCGGACGCCCGGTCCATTGCCTCGGGAAAGCGGTGCATCGGGCAGAAGGCCGGCGCCTCCTCGACCGGAGGCATGGGTGCACCCGTGGGTATCAGCGGGTAGCAGACTGTTCCGGGACACCGGGCGCAGGAACTCCTGATCTCTTTCTTTCCTTTGGTCATGGCATCCTCCTTTCAATACACCAGCGCATATGTACAGGTGAAATCACGCCGAAAACAGGCTGTTCCCGTACCTTGTGCGGAGAGGCTTATGCCGGCCGGCATGACGAGACATATGACCGTCATGATTCCAAGGGATGCCCTGTCCATGCTCCTTACCCCGCCAATGGATAGGCTCATCTGCCGGTCACACCGGCCCGGCATGCTTAAAAACTATGGAGCGATCTCTTTAGTGATCGCAGGTATTCTCGCCCAGTTCGATGGTGCCGGCGAGGAAGCTCTCAGCCAACTCTTCGGGAGTCTTTGACGGGGCACCGACGAGGACGCGGATACCGTTCTCGGAGAACAGACTCTGGGCGCGCTGCCCCATACCGCCCGCGATAATGATGTTTGCGCCCTTGTCGGCAAGCCAGCGCGGCAGCACTCCGGGCTCGTGCGGAGGGGGTGTCAGGTCCTCCCTGTTCGTGATCTTCTTGGTCTCAGTGTCCACATCCACCAAGGCGAAGCGCTCACAGTGCCCGAAATGAAGGCACAGCTTCCCGTCTGCCAATGGAACAGCTATTCGCATGGGTGTATCCTCCTTTTTGTTTTGTTTGGATTCATCAGTACCCGATGCCGTGGCCTCACGGATATTATCCGGGGTATGGGCCGGTATCGGACCGGTTTCGACGGATGCGATGATTTTTCGCATGATCGAGGCCGTGGGGCTGGCCGCATAGTGCTGAATGAATGCGCGGCCGGTGTCACACGCCTCGGCAATGAGCGGGTCCACGGGAATGGAACCCAGATAGGGGACCCCCATGTCATGGGCGGTCATCTCCCCGCCTCCCTGGCGGAAGATCGGGGTTACCTCGCCACACTTGGGGCACACGAAGCCGCTCATGTTCTCCACCACCCCGAGCACGGGAACCTTGAGCTGGTGACAGAAGCTGATGGATTTGCGGACATCGACAGAAGCTACTCGCTGCGGAGTGGTGACCACCAGCGCGCCGTCCACATCGCCCATGAGCTGAAAGACCGATAGCGGCTCGTCGCCGGTGCCCGGAGGCGAGTCGATGATGAGGTAATCGAGATCCCCCCAGGCCGCATCCGTGAGAAACTGCCGGATCGCGGTCATTTTCATGGGCCCTCTCCAGATCACGGCATCGTCCTGACTGCGAAGGAAGAACCCGATGGACAGGACCTTCAGCCCCTCCATTTCAATAGGCAGGAACTCTCCGTTCCCGCCACGGACATTCTGTCCCTCGAGCCCCAGCATGGTGGGCACGCTCGGGCCGTGAATATCCACGTCGAGCAGGCCCACTCTCTTGCCCGAGAGCATGAGCGACACAGCCATATTCACCGCCACTGTGCTCTTTCCGACACCTCCCTTTCCCGATATCACCACGATCTTGTGCTCGATCCGGCAGAGGCGCTCTGCGAGTCTTCTCCGGTTTTCGAAATCCTCGTCGCTCTCCCCCGGATGCCTCGACGAGGCAGAGCACCCGCTCCTGCTGCAGGAGTCGCATGTGCTTTTTTTTGCCTGCTCTCCGGGGTATGGCTCGTGACCCCGTCCCGCAGAGTCTCTGAGAGAAGCTTGCAGGGTGTTGACGGAGAGCAGCGCGCAGTGCTCACCTTCCTCGGGCAGATCTTCCAGTGCATCGAGGATGTCCTGCTGGCGGAGCTTCAGGGCCTCGCCAGGGGTTTTCCCTATGGCCAGGCAGGTTGTCATGCTGCCGCATGCAAGGGAATGGCCGCAGCCGTCGGTGGTGAACGATGCATGCTCCACCCTGTCGCCACGCACGAACACCCAGAAATCCATGGTGTCGCCGCAGGGGCCGGTGATACGCGCATGACCGGTGAATCCCTCCAGTGGTCCGTTGTTCCGCGGTTGTTTCCCGTGATCGGAAAATAGGGGCAGAGTTTTCCCGTTGCTGACAATTCCCATATATCACTCCTTCAAAGAGAAAGTTTTTTCCATATGTCCCGGACATCTCCGGCAGCCGGAGAGACTGGTTTTTTCTGTTCCGCCGGAGATCAGGCGCTTGAGCTCTCCGCTGCAATCAGGGCACTGCCTGATCGGTTCATCGGTCATGGCCTGACGGTGGGTGAGACGAAGGCCGCATACCATGCACTCATATTCGTAGGTCGACATCGCGGATCGCGATGCCACTAGACAGGATCATGGCCGGCCTTTCTCCGGGACGTCTCCGGGGAGGTAGCCGCGTAGGCCACGTCTCTGCGCCTCCTTCTCGTTCACCTCGTCCTGCCAGCCGCACCTCGTCTCCCGGATGCAGTCGAAGCGCGACACGTAGGGCTTGATATCGAGCAGGGGAGTGCCGTCGAGCACATCCACGCAGTCCAGGTGAAGCACCGGTCCCTCGCGGGAAAGGAGCCTTACGATGCTCAGGCCGATGGGGTTCGGCCGGTTGGGCGCCCTGGTGGAGAACAGGCCTCTGAGTTTGTCCTGGAGGAAGGGCCTGACCATCATCCGTGCAGGGCCTGCCTGGTGAAAGTGATAGATCAGTATAATGTGCGAGAATCCGTCCAGATCGCTCAATCCCTCACAGTGCTGCTCGAATATCTCGGCCGTGCCTGTGCACCCGCAGGAGTACACGGGCTGGATCGGCGTCTGCTCGGGGTTGACGTGGATGCTCCGGATAACCCCGATGGGCGTATACGATATGCTCTGCTTTGGATCGGTCACGCTCATACCCAGTGGCCTTCGACATCGGCGGAGCCGGCAGGCTTCAGGGTTCCTGCAAGGAAGAGTTTCAGGGCCTCGGCCACGGTGGCTGCGTCCGCGGTATAGATCTTTACCCCGGCCGCTTGGAGGACCTTGAAGGCCTTGGGCCCGCAGTGCCCGGTCACCAGATGCCCGGCGCCGGTTCGGGCCACGGTCTGGGCGGACTGAATGCCTGCTCCCTGCGGGGCGTTCAGATTCTGCTCGTTGTCCACCACCTCGAAGCTCTCGGTCTGTGTGTCATATACCAGGAACTTCGGGGCCCTGCCGAAACGCCTGTCAAGCGGGTCATTCAGGGTGTTGCCCGATGTCGAAAAAGCCACTTTCATTTCCTTTTCCTTCCATTACTCTGTTTTTGTTTCCGACCCATCGATGTCAAGGACCCTCAGGGCAAGTCTTACAGCCCTGCTTGAAGTCTCAGGACTGGCATATCATTCTTCCTTCCCATTCTTGAGAAGCGGATCAAGGGAGGATTCTATGGCTGCCGGCTGTACCACCACGGCAGTGCGGTCCTTTGCCGCAGGCCTTCCGAGCAGCATGGTCGCAACCTTCCTGATCCGGCTGTCCGGACGGGAAAGGTCGCGCAAAATCAGGCCCCCGATCAGAAAGATCAACGGGGCCCTCCCGAGCAGGCCTGCAGGGGCTGCTGAAGCTCCTGGAACCATGCGTCCCGGCCGGCGCGCACCGGCGATCTTCCCCCATCTCCATCTGAAAGGGCCCTGTGCGGATATGGTCATGCT
>JALNWY010000074.1 GCA_023230665.1 Deltaproteobacteria bacterium
GATGATCTGTCCTGTCTTCAAGACACTTTCCGGCATCCCGGACAGGCCGGGGTCTGTCACTCGTTCCCCATGTCCTTGTTATTCCTGGTAATTACATGTCGGCATATGCATTGCTTCATTAGTCCGACCATACATCCCCGGTGTCCGGGGATGAGGGTGCGGATGACTGATTACCGATAAGGAGGTTTTGATCCATGTTCAAATCGTATGAAGACGCCTACCGGCGTTCTCTGGAAGACAGAGAGGGTTTCTGGAGCATTGCGGCAGGGGCGATCCAGTGGGACAAAAAGTGGGACAGGGTCCTGGACGACTCGAGGGCGCCGTTTTACCAGTGGTTCGCAGGCGGAAAGTTGAATACTTGCTACAACGCCATCGACTACCATGTGGAAAACGGCAGAAAAGACCAGACAGCCATCATCTATGACAGCCCGGTCACGAACACCAAACAGAAGATCACCTATGGCGAGCTCCTGACAAAGGTGGCTCAATTTGCCGGGGTGCTCAAGTCCCTGGGCGTGGGAAAGGGCGACCGGGTGGTCATCTACATGCCCATGATCCCCGAGGCGGCCGTTGCCATGTTCGCCTGCGCGCGCATCGGCGCCATCCATTCACTGGTATTCGGCGGGTTCGCCTCCAACGAGCTCGCGGTCCGCATCGAAGACGCCAAGCCCAGAATCATGCTCTGCGCCTCCTGCGGCATCGAGCCCAAGGGCCCCATCCCCTACAAGCCCCTTCTGGACAAGGCCATCGAGCTCTCCAGCCACAAGCCCGAAAAATGCGTCATCTACCAGCGTCCCCAGGTCAAGGCCGATCTCATCCCGGGCAGGGACATCGACTGGACAGACGCGCTCAAGGGCGTTGAACCGGCTGGATGCGTCTGTGTGAACGCCACCGATCCGCTCTACATCCTCTATACCTCGGGCACCACCGGAGTGCCCAAGGGGGTCGTCCGGGACAACGGCGGTCACGCCGTTGCCTTGAAGTGGTCTATGAAGCATATCTACGGCGTTGAGCCGGGCGACGTCTACTGGGCCGCGTCCGATGTGGGCTGGGTTGTTGGCCACTCCTACATCATCTATGCCCCGTTGCTTTCAGGGTGCACCACCATCATGTACGAGGGCAAACCCGTGGGGACCCCGGACCCGGGGGCATTCTGGCGGGTGATCTCCGAATATGGCGTCAAGGCGCTCTTTACCGCTCCGACCGCCTTCAGGGCCATCAAGAAGGAAGATCCGGGCGGAACCTACCTGGACAAATACGACATCTCCTGCCTGAAATACCTGTTCCTGGCAGGCGAGAGGCTCGATCCGGACACCTATCACTGGGCGAGTGACCTGCTCAGGATTCCGGTGGTGGACCACTGGTGGCAAACCGAAACGGGCTGGGCCATTGCGGCGAACTGCATGGGAATCGAGGAACTGCCCATCAAGCCGGGCTCACCCACCAAACCAGTGCCTGGGTATGATGTCCGGATCCTGAACGAAAGCGGCAAGGAACTGCCCAACGGCAATGAAGGCGTCATCGGCATCCGCCTCCCTCTTCCCCCCGGCTGCCTGCCCACCCTGTGGCAGAAGGACGATGCCTATGTCAAATCCTACCTCAGCGATTATGCCGGATATTATGCCACGGGTGACGGCGGATACAAGGACAAGGACGGCTACCTCTACATCATGGGCAGAGTGGACGATGTCATCAATGTCGCGGGCCACAGGCTCTCCACAGGCGGCATGGAAGAGGTGGTGGCCAGGCACCCGGATGTGGCCGAGTGCGCGGTGATCGGCGTCGAAGACCAGCTCAAGGGCCAGGTACCCGTGGGGTTCGTGGTGCTCAAGGCCGGATCCGTGGCAAGCGAGCAGGAGATCCAGAAGAGCGTGGTGGCCATGGTGCGATCCGAGATAGGGGCCCTGGCGTGCCTGAAGGATATAGCCGTGGTCAGGCGCCTTCCGAAGACCAGGAGCGGCAAGATCCTTCGGGCCACCATGCGCAAGATCGCGGACGGCCAGAAGTTCAGCACCCCATCCACGATCGAGGACCCGGCAGTGCTGGGCGAGATCGAGACAGCGCTCAAAGACTTCGGCTACCCCCGGGGCTGAAGGAGGGAGCACCCTCTCAAGCTTGTGGTAAAGCAACATGGTTTTTCAAAGAAACGGGGCAGATAGATCCTGCCCCTCAAATTAACTACAGAAGGAAAAGAGTATGGGCAGACAGGGCACAGCAGGGTCTTCAGCCAAGGCAGAGGCCGACTTATTGATCAAACAGGAACCGACATCGGGAAATCCGGCTGTGGCCTGGCGGTGATCCTGCTCGATTTCGGCCACTTCGGACACCCCTCATTGAACAGGATCGCGGGATTCGAGCTCATGGCGTGCGCCCTCAATGCCTGGTATGTCATGGCTCACGCGATCTTTGCAGGGGTCTTCGGCCGGGATGTCCTGCCGGTGGGGAGGCCGTGGATCGGATAGTCCGGGTATAGCCCCGCCTTCTGAATCTGCATGTTGAAGAGTTGAAAAGGCGGGGCCATACTCTTTCACAAGATAGGGGGCACTGCTGCACGGTAGGCATTTTCATCCCGGCATGCGAGACGCCCCTTGGTTTTTCGGCCTGCGGACACCCGGGGAAAACTATTCCTCCGGGGGCCATAAAAAAGAACCCTGCTTGAGGCGTATATAACATCAGAAAAAGGAAACGCACGCCCCGTGGACAGGAAACGAAACATTCGCAAGCACTCAAGACGGCCCGTAAACTCTTTTGATCGACCGCCCCTGCAGGAATACGATCTTGTTTCCTGTGTCATACGCTTTTTCATGGCAGCACTTTTCGGTATTTTCATCGATATTGTCCTGGTATGCCTCTACGGAGCGGCGGCGCTCATGGGCTACCGTCTGGGGTTCGACTGGCTTTTCTTCCTTATAGCGGCTGTTCCTCTCATCTGGGGCGGGCTGGGCATCTTTTTTTTCAACGAGATGCTCGACCTCGCAGGCGAGATCGTTGAGCGGTTTTTCCTGTTCTGGCGGTGATCGGGAGCCCCCGGACCACGAACATGAACGGCCCTGTCTGGAAGCAGATGGATGTCAGGGCTCCTCTTCTGCTGATTGTGCTTTTCTCAAGTAGACGCAAAAAGTAATGAATCCGGTATTAATCAAGGGATCTTCGCCAGAGGCGGAGGCCTTTCATGTCTGAATACCGGATGACCGGTCATCCGGCTCATGAACCGGCGCAAGGCGTATTGTCGCACCACAGCCCGAGCAGACCATCCTCCGCGCCCTGAAGCGTGGAGAAATTTCATATTCGTGGCCGCAGCCGGCACAGGTGATTTTCTGCCACGCGCCGGGCTGGTAACAGACCTCCTGGGGCATGGGCGCGTCCCTGCCTCCGCGTCCGCTCCTGTTCAAAGGCTCTGCTCTTCCTGCCGATGCCTGTCTGCTCATGACCGCAGAGCCGCTCAGGACAGAGCACACGGCCTTCCCGTCCGGCCTGTTCACAAGATGTGCACGCCTACAGCGCGGACAGACAAACCGTGCTTCCCGGTACTCGGGAGGCAGTTTGATCTTCAGCCCGCACGGGCAGGTGATGAAGGCAAAGCCGTTCAATGCCCGGATGATATCCCCTGCCCTCCTGGCCGACTCGGTACGGGCCGGCCGCACAGGAGCGCTCGTCTGTCCGTCTTCCCGTATCCCCACCCTGCCCACATCCTGGAGTTCAGAGGCGGGAAACAGCTTTTCACGGCGACGAGTAACCTCGACATAGGCCCTGTGGTAGTCGAGATAACCCGCGCCCAGACTCATTGCCCGCAGGATTCTGATCCGTTCCTCAAGCGGCGGATGAGTGGCGAAGGCGCTGTTGCCCAGATGCTGCCTGTAGGGATTGACGATGTAGAAAGGCGCGGTGGCGCTCGGCGCAGTAGTGAGCGTATCCGCGCTCTCCCCGATTTTCTGCAGGGCCGAGGCAAGCCCTTCCGGATAGCGGGTGAGCCGTGCGCTCGTTGCATCCGCAAGGTATTCCCGCTTGCGCGACAGGGAAAAATAGAGCACACGCGCAAGGATGGGCCCGATGACGGCAAGAACGAGGGAAACGATCAGGAGCGGCCCGGCCGCTCGTCCCCCGGCGCGTCGGGAGCGGGATGCCAGGCGCACGGTTGAGGTGTATCGGAACGAGCGGGTGAATATGTCGGAAAGCAGGAGTATGGAGCCCAACATGGTGGCTGCGACCGTCATGTACAGCACGTCTTGGTTCAGGATATGGCTTATCTCATGCGCCACCACTCCCTGGAGCTCATCCCTGGTGCACATCGCCAGCAGCCCTGCAGTGACGCAGATACAGCTCTTCTCGGGCGACTTGCCCATGGCGAACGCGTTGGGTGCGGGATCATCAACCACGAAAATCCGGGGCATACTGGGTAGGGCCCCTGCAATGACCATCTCCTCCACTACGTTGAAGAGCTGGGGATATGTCTCCCGGCTCACCTCATGCGCACGGGACAGGCCGAGCAGGATGGTATCCGATGCAAACAGGCTCATCAGCAGCATGGCGATCCAGACGGCCCCGGCCAGGGCCGCACCGATGAGAACGGCAAAAGGGTGATACACGTCGGTGAACGCCATTCCGATCATGCCCCCGCTCAGCACGAGCAGAAGGCCCATCAGAACGATGAGCAGGACGGTCTTGCGCCTGTTGGCGGCAATGACGGACCAGAACATATCCTTATCAGCCGAAGCTCACCCTGGGTGCTGCGCGTCCGCTCTGCTCCTCGAGCTCGAAGAACTGGCCTTTCCGGAAATGAAACATGCCTGCAACCATGTTGGAAGGAAACATCTCCACCTTGTTGTTCATGAACAACACCTGGTCGTTATAGGCCTGACGGGAGAATGCGATCCTGTTTTCCGTGGAGGTGAGTTCTTCCTGCAGTGCGAGAAAGTTCTGGTTGGCCTTGAGCTCCGGATAGTTCTCCACCACGGCCAGGAACTGCCCGAGGGCGCTGCTCAGGGCCGTCTCGGCCCGGGAGATATCAGGCACGGTTTTTGCCCCGGATGCCTGCGCCCGGGCCCGGGTGACGTTCTCCAGGGTCTGCCGCTCGTGTGCCATATAACCTTTGGCCGCTTCCACCAGATTCGGAATCAAGTCATGCCTTCGCTTGAGCTGGACCTCAATCTGGGACCAGGCGTTTTTGATCTGGTTTTTCAAAGCCACCAGCGCGTTATAGGCAAACACGATATAGAGCAGTACTGCGAGAACAGCCCCCGTCAGTATGATGAACACCACCGTGCCTGTCGACATGTATGGATCCCTCCTTTTTGGATTGCTATCTAGCTTCCGGGCACAAAGACCTCATCCAGCAGTTGCACCAGGCTGTCTGTCCTCTCCTGCGCACGGCCCTTGGCACATGCCTCTTCCAGAATCCTTATAAGCTCGCCGGAATCGAACCACAGCCCGTGACCCGGACATTCGTCCAGCAGTATGCGATTTCGGCCCATGAGGACCTTTTTCATGCCTCTTAAACATATCGGGCACGTGCGCTTCTTTTCTTTCCCCTGTGCGCAGCCCGGGACCTTGGGCAGGATGTCTCCCCCCTCCCGGTCAAGGAGCACCTTCAATTCTCCCGAGTCCAGCCATATCCCCCCGCATCCAGAACAATAGTCGATCTCGATGCGGTCAAACTCCAGGGTCGCGAGTATCCCATCACACTGCGGACAGTTCATTTCTTATCCTCGGAAT
Organism: Deltaproteobacteria bacterium; assembly: GCA_023230665.1. GTDB lineage: Bacteria > Desulfobacterota > Desulfomonilia > UBA1062 > UBA1062 > Phosphitivorax. Next base: position 5,713 of record JALNWY010000074.1, read on the forward strand.
CTCCATCTTTGCCACGTTGAGGGTGAGCGCTTTTCCCGTTCATGCTTTTCGGCAAAAATCCCTCCGTACACAAGAGACAGGGAAGGGAGGGCATACCGTACGGGTAGCGCCATTTCCCCGCCGGACCCTGACCGGGATGCTCCACGGGCGATCAATGACATGAACATGGGGGAAAAAGCAAAGGAAAAATCACTGGTCCGGAGGGTCAGGATGATGGCCGTATTACGGATCGTTCCCACGGAAGCGCATCCAGGAAGCTTTCCTGAAAGGACTCGGCCTGCCTCAGGTGCTCCCGGGCATACTCCCGGTTGGTAGGGTCGCCCGATTTCACGTAGTTCAGGGCCTGCTCCGCCGATGCCTCCAGGGACACGATTTGCAGCATCTTGATATCCCGCATCAAAAGCAGGGAATACTCGGGGAGCCTGAGCTCGTTCCAGGCGCTCTTGAGATCTTCCAGGGCCTTGTCTCGTGACCGGAACTCGCGTTTGAGCGCCTTTCTCCTGTCCGGATCGAGAAGCTCATCAATCGGCTCGCCGCCTCCGGAGATCTCGGCAAGCTGATCGGCATGGGCCTGGAATATGACATCCTCCTGCTCCAGGAGCGCCAGGACCTGTGCGCGGAATTCCTGCATGGCCTGTTCGCGCCGCTCCACCTGCTCTTCCGTGAGATCATCGGCCCTGACGCTGCGTACCTCGTAGACATTCATGGGCTCGCGGTCTTCGGCAAAATAGAGCAGGCTGCCTTGGATCCAGTAGCTGCTGGCGCCGATCGTTTCTCCGGAGGGACCGGTGAGCAGGTAATCGGCCCGTGAGGCCGATGCCGGAAAGATATTCAGGATGAGGCAGCACAAAGCTACTGCCGCAACTCTATGCCGAGCTCCGAGGAAAGGGATTGTATGACCTTGTCCTGCCATTTGTTGATGATGGAGTCTTCCAGGGTCCTGGTATCGGACTGGTAGGTGAGCCTGATGGTGATCCCCTTTTTGCCAGGGCCCAGTTTCTCGCCGGTGTACAGATCGACTGCCGTGATCAGCCGCAGCTCCCTGATCTTCAGGCCCCTGATAGTCCTTGAGATATCCGAGTATCCCACGCCTTCGTCCGCCACCAGGGAGAGGTCGCGCCAGGTCACGGGGAACCTCGGGATCTCCTGCACGCCTTGGAAGGTCTTCTTCAGGACCGCGTCCGTATCCACCTCCATGGCGTACACCTCGTCAATGATGTCGAGCATGGCCAGGATGTCTTCGCTCAGGGCGCCCATATGCCCGATAACCCGGTCATCCAGATGGATATCGGCCTGGTGTCCGGGCTTGTAGAAGGAGTGCTCCGACGGCCTCGCCGAGAGACCCGGCAGCAGCGCCTCGGCCAGGCCCTTCATATCGTAGAAGTCCACATCGCGCGCCTTGCCCGACCAGTGGGTCTCTTCACGCTGGCCGGTGAGCACTGCTCCCAGTCTGATGCGCTCGTGCGGCAGCCTGCCCTTCTCCATGGGGAGAAAGCACGTGCCGATCTCAAAGAGGCTCATGTCTCTGCGCTGGAGGCTCTTGTTCCTACCCGCCGCCATGGCGAGGCCCGGAATCAGGGAGGGCCGCATGACCTTCATCTCGTCGGAGATGGGGTTGATAAGCTCGAGCGCCTGCTCTTTGAAAAATGTGTTCCACTTGGGCGAGATGAACGAATAGGTGATCACCTCGGTGTATCCCATGGCGCTGATCGCGGTGCGCAGGGTATCGAATCCGAGCTTTTCCACAGGCGAGATCACGGGTCTGAAGGCCGGCAGCTCGGCCCTGATCTTGTCCATGCCAAAGACCCTGATGAACTCCTCGACCAGATCGATCTCCCGGGTGACGTCGTGCCGGAACGCAGGCGAGCCCACGGTCCAGCCGTGTTCCGCGCCGGCAAGGACGAATCCGAGCCTGGTGAGGATGGCCTCGACCTCGCGATCGTCGATCTTGTCCATGCCCAGGACCCTGCTCAGGTAGCTTTTGCGTAGCGTAATCGGCCTGGGCTTCAGGTCGAGATGATTCACGTCCACCACGCCCTTGAGTACCCGGGCGCCGGCAAGCTTCTGCATGAGATGTGCGGCCCGGGTCGCGGCCTCTGCCTGGATGCCGGGGTCGATCCCCCGCTCGAAGCGGTAGGAGGCCTCGGTGGGGAGGTTCAAGCCTTTGGATGTCCGGCGGATGCCCACCGGGTCGAAGAACGCGCTCTCCAGCACGACATCGGCGGTGGTGTCCTTGACCTCGGAGTTCTCGCCGCCCATCACGCCTGCAAGGGCAATTGGCTTCTGCCTGTCGCAGATGAGCAAATCGTCCGGTCCCAGCCGCCGCTCCACCGAATCCAGGGTGGTGAATATCTGGCCATCGCGGGCCTTGCGCACCACGATCCCGTGGCCTGCGATAAAGGACGCGTCGAACGCGTGCAATGGCTGGCCGTATTCGAGCATCACATAGTTGGTCACGTCAACGATGTTGCTGATGGCCCGCACGCCAGCCTGGAAGAGCCGTCTGCGCATGGTGAAGGGGCTCTTGCCGATCTTCACGTCCTGGAGCACCCGGGCCGCGTACCTGGGGCAGGCATCTGTGTCCATGATCTCCACACGCAAACGCTCCGCCGCAGGGGGATCTGTCTCTATCAGGGAGAGCCCGGGCCTCTTCAGCTCGGCCCCGAACACGGCGGAGAGCTCCCGGGCGATGCCGATGACCGAGAGGCAGTCGCCTCGGTTGGGGGTGACATTGATCTCGAACACCCAGTCTTCCAGATCCAGGGCATCCACCAGCACATCGCCGGGCTTGAGGTCTGCCTCGATCTCCATGATCCCGGTGTGGTCGTCGGTGAGGCCGAGCTCGCGTTCTGACACGAGGACCCCGAACGACTCCACGCCCCTGATCTTGGCCTTCTTCACCTTCATGCCCGGACCCAGGTCCGTGCCTATGGGGGCGAACGCGCTGAGCATACCCTCTCGGCAGTTCGGGGCCCCGCACACCACCTGGAGCGTTTCCGAGCCGGTGTCCACGGTGCAGACTTTGAGCTTGTCGGCATCGGGGTGCTGTTTCACCTCGATGAGCCTGGCGCAGACGACCTCCCGCGGGATGGTCTCGTGGATGATTCCCTCCACCTCGGTGCCGCTCATGGTAAGCGCATCGGCAGCCTCATGGGCCTCGCGCCTTATGTCAAGGTATTCGATGATCCATTTGTAACCGAGTTTCATGTCCTTCCTTCTCAGGCGAACTGGCTTAGGAATCTCAAGTCGTTCTCATAGAACAGCCGGATATCGTCGATCCCGTATTTCAGCATGGCGATCCGCTCGATGCCCAGACCGAACGCGAACCCGGTCACGCTCTCGGGATCGATGTCGACATACTGGTAGACATTCGGGTCCACCATACCGCTGCCCAGGATCTCGAGCCACCCGGAGTTCCCGCACACCCGGCATCCCTTGCCCCTGCACATGATGCAGCCGATGTCCACCTCGGCCGAGGGTTCGGTGAAGGGGAAGAACGACGGCCGGAACCGCAGCGGCACGTCAGTGCCGAAGAGCCGGTGGATGAACTCATAAAGCACGCCCTTGAGATGGGCCAGGGTGATGCCTTCTTCCACCCACAGGCCCTCGATCTGGTGGAACATGGGCGTGTGGGTCACGTCGGAGTCGCACCGGTAGACCTTGCCCGGGGCGATGATCCGCACGGGCAGCCCGGTCTTTTCCATCACCCGGATCTGAACCGGCGAGGTGTGCGTGCGCAGCAGGATGCCCTTGTCGAAGTAGAAGGTGTCCTGCATGTCGCGGGCCGGATGGTGCTCCGGGATATTGAGTGCCTCGAAGTTGTGATAGTCGTCCTCGACCTCGGGGCCGGACGCGATGGTGAACCCGAGGCTCATAAAGATGTCTTCCAGCTCGCTGATCACGGAGTTGATGATATGGATGCCGCCCCTTCGGGGGGTCCTGCCGGGCAGGGTCACGTCGATCCCGCCTGTGGCGGAGGCGCGTTTGAACTCGTCGAGCTTGTCTGCCAGGGCCTGCTCGATGAAGCCTTTGAGCTTGTTGGACAGAGCGCCGATCCGGGGCCTCTCTTCCGGGCCGAGCGATCCCATCTGGCGGAGAATAGAGGTCAGGGCCCCCTTTCTCCCCAGGTATTTCACCCGCATGGGCTCGATGTCTTCAGCTCGATGTGCCTGCCCGAGTTCCTCGCAAAAGGACTGCTTTAACGCTTCAAGCTGCTTTTCCATTTATGACTGGGACACATTTTCGACGATGTAGGAAAATCCCTTGGGATCGGTTACCGCGATCTCTGCCAGAACCTTTCTGTCAAGGCCCGCGCCCTTGGCGTCGAGCGCGTGGATGAACCGGGAATAGGTATATCCCCGTTCCCTGACAGCGGCGTTGATCCGCGCGATCCACAGCCGCCTGAACTCACGCTTGCGGAGGCGCCTGTCGCGATATGCAGAGGCCAGACCCCGCTCAAGGGTCTCCTTGGCCGCCCTGAGCAGATTGTTCCTGCCGCCCACGTAGCCCTTGGTGAGCCGGTGGAGCTTTCTCTTCTTCCTGATTCCGATAATGCCGCGCTTTACTCGCATGGTCCTTTTTCCCTCTGTTGTTTATAGATAAGGCAACATCCGCCTGACGCTGCACATGTTGGCAGAATCCACCAAGGTCGCCTTTCTCAGGTTCCGTTTACGCTTCGGGCTCTTTGACGAGAGCAGATGGCTCGCGTATGCCTTGTTCCTCTTCACCTTTCCCTTGCCGGTGAGTGAAAACCTTTTTGCCGCACTCCTGTTTGTCTTGATCTTCATCTTGTTTGCTCCTCATGTTTTCGGGGCGAGCATCATGACCATGGTGCGGCCCTCGTTCTTGGGCCCGCTCTCGACAGCGGCGAGTTCCTCAAGATCCGAGCAGACGCGTTTAAGTATCTGCATCCCTTTGTCCATATGGATGATTTCCCGTCCCCGGAATCGTATCACAACCTTTACCTTGTTCTTGGCCTTCAGGAACCGTTCAATGTGTTTCAGCTTGAACTGGTAGTCATGCTCATCGGTCTTGGGCCGGAACTTGATCTCCTTGATGACGACCACAGTCTGCTTTTTTCTCGCGGCATGCTCGCGTTTCGATTTCTCGTACTTGTACTTGCCGTATTCCATGATACGGCAGACAGGAGGGTTGGCCGTGGGTGCAACCTCAACGAGATCCATGCCATAATCCCTGGCACGCTCGATAGCCACAGGTACGGTCATGATCCCCATCTGCTCTCCTTCAGGCGATATGACCCGGACGCTTTCCGAAGAGATCTGGTCGTTGACCCTGATCGTGTCCTTGCCTTTTCCGATTTTTTTCACAAAGTCCTTAGCTATAACACCCTCCTTGGGAAAAATTACGCGCTTATGTAACCCGGAGATATGCTTATTGTCAACATGCTTTAAATCACGGGCTGTGCCTGGCGGACGATTCTGATGAACTCGTCTGCGGTCATGGTCTGCTGGTCGCCGCTGCGCTCGCGCACGGTCACGGTGCCCTCTTCTTTCTCACGGTCGCCTATGATGAGCATATACGGGACCTTCTGCTGCCTGGCCTCCCGGATCTTGTAGCCGATCTTCTCGTTGCGCGTATCCAGCTCGATGCGGACATCGCTCGCCCGGAGCCGGGCCGCCACGTCGGCCGCATAGTCGGCCTGGGTGTCGGTGATGTTCATGACCACGGCCTGAACGGGTGCGATCCACACCGGGAACGCACCGGCAAAGTGCTCGATGAGCACGCCGATGAACCGCTCGATGGAGCCCAGGATGACCCGGTGGAGCATGACCGGCCGGTGCCGCTCGCCGTCGGAGCCGATATAGTGTATGTCAAAGCGCTCGGGCAGGTTGAAGTCGCACTGGATGGTGGCGCACTGCCAGGACCTGCCGATCGCGTCCTTGATCTTCACGTCGATCTTCGGCCCGTAGAACGCACCGTCGCCCTCGTTGATGTCATAGGGCAGTCCCTTCTTGTCGAGCGCGTCCTTGAGAGCCTGCGTCGCCAGGTCCCACATCTCTTCGGAGCCCATGGACTGCTCGGGCCGGGTGCTGATCTCCATGTCATAGGAGAAGCCGAACACGGCCATGACTTCCGCGACCATGTCGATGATGGCGGTGATCTCGCCGATGAGCTGGTCCGGCCTGCAGAAAATGTGAGCGTCGTCCTGGGTGAACTGCCGGGTCCTAAGCAGGCCATGGATCACGCCCGACTTCTCGTTGCGGGTGACGCTGCCCATCTCGAAGTACCGCAAGGGCAGATCGCGATAGCTGCGGACCTTTGATTTGTAGATCATGATATGCGAGAGGCAGTTCATGGGCTTGATGCCGTAGAGCTGGCTGTCGAGCTCGGTGAAGTACATGTTTTCCTTATAGTTGTCCATATGCCCGGAGATCTCCCAGAGCCTTCCCCTGAGAATGTTCGGGCCGTAGACGATATCGTAGCCCCTCCGAAAATGGAGCTTTTTCTCGAACTCCTCGATGAGGCTCCTGAGCCTTCCGCCTTTGGGCATGTAGATCACGAGCCCGGGACCGGCGTCGTCCGAGAACATGAACAGGTCGAGCTCCCTGCCGAGCTTGCGGTGGTCGCGCTTCTTGGCCTCTTCCAGAAAGTTCAGGTGGTTCTTGAGCTCCTTGGGCGATCCGAAGGCCGTGCCGTAGATGCGCTGGAGCATCCGGTTCTTCTCGTCGCCCCGCCAGTAGGCGCCCGCGATGGACAGGAGCTTGAACGCCTTGATATACCCGGTAGACGGCACGTGCGGGCCCCGGCACAGGTCGACGAACGATCCCTGCTCATAGAGCGAGACGTCGCAGACCTCGTCATCCATGTCCTGGATGATCTCCACCTTGTAGGGCTCTCCCCTTTCCCGGAAAAAGGCCATGGCCTCCTGCCTGCTCATATCCTTACGTATAAAGGGAAGATCAGCCTTCACCAGCTCTTCCATCTTTTGCTCGATCTTCTCGAGGTCCTCGGGCGTGAAACTCGCTTCCCGATCAAAGTCGTAGTAGAAGCCGTCTTCGGTGGCAGGCCCGATGGTGGGCTTTGCATCGGGGAAGAGCTGCTTGACCGCCTCGGCCATGACGTGCGCGGCCGAGTGGCGGATGATGTGCACGCCCTCATCGGAATCCGCGGGCACGGTTGCAATGTCCTGGCCCTCGGCCAGAGGGGCGCCCAGATCGACCAGCTGGCCGTCGATCCGCGCGGCCACGGCGCGCTTGTCGCGAACGACGTCCCTGATGATGGATCCATCCGTGGAAATGCTTTTACCGTCCACGGTCACGGTGCGCTGAGACATATGTTCTCCATAAAAATAGTAGGCACGAAAGATATGCAAGCGCTGCATTGCTTGCCTTCACCGTGCCTGATTTACGATACTCTTTCGCTTGAGCTGTGTTCGAAACAGCTGCCGGCTGCTTGCCGACACCTTATCAGTAACCCGGAATTAGCATGATTGAAAAATGAAAGCAACAAAGTTGTAAGAAATTAACCCTCATGCCCGGGAGCGGTCACAACGAAGGATGAAAATAGGGTAGTGGAAGGCTCATGAGATGTCCGACAATGGTTATGTCTCACCAAAACCATCGAGGAGGGCATGACATGAGCC
>JALNWY010000075.1 GCA_023230665.1 Deltaproteobacteria bacterium
ACCAGTTCCCGGTCCCCGGTTCGCGGATGCAGGAAATCGATGAAGTCTTCTCCCTCGGCAACTCGCTCAGGGGCTCACTCTCCGCTCCCTCCGTTCAGGTGCTGCTTGATCTTTTTTCGGATCGACTCGGGCAGCTTGATGCCGATGGCTCCCAGACGGGCCTCATACTTCTTCAGCGACATCATGTGCGGTGAGGAGGAGGAAAAGATCTTCAGATACGACTGCACGCTTCCTTCCAGCTCTTTTCTGAAGAGCATGTCCTGGTTGAGCATGTCCTCGATGTGCGCGATGACCCGGTAATTGATAGGCCTGCACATGGACCGGTACGCCACGAACCGCTGGGTGGTCTCGCACTCGTAGTTCTTTTCCCGGATGCTCTTCTCTATGGTGTTGAGGTTGATGCAGTCCAGGATCTGGAACTCATAGGCGTCGGCGAGCACCTCGCGGATCATGTTCTCTGTCTCCTCCATCTGGATGCACCTGCCCGTGCATTCGCTGCAGGCGCCTTTGCACCTCAGATAGACCACAAAGTCTATGTCCGAGCCCTGCTGCGACACCCCCATGTTCACCGATCCCATCACGTCCATGGCGATATGGCCCTTGATTTTTTCTTCCAGGAGGCGGGCCACCTCTTCGAGCGTGTCGATCCGGTCTTCGGTTTCCGGGGTCTGAAAGGCCCGGAAGAACTTCTTGATCTCGTTGAAGAGCTCGATCTCCGGGATGTGCGAATACTTTTCCACCGCTGTGTCATAGTTCCGTTGATTTATCAGGGCGACAAGGCGCTCTTGATCGATGATCTCTTCGGTCCACACACCGTTTTTGGGGTAGTAGTCGGCCACGTCATAGATCTTTCCGCTGCTGATCTTCCGGAAAATGACTTTGCATACGGCACGGTCCTCGATCTCGATCTGGTGAAAGAAACCCCCTTCAGACACCTCGCCGTTCACCCGGGTCACCTCGCCGAAGTTGGAGGGGTTGAGGTAGAGGGTGCTGCCCGTGAACTGCACGCCCCAGGCATGGTGGGCATGGCCCGTCAGACAGAGCATCACCGGGTTTGTGTCGCAGTAGGTGCGCAGCGAGGGCGAGCCCACCGGCCCCGCGTACGAGGCCCGGTCGTGTATGCCCCATGCGGGTTGGTGGGCCACGATGATATCGGGTCTGACCGCCCGGAAGTAGCGGAACATTTCGTTTTGCTTCTCGCTGGCGCCTCTGCCCGCCTGATATTTCACGATATAGCGCTCCGGGATACCGGCCGTCCATACGTCGGCGCCGCCATAGCCGCAGATCTTGAGGCCTTCTTTGATGAAGCAGTGCAGGTGCAGGTCGTTTCCGTGCAGCGAGGTGAACTTCAGGTCCATGTCGTAATTGCCCGGAAGGCAGTAGATGGGCGAGGTCTGCTTGGCAAAGAAGATATCCTTGAGCACCTTGTACTTCTGCTGCATCACCCTGCGGGCGCGGATGGTGAGCTGCTGATACCTCGTGCCCATCTCCTGCACCTCCTCGGAGACATGGGGGTCCTCCAGGAGTTCGTCCACGAAATCCTCGATGAGTACGGCCTCTGCGCCCATCTTTCTGCGCATACCGTGAAAATACGACTGGAGCTCGTGATAGCGGATGGAGGTGCCCATGTTGTAGAACGGGATGTCGATCAGATCGCCCGCGATGATGTACACGTCGGCTACGGTTTCCAGCAGCAGGCTCCTGAGCTTTTCGAAGTCGCCGTGGATATCGGTGGCGTAGATGATCTTCATGTTTCTCCGGTATCGGCGCTTCTCCGGGGAATGTTAACAGCCGCTTTCCAGGTATCCCCGGCCGCGGCGCTCCGCTGTTTTTTGAAGATCCTAATCCCTCTTTGCTTGTCGCGCAAGACCTGTTCCACGACAGAGAGCGGATACGCCGCGGCATGATACGGGGCGGGCCTTTTTGCACTGATTCATTTCGCTGTTCCGCAAGGAGGGAAGCGCGGCGACGTCCTGCGCTTGGGAAAGCACGAGACCCTGCCGGCAGACACCACCCGGATGAAAGGGGCGGTACTGCCGGCCGGCAAAAGGGCACACCTCACTCAGGGGCCCCACAGGGGTCGGTAGAAGGGGTCGTAGAACGGATAGTACGGATAATACGGGTAGGTGGCCGGATAGGAGTAATACTCCCTGTAGCCTCGTTCTCTGTGCGGCCACAAGACATGGTTGGTCATGGAGACCACCGGATAGGGATACTCGTACTCGCCGATGGTCCTGAATTCTATTCCATTGATCATGCCCACGACCGTGACCTTCCGGCCCCGGGAGTAGACGGCCGGATCGAGGAAGCGCTCGCTCACGGCCAGAAAACGTCCGCCGGTGGCATCTCCCTCCATGGGTTCGCAGCCGCTTCCCAGAGGCCTTTCGAGTATTTCGATCATGGTTCCCTCTCTTTGCGGGTTTGTGTCCAGAATGGTGCCTCCCCAGAGCACGCGACAGCCTTCATAGGCCTGGGGGTTCCCGATCACCAAGGGCAGCATGACCGATTCGTCAACACCTTCTCTTAAGTCCCGGCACAACGAGGACGCACACGAAGAGGTAAGGAGGAGTGTTGAGAACAGCAGTGCGATCGCAAGAAATCTTCGGGTCTTCATGGCAGAGCCCTCCATTGCGGTTAGTTTCATGAAGACTCATCATACGCACGCCCTTGAACGAATCAAGGCGTGCAGGCCCCGACAATACGGCGCGCTCACCGGTGAGTGAGAATGGGCCACCCTCTGTTTGCGGCAACCTGTCTGAGCCGCTTCGTGGGCTCCACGGCACGCGGGTTGCCCACTATCTCCAGCAGGGGGATATCCGAATGATGGTCCCCATAGGCATACGAGCGGGCGAGGTCGATTCCCAGCCTTTGCGCGAGCTCGGCGGCCGCCTTCTTCTTGGTTTTGCCGGCGCATACCTCGCCATGAGGCTTTCCGGTGAGCAGGCCGCCTCTGCCCACTTTCAGATCAGTACAGACAAGGTGGTCGAACCGCAAGTCCTCGGCCACGGGCCTGAGCAGATACCGTATGCCGGCTGAGATCAGCACAAGGGCATGGCCCTGTTCCTTGTGCTCCTGCGCGCGCGAGACGATATTCGGCGCCAGGTGGGGTTTGATGATCTGGTGATAATACTCGGTTGCCCCTGCCTCGAATGGCGCGAGATTCTTGTTTTTATAGAACGAGAGGAGCAGGTTCGCCATTGCGGTCTCGGTCACCAGGTTGCGCTGGTAAAACCAGTTGGCGATGACGACCTTCAGAACATACCCCAGAGACACCTGGCCCATGTCCCAGAGATACCGGATGCCGAGCTTTGGGCTGTTCTCGATCAGAAGCGTGCGGTCGAAATCGAAAAAAGCAGCTGTTTTCCCAGCCATATTTTCCTCTTCACTCCTTGTCCTGCAGAGTATAATATGGACAAGCCGAAGTCAAAGCAAGGCAGCCTTCTTTTTTTAAGGAGCGATAAGGACGTGCATTGTACGCTCTCGGATGGCATGCTGTAATGGGTATGAGTATTGCAATTCTCTTGTGGCATGCGTCAGGAGGATGATCCGACCGCCTGCCTTTAAAGAAGATGTGAGAAAGGGGGAGCAAAGATGGGGCTGATGTCGATGAGATCGAGGATCAAGGCGGCACTGGTGCTGCTGGCAGGGTGCCTGCTGTTGTCTCCGGTCCTCGCGCGCGCCGGCAATGAGGGGTGCGCCCAGGGCGATTGCATGAACGGCTCGGGCACCTATGTGTTCGATGACGGATCAAAGTATATCGGTGAGTTCCAAAAGGGAATACCCCATGGAAAAGGCAGGTATTACGCCGCGGACGGCATGTTCTACTCCGGGGAGTACGAGCAGGGGAAAAAGAACGGAATAGGCAGGATCACCTATCCCGACGGGCGCCTCTACGAGGGGTGTTTCAAGGAAAACCAGCTCCACGGCACAGGCACGTACCGCTATGGGGACGGAACCGTATACAAGGGCGAGTTCCGAGAAAACATGTGGCACGGCCAGGGGGTGCTGACACTGCCCGGCGGCCGGATGTACGAGGGCGGGTTTCAGGACAACAGGAGGCACGGCACCGGCAAGTTCACCTTCAGGGAAGGCGAGGTCTACGAGGGCGGGTATGTCCAGGACCAAATGGAGGGCAGGGGGGTCTACACCTTTCCCGACGGGTCCCGGTACGAGGGTGATTTCCTCAACGACGCCTACGAAGGCTCTGGCACCTTTTTCTTTTCAGACGGCCGCGTCTACACGGGCCTGTTCAAGGGAGACAAACCTCACGGCGCCGGCACGATCACCTATCCAGACGGAACGAGCGAAGAGCGTGAATATGTGCTGGGCGAGCCGGTGGAGGTCCAGACGCCGTGCGATGAGGCAGAGAGGGGAGAAGTTGAGGCAGTGGTGGAAGAAGATGCGGCCCGGGAGCAGCCCGAGGACGCGAAAAAGTTTTAGCCTGCCCGGCAGGGGTGCCTGCCTTGCGGGGGAAGTGATTGCAAAATCGTATTTTTCAGATATCTTTCAGTAATCTGTTCTCCGGAGATGTCTCCATTGCCTGAATAAACGAGGTCAAGGCCCGGGAGATGCTGATGAACGATTCATCTCTGACTACCGGTATCGAATCCTCGCCTCTTTTTTCGAGCGACTCGATCACGAACGAAATGCTGATCTCGTTGACGGAGCGGGCTGGCTGGTAGATGTTCTGCTTGTGTTCGGGCAGGGGGATCACCGTCAGCAGGGACGCCCTCGCGAGCTCGGTGAGGATGTCGTGGGTCAGGCGGAGGGGAATCTCCAGATCCTCGGATATCCGCCCCCCGCTTAAGGGGGGATTCCCCTGCGAGAAGTTTCTCACGATGCAGTGCATGATCTGCAGGCTCAAAAGCCTCTTGAACGAACGGCTGATCCGCCGGGTATCCGGGGCGAACTCAAAGGACTTTTCGTTCTGGTGCGCATACGAGACCTCCACCCCGAACAGCACGATGTACCAGCTGAGCTGCAGCCACACCAGGAACAGGGGCAGGGCTGCGAAGCTCCCGTAGATGGCGTTGTAACGCGCCACTCCGATCTGGAAATAGATATAAGCCGCCTGCACCAGGACAAAGACCGTCCCGGCAACCACGCCGGCAAGGATGCCTGAGGAGAAGCGCACCTGGGTATTGGGCAGGAAGATGAATACAAAGGAGAACAGCATCCAGATGAGCACATACGGGATGATCCGGACGACCAGGGCGATGAGGGGAGAGATGTAGCCCAGCAGGCCGAAGGCCTCCATGAGCTCGTTGATCTGGGCGATGACGAGCACGGTGACGCTGCTCGCCATAACGAACAGCAGCGGCGAGATGAGCGTGATGGCAAGATAGTCGGTGATCTTTCTGCTGATGGACCGCGACTGCCGTATCTCCCAGATATGGTTGAACGAGTCTTCCGCTGAGCCCAGGATGCTGATGACCGACCAGATGAGAAATGCCGCCCCCACCCCGGCGATGATGCCGCCGCTGGTGTTCTCCAGGAGGTTGCGCGAGAACCCCACCAGGCGGGTGACCACCTCCTCCTGCCCGGCGAGCTGCTCAATGATCAGGTTCTCCAGCTTTCCCTGAAGGCCGAACCCCTTGGCCACGGCAAAGGTCATTGCCAGGACCGGCACGACGGAAAGCAGGGAAAAAAAGGTGAGCGATGAGGCCCGCAAGGGGCACAGGTCGCTGAAGAACTTCTGAAATGCGGCGAGAAAGATCCGGAGATACCGGATGAAAAATCTTTTCCACCTGGCCGTTTTATCCAGCCGGATCCGCCAGATATCTGTTCTGAAAAAGCCCATGATTCTTGGTACTGCATCGAATACGGCCATACTGTGTCCTCGCGATTCATCCACTTTCGAGCCCCTGTGGGCCTCCCTGGCCGGGAGGCGGCTCACTTGAGCGTTATCTCCGCCCGGGACTTGCTTTTCCCCGGCTTCTCATCAGGAGAGAGATTGTTTTTCTCCACAAGGTAGATCCGTGCCGGGTCGATCACCTGCATGCCCATGAGGGACGCCTTGACCTGCTGGGCCCGGTTCAGGGCAAGCAGCCTGAGATCGCTGTCAGTCACTTCGATGTTTTCCCTGATGAGTTTCTCCATCTCGTGCGCCTCCAGAGACAGGGGCAGCCCGATGAAGTTCCGCGGTTTGGAAAAGTCCGCTGCGTTATAGGCCATTTTCAAGTAGCGTCCGTATTCCTCGGGAAGAATAATGACCTCATCCAGGGTGCAGGCGGCCGTGGCGTTTCTGGCCATGATCTTAAGCTTTTCGGCCTTGAGTTTCTTCTCGAACAGCACGTCTGCAAGACCGGTCCGGTCTTTTTCCCTGTCGGCAAACCCCTGGATATCGATCTTGAGAGACGGCTTGTCCGTGAGGATCTTGATGAGAACGCCGAGCCGCTCCACTGCCCCTTTGGGAAGCTTTGCCCTGCCGGGTTCGAACTCGACGACGCTCAATTCGGATGCGCCCGGATAAATGCTCTCGAGAAGAGAGAACGGAGAAGTCGCGGCCTTGGAGATGGTGTTGGTGATCATGGTGAGAATGATGCCTGCAACGCTGAACTCGGGATCGTCGGTACGCCCCTTCACCGGCAGGCGCAGATCAATGAGTCCCTTCGTGTCCTTGAGCAGGGATACCGCGAGCTTGACCGGCAGTTTGACGGCATCCTCGCTCTCCACGGATCTTCCGAAGGTGAGCTGGTCGATGAGTATGTCATTGCTCGCATCGAGCTCTTTTCTGTCGATGGTGTATGCGAGGTCGAGCGAGAGCTTCCCCCGTTCGATGGCATAGCCGAGATACCGGCCCGAATACGGGGTCAGGGCGCTTAGGTCCATGTCCTGGACGTTTGTGCGGAGGTCGAGGTAGATATCCTCCGCAAAGGGATTGACCCTGCCGGTTATCTTCAGCGGCGTGCTGTAGTTGAGCTTACCGGAGAAATCCAGGGCCGCCGGCTGGACCCGCTCCGAGGAAAGCCCGGTGACCGAACCCCAGAGCTCACCGAGGTCTGCCGAGAAGCTGGGCACGACCGATCGGTCAAGGAAGCTCACGTCTCCGTTCTGCAGGACCACCCGGTCGATCCTGATCTGATCAAAGGCCTGCCCTTGGCTCTCAACCGGGGCCTGGCCGGTGTCTTTTTCCGTCTGGAAGGCATTTTTGATGTTCAACGAGCCGTCCTTATGGACGATGATCTGCGAGAAGGCGTCTTCGATGCGTACGCCGCCGATCTCGAGGCTGCCCGGATCGGACACGAGGCTGATATCGTCGATGGCCAGGGTCCTCCACTTGACGAAATCATCGGCATGTCTCTTGTCGACAGAGGCGAAATCCCCGATCCGGGCGCTGCCGGCGAACGACACCTTGATCGTATTGTCCGGGGTTTTCCCCAGGCTCACGTCTCCCTCGGCGGAGAGGTGGCCCCGGGTTACGACCAGCTGCACCTTGTCGGCGAAGTAGGGCTGCACCCAGCCGATCTCCAGCCCATCCACGTCCATCCGCACCCTGCACAGCAGGGGATTCAGCGTCAGGTCGGCTGCGGCGGAAACCGAGCCGGTGCGGTTGAGCCGGGAGGCAAACCGGATATTCCCCTGGGCATCCGGCCGGGTGGAAAGGTCCTGGGCCTGGAGTTCGACCTCGCTCCACACGAGCTTTGCTGGGTTGGTGTTTGATGCATCCGTGAACTCGACCGCGCCCTTGCTTATGCTAAGGGCGTTCACATCCAGATTGAAGGATTCATCCGCCAGTGGCGTGTCGGCCGGCGCCGGGCCGGCCATGGTTCTTTCCACCGGCTGATCCTCTGCACCGGTCCGGTCGCCATCTCGTTCCCGCACATCCCGGGCCAACAGACCCGCCCAGTCAAGAGCACCAGAGGCGTCCCTCCTGACATGAAGCCTGGGTGCATCGATCTGAACATCGGAGAGCGCCACGGTCCTGTCCGAAAGCCGGGAGGGCGCCAGGATGAGTCGTGCGTAGGGCAGGGCCATGAGCGGCAGGCCCTCCTGATCGAGAAGCGAAAAATCCTTCAGCGACAAGTCCCCTAAGACCACGATGTCCGGCTTGCGGCCCCGGCTCTGGATATAGGAGACCTTGCCTCTCAGGTCGAGCGAGCCTGACTGGACGGCGATCTTGAGATCGCGGGGGACATACCCCATGTAGAACGGCAAGGAAAGGCCCTTCAGATCGATATCCATCGAGGTCTCCAGAGAATCCGCAAAGGGCTTTGTCTGGCCGGTCAGGGAAAAGGCAGTGCCGTTGACCACGGCAGCCAGGCTCGGTTGGACAAAGGTTTCCACATACTCGTCGATGTTCGAGACAAAGGGAACGGCCACAGCGATGCCCGTGGTCAGGTGGCGGGTATCGGTCACCCGGTCTCTGAATTCCAGGCAGCCGCCGGTAATGCGGATGTTGCCCAAGGCAAACAGGAGCGGCTTTCCGGACGAGCCCCGGTCTCCTGCGAGGTCGGAAAAGTTGTAGGTATTGAGCGCGGTGCGGGTGATGACGAGGCACGGTTTTTCGAGGCGGATTTCCCGCACGATGAGGGCCTTTCTGAAGAGCGACCTGATCTGGAGGTTGACAAAAAGCTCGTCGAACGAGGCGACAGGCGCCTCGTCCCGGTTTTCCGAAACCGCGAGCCCTTTCACTTTCACGGACAGTGCAAAGGGGTTGATGTCAATGTCCCTGATGGTCACCTCCCGGTGCATGGCCTGGGTGAGGCGGTCCTGGGCAAGGGACTTGAAAAAAACGGGAAGGATCAGAAAACCTGCGGCTGCATACCCAACAAAGAGAATAACCAGAGTTATCGAGACTTTTCTCCACATGATCGGCCACCATCCGGAAAACAGCATTGAGAACCCATCCTCACAACGAAGGGACAGGGAACCTGCTGCGAGCAATCGTCACTTCGAGAGTGCGTTTAAGGATAAATTCCCTTTATAAGTATACTGGTTCAATGGAAAGAAAAGCAAGGAGGTTGTAGAAAAGGATGCGGGGAACACCCTTTTGTTTGTGAGCAAAACAGTAATTTCTCGCTGACACGGTACATGCTGGTTTATTATTATGATGCAGGTGCTTGAAAAATGTCGGGCCGTCCGGAAGAGCATCCCTGACAGCATGCGATCTCGGCCTGATACGGGCTTCTGACTCTCTCGGCAGTGCTGCAGGCAGGGGCTTTGTACGGCATATGCCAATGAACGAGAGATCTTGCGCCGCATATATCCATGGATGTATAGTGGCCGGCAGATACCGGGGCGTCCCCTGGATACGGGAAAGCGGGCACCCTTCAAGGCGAGGTGGGCATGAGAAGCATCTTGAACAAGATCGAAGCGCTGGCGCGCTATCACAACGAGGTCTCACCGGATCTGGTAAAGACCAAGGATATCAAGCTGGGCTTGAGAAACACGGACGGCTCGGGGGTTGTGGCGGGCATCACCTCCAAGGGCGAAGTGCTCGGCTATGAACGGGTGCCCGATGAACGCGGGGAGGGCTATGTGGTGAAACCCGTTCACGGCAGGCTTCTCTACTGCGGGTACGACGCTGTCGAGCTGGCCCGGAGGATCCAGGCTGAGAACCGGTTCGGATTCGAAGAGGTGGCATATCTCCTGCTCACCGGGGAGCTTCCGAGCGCCGAGGACCTGGACCACTTCACCAGGCTGCTGGCGAAGAAGAGGCCGCTCACCCGGATCGAACGGGGCATCCTCATGCAGGAGACCCAGAACGATAACCAGATGTTTGCCCTGCATGAGGTCATCTCGCACCTGAGCAGGTGTGATCCCAACCCCGTATCCACCCACATCGGCGACGTGATCGAGACCTGCTTCTCGCTGATCGCCAAGTTCTCGACCGTGGTGGCATACAATTACCGGGTCTCGCGCTATCGCAGCGGGTCGGATCTCATCATGCTCCAGCCCGATCCCGAGCTGTCCACAGCCGAGAACTTTCTCTATCTTCTGAAGGGACAAAGGCCCGCCAGGAAAGAGGCGCTCCTGTTCGATCTGGCCCTGATGCTCCACGCCGAGCATGGAGGAGGAAACAACTCGACCTTTGCAGTGCGAACAGTATCGTCCAGCGGCGCGAACACCTATATGGCCATCTGCTCGGGCATCGCCTCCTTAAGCGGCCATCTGCACGGGGGCGCCAACGAGGCGGTCATGATGATGATGCGGGACATCCGTAAGAACGTGAAGGACTGGGAGAGCAAAAAAGAGGTACGCCGCTATCTTGCCCGGATTCTCGAAGGCAATGTCCACGACGGCGCGGGCAAGATCTACGGCATGGGACACGCTGTCTATACCCTTTCAGACCCCAGGTGCGCGGTTCTCAGGGAGAAGGCCGAGGAGCTCTCGGTCAGGAAGGAGCAGATCCAGGAGCTCAGGCTCATGGATCTGGTCGCGGAGCTCGCATCCGAGCTCCTCTACGAGCGCAAGGGCCAGGTCGTGTCCCCCAACGTGGACTTCTACTCGGGCTTCGTCTACAAGATCCTGGGCATCCCCATGGATCTCTTCACCCCTATCTTCGCCATGGCCAGGGTCGTGGGCTGGTCCGCCCACCGGATCGAGCAGATCATCCAGGCAAAGCTCATCCGGCCTGCATACGTGACCTCCCTGCCTGGAGAAAACAAATATGTGCCCCTGGGCGAGCGGAAACAAACAGTCGATCAGGAAGACGCGCAGGCATCAGGATAAGGGGCCTGCCCGGATTGGTGATTGACAGGAGGGCGCCGCCTTTTTATAGTCTTTGAAGAAACAGAGGCGGCTAAAAGGAGCGCATGGCACATCTCACACTCTCGGAATGGCTTGCCCGGGCTGAGAACAACCCGCGGTTCATGGAAAACGTCACCGCAATCAGGCGCCTGCCGGCAAAGGACGCGGTGCTCGCGCCGTATCCTGCCTGGGTGGACGGGAGAATCCGCGCCATCCTGAACAGGCGAGGCTACAAGAGCCTCTACAGCCACCAGGCCCGGGCCGTTGAGCTCGTCCGCCAGGGGCGCGACGTGGTGCTCGTGACCCCGACCGCGAGCGGCAAGACCCTGTGCTACAACCTGCCCGTGCTCCAGAAGATCCTGGAAAACGGCGAGAACCGCGCTCTGTACCTGTTCCCCACAAAGGCCCTGGCCCAGGACCAGATGCACGAGGTCCACGGCCTCATCACAGACCTGAAGGCGGACATCCGCACCTTCACCTATGACGGCGACACGCCCGACGATGCGCGCCAGGCCATCCGGAAGCAGGGCCACGTGGTCATCACCAACCCGGACATGCTCCACGCCGGGATCATGCCCCACCACACCAAGTGGCAGAAGCTCTTCTCCAACCTGGCCTATGTGGTCATTGACGAGCTGCACGTCTACCGGGGGGTCTTCGGCAGCCACCTGACCAACGTGATCAGGCGGCTGAAGCGGATCTGCCGATTCTACGGCGCAGACCCGGTGTTCATCTGCTGCTCGGCCACGGTGGCCAATCCAAAGGAGCACGCACAACGCCTGCTGGAAAAGGAGGTCGAGCTCATCGATAAGAGCGGTGCGCCGAGTTCGGCAAAGACCTTCATGCTCTACAACCCGCCCATCGTGAACCGGGAACTGGGCATTCGCCAGTCCGCGCTCACACCGGCCCGGACCATGGCGGGCGAGCTCATAGGCAACGGCATCCAGACCATTGTCTTCACCACGAGCAGGCTCACCGTGGAGGTGCTCACCAAGTATCTCAAGGACCAGTTCAAGAACAACAAGCCCGTGGACGACCACTTTGTCACCGGATACCGGGGCGGCTATCTGCCGAAGCTCAGGCGCAGGATCGAAAAGGGCCTGCGCGACCGCGAGGTCATGGGCGTGGTGAGCACCAATGCCCTGGAACTGGGAATCGACATCGGAGACCTGGAGGCGTGCGTCATCACAGGCTATCCGGGCTCCATCGCAAGCACCTGGCAGCAGGCGGGCAGGGCGGGGCGCCGCAGCGGGCGGAGCCTGGCCGTGCTCGTGGCCCGGAGCACGCCAATGGACCAGTTCATGGTGGAGAACACCGACTATTTCTTCTCCCGCTCGCCCGAGCACTGCCGGGTCAACCCGGACAACCTCCTGATCCTGCTGCACCACATCAAGAGCGCGGCATTCGAACTCCCTTTCGAGAAGGGAGAGCGGTTCGGGGCCGAGGACCTCGAGGAGTTCTTACGCTACCTGGAGGAAAAGGGGGTGCTCCACCGGGTGGGCGACCGCTGGCACTGGGCAGCCGAGAGCTACCCCGCAGACGAGGTGTCCTTGAGGACGGTCGATCCGGAGAACGTGGTGGTCGTGGACACCACGGACGCCTCGTCCCACCGGATCATTGCCGAGGTGGACTGGGACAGCGCGTTTACCGCGGTGCACGACGGGGCCATCTACATGGTGGAGTCGCAGCAGTACCACGTGGACAAGCTCGACCTCGAGCGCAGGAAGGCCTATGTACACAAGGTCGACTCCGACTACTACACCGACGCCATGACCTATACTAATGTCCGGGTCCTGGACGAGTTCGGCGTGAAGCACGCGGCAAACATCATCGTTGAGCACGGCGAGGTGCAGGTGGTCCGCAAGGTGGTGGGCTTTAAGAAGATCAAGTTCTACACCTCGGAAAACGTGGGCTACGGCGAGGTGAACCTGCCCGAGCGGCAGATGCACACCACGAGCTACTGGTTCACCGTCCCCTGGGACCGCCTCTCTACCCTGGACTTCCGGAAGGAGGAGATCATCGACGGTCTCATGGGACTGGCCTATACGCTCCACCACCTGGCCGCGATCATGCTCATGGCCGACACCCGGGACATCGACCGCTGCATCGGCGACAAGAGCGGGCAGTGGTATGTGCGCCACGGCAAGGACCGCAGGGTCATCACCGACCTGCCCGCAGGGGGCGCGGCAGAAGGGGTGGTCATGGTGGACGCCTATGATCCCACGGTGTTCGTCTTTGATGCCTATCCGGGAGGCGTGGGCTTCTCGGAGCTGCTCTTCGAGCAGCACGCCACCCTGCTCAACCTGGCAAAGGGCCTTATCGCCTCCTGCGTGTGCGAGCACGGCTGCCCCATGTGCGTGGGCCCGGTCCTTGAGGTGGGCCCGAGTGCAAAAAAGGCAGCCCTTGCCATCATCGAGCTGATCGAGAGCTCTCCTTCCCAATCGGAGACAAGTTCACATTAA
>JALNWY010000076.1 GCA_023230665.1 Deltaproteobacteria bacterium
TCCGCTCTGGCTCGCCATCTGGACCATGGAGAGGGCCTTCTCCCGGCCCTGGGCCGCATTGGATGCGTTCTGCTTGATGGACGAGGTCATCTGCTCGATGGTGGCCGCAACCTCCTCAATGGCTGACGCCTGCTCCTGGGTGGCCTGGGAAAGCCCCTGGGAACCCGACGCCACCTCCTGGGTGGCCGTATCCACCTGGGCGGCCGCAAGCTTGACGCTCAAGATCACCTCTTCGAGGTTCGCGGCAAAGGCGTTGAACCAGTGGGCGATGTCTCCCACCTCGTCCTTGGAGAGCACGGGAAGGCGTGCCGCGAGATCTGCCTCACCCTGAGCGATGTCCATCATTTTGCCCGATATCTCGTTTGCCACACTCGCTATCCGATGGGCCACCAGCCACCCGGCGATTCCTATCAGGATGGAGATCACGACGATGAACCCGTACATCTGCATCTTGACGGTGTTGATCTTGGCAAGGATTTCGCCCTCGTCAGCAGAGACCCACATGATCCAGTCCAGATCCCTGTTGTACGCCAGATATCCCCACTTGCTTCCGCTGTCTGCCGTGTATTTGAAGAGGCCCTGCTTCTGGTGTACTGCTTCGCGAACATAATCCTGGGAGTTATATGCGCTCGTGTTTCCTATGAACTCTGCCTTGGGGTGGTAGATGCAGGTCCCGTCGGATGAGAAGATGGCCATGTAGCCGGTCTCGTAATAGCGCTCGTTCTTGGCCTCCTCTATAAGGTCTTTCTTGAGGCTTTTTTTCAACTGTTCCCGGATGATATCGAGATTGCCCGAGATGTTCGCGTTTCGGACCTCCGCGATACGGGCAAAGCCCTCGACTCTGGACTTCAGATAATCCCCCGCCTGCTCCTCAAGAACTTCAACGCTGCTGCTGCCCAGGTATAGAATGGCGATGAGCAGTGGTATGAGTCCTGATGCAAGACTCAGTACGATGAGCTTACTGCGTAGCCTCATTTCGATTGCCATGACACGTACTCCTTTTATTGTGCACAATGTCCGTAGGATCTCATTGTGGCTTTCTTCCTGTTTCTCACTTCTCTTGTACCGGATGGCTTCTGCACTGCTCTCATCTCTGTATCGCCTGCCTGCCTAGTTGTTGAATGCCATACGTTCGATACCGTGAACATCGAGTATGAGGGAGACCTTGCCGTTGCCCAGGATGGTTGCACCAGAGGTGCCTTCGATCTTCCTGAAGTTCTTGTCGATGCTCTTGATAACTGCCTGGGTCTGGCCCAGAACGTCGTCCACGAGGACCCCGAAACGGCCTTCCGTACTCTGAAGGACCACCACCAAGGCATCCGTGGGATCGGTCTTTTCCGACGGGATGTCGAAGAGCTCATAGATTCTCACCAGAGGAAGATAGTTCCCCCGGATATCCACCAGCTCTCCCTTGCCCTCCACTGTCTTGATCTCGGCCTTGGAGGGACGCACGGATTTGTCGATGACCGACAAGGGGATCGTAAGCACCTCGTTGCCCACCCGGACCATCATGCCGTCGATTATGGCAAGGGTGAGAGGGAGCTTCACCCGGAACGTCGAACCCTTGCCCTTCTCGGATATGATCTCGATGGAACCGTGGAGATCCTCGATATTCTTCCGCACCACATCCATGCCCACGCCCCTGCCCGAGATCTCGCTCACCTTTTCCGAGGTGGAAAGGCCGGGGGCGAAAAGCATCTCGAAGATCTCCTTGTCCGGATAGGTCCTTCCCGGTTCGGCCATACTCTTGTCAATGGCCTTTGCCAGGACCTTGTCCTTGTCAATGCCTTTGCCGTCATCGGAAATCTCGATAAATATGTTGCCCTCGCGCTGGAAGGCCTTGAGCCAGATGGTTCCCTCGGCCGGCTTGCCGAGGCGTCTGCGCTCTTCCGGCGATTCGATGCCGTGGTCTATGGAGTTCCGTATCATGTGCTTGAGCGGGTCCCCGATCTGCTCGATCACATTCTTGTCGAGCTCGGTGTCGGTTCCGCTCATCTTGATCTCGATCTTTTTCCCCAGCTCAAAGGAGAGATCGCGCACCACGCGCCGGAACCGGTTGAAGGTCCCTTCAACAGGGACCATGCGGACCCTCATCACCTGTTCCTGGAGCTCTCGGGAAATTCTCTCCAGTGCGGAAGAGGCCCCCTCCAGGGAGCGGGAGGCGCTGTTGTCATCGACCTCGCTGGCGAGCTGTGACATCCGGGCCACGCTGATCACCATTTCCCCCACGAGATTCACCAGCTTGTCGAGCTTGTCGGTATCCACTCTGATGGTGGACGACTTGGCGATCTTCCTGCTCTGTGATTGCGCCATCGCCATCTTTTCCACGATCTCCCGGGGCACCTTGCCCTTCTCGACCAGGGCCTCGCCGGTCGTCTTTCGGCCCTTGAGCACCTCTTCGATATCCGCAGTCTTGACTATGCCTTTTTCCACCAGGATCTCGCCGATGGGTTTCTCTGCGAGGCTCAGTTCAACGCCTTCCTTGTACTGTGAGGAAATATCCTCGATAAGAATGTCGTTTTCATCCACGACAAAAAGGAAAATGTTCTGGATATCCGAAAGCGGATGCTCGGTCCTGATGATGACCTCCCACCAGGTATAGCAGACCGTGGGATTGAGATTGTAGAAGTCGGGGATTGCCTCGGTGAACGCGCGGGTCTCGATGATGCTGCCGTTGTCGCAGAGCTCCCTGAGGAGCATGAGGGGGTCCTGGCCGGTCGAGAGAATATCGGGTCTGAACCTCATGGAGACACAGAGGACCCGCTCCTTCTCCTCGTTCTGCTCCTTTGACCCGGACGAACGGGCTCCCTCGGCAGGACGGCCGGTTCCCGTGAACCGTTTCAGGGTAAGCGTGATGTTCTCGATCTCGGTCCTGTCGAGATCTTCTCCTTCTGCTGATGCCGTGATCATGCGCTTGAGGAGATCCACGGCAGAGAGCAGATTGGAGGTGAGCTTCTTGGTGATTCTCAAGTCCTTGTTGCGTATTCTGTCGAGGATGTTCTCGATATTATGGGTGAAGTTGCTCACCTCTTCGAATCCGACCAGACCTGCAGAGCCCTTGATGGTATGGGCAGCCCGGAAAACCCGGTTTATGGTGCTCTCGTCGTCCTGGTCTTCTTCAAGCTTGATGAGCCCTGCCTCAAGCTCCCGAATTTCATCTTCACTCTCATCGAGGAATACCTGAACCAGTTCATCGATCGCCATCTTCTACCTCATAAACTTATTCGTCACATAAACGAGCTGTTCGGGCTTGAAGGGTTTGACGAGCCATCCCGATGCGCCCGCTTTTTTCCCCTTCATTTTCATTTCTTCCTGCGACTCCGTGGTAAGGACCAGGATGGGGGTGAACTTGAACGGGGTTTTCTTTACCTCCTGGATAAAGGTGATGCCGTCCATCACGGGCATATTGATGTCACTGATGATCATGCCGATCTGGTCGCCGTTTTTCATGGCCTGGTTCAGTTTTTCCAGGCCGTCAACCCCGTTGACGGCATTGATGGTCTCGAATCCCGCCTCTTTCAGGGTATAGTTCACGGACGCTCGGAGGGTGGCTGAATCGTCAACCACGAGTATCTTTTTCTTCATCAGGTTGCCTCCTTTAAGATCGCTTCGAATCCTGAAAGGAGGACATATTCTTTCACCTGAGGGCTGATCGTGTTGATGCGGAAGACTCCTTCGCTCTCAATGTTCTTCTTTATCGCATACAGAAGCTGAAGTCCGGAGATGTCGATGTCGTCCACCATAGACAGATCCAATACGGTTTCGCGAATACACTCGTCGAGGAGGGGCTCAAGCTGCGAATGTGCCGACTCGATATGGGCCACGGTCAGTGGACCCTTGAAAGCAAGCGCACCGGATGAATCCTTCTTGATTTCCATATGATCTACCTCATTGAAATCGGGAAGAGCTTATCCAGTTTCACTGCCTTGAATATGTTGTAGAGATTTTCATGTATTCCCTGAATTTGAAATCCTGCATTATTACTGTCTAGACTCTTGAAAAATATCAGGATTTTTCCAATACCCGACGAGCCCATGGTGGGAACCATGCTCAGATCCATGATCACTTTGGCAGGCTTGAGCTTCAGGACCTTGCCCAGTTCGGTTCTGAGCACCTCTGCCGCCTCGGTATCGACTGCGCCGGATACCTTCACGACAAGGCCGTCCTCTGTCTTCCTGGTGGTGACTTCCATGGTTGTCCTCCTTTTGTGCTTATGCGTAGTCATGGCTATTCCTCTTGACTCCTTCATCGGATAAAGAAAATCAGATCTTTATTAAAACTCTTTATCGAGTTGTCGTTAAAAGAATGTAAGACTGTTACCCCTCGAATCAGCAGCGTCTTGCGATGCAATGGAATCGCTGTGAGGATTTCTGAGCCGATGAATGATCTGGTGCAGTTCAAGGGGGAGAATTTCAAGATGATGAGAAGCGAGATGCTCGTCAATGTCCGATCGGATGGCCGTGATGGATCGGGTAAGGCTCCTCATGTCATCGAGCATGGCTTCGTTGCCGTCCAGCGTGCTCATCAGGCCTTTGATATCACAGCGGAACCGCTCGATTGCCTCCAGGCATCTGGCAGAGTACAAGTCAATGCCGTCTATGGACTGGATCAGCATGCTCTTGATGTCATCGAAGCTGCGGCGGATCAATACCCGTGCCTTGCGGAAATCTCCGGGCATCCTTTCAAGCCCCGTAACAATGGCGTCTTGTTCTACCGGCCATTCCCGGGACTTCATACAGGATATCAACCCCTCAGGCGGTCCACAGGTCGGTGAAGGGGATGCATCCTGGGCATGCACCGCCCTGGCAGTTTTTTCAAGATCTGCCCACGCAGCGCTCATCTGAGAACATCCTATCATATTGAGAGAATTTATGGCTGCGAGCGAGTCGAAGCGTGAGGAGAGGCTGTCGAGCATCTCCAGGACCTCGTTCGAAACAATATCAAGGGTCGATTTTCCGTGCGTGTTCTGCAGGAGAAAACAGCCGATGGTATCCTTGTCTTCCTTGATCTGCAGGATCATTTCTTCTATCCGGTCGATCTCTTCCTCGAGGTCGCGGCCGTGCGAACGGATGACGGAAATGAGCTGGACGATCAGTTTCAGAGAGAGCATGGACGCCTTTTCCTGGAAGATCAGAAAATTCGCGATCTGCTCCTTGGTGCCGGCCGTGCTCATCAGGGAGAGTATCTTTTGGAGCCCGCAGGATATGGTGGCGATGTCCTGGTTCACGATATCGTGAGTCTGGAGACCTGACATGATCTTGAGAATGGGGTCCTTTACGAGGCGGGCCCGGGAGACGAGATCCCTCAAGATGCCGATGATGTTGTTGAGCGAGTATACCAGCGACGGCACCTCGTGGTTTTTGCTGTGACCGAGCTTTTTCATGCACTGATTCTGGAGCTGAAGGGACCTCTCGAGCACCTCTTTCAGGTCGTTTTTTACCCCGGTAAAGGCCGGAAGATGATCGGCAAGGCCGTGAGACACCGCTCCCTGCATTTCCAGGGGAGTCTCCCCGGAGAGACCGGAATCGTCCACCACGCTCAAGCGGGTATGTTCGAGTGCAGCCAGGGATCGCACCGTGAACGTTTTCATGCGTCTTACCTGGAGGGTAAGCATGTGCAGAAAACTGTTCAGATGATGGATCATGATCCCTATGGTGCCCGAAGACCCTGTTGAACTCAGGGAATCCAGCGTATCCGCAGCCTGCTGGAAGGTGAGCAGTATCTCCCTGTTGATTGCAGGCAGATCAGTGCAGATATGGGTATACGCCTGATCGATCCGGGCCTGGATGTCTTTGAGCGAGGTGATGATGCGCAAGATCTTTTCATGATCAAGCAGCGCGGTGTGAAAGGCCTTTACGAACAATGGAGTTGTTGCGGCATCGGAAGAGATCTGCTCGCTATCGTGTTTGTTTTCGGGCATTTCGCTTATCTTTCCTCTGAAGGGTACTCTCGGATACCTGTGGGGGTTTCTTTAATCCGAAAGCTCCTCTAAAAGACAAAGATGGTATATGCACGTTGACAGGGCCATGAATGAATACTATCTAGTTTTGAATCTGCGTTTAATTTGCAGTGGATGGACAGGCATTGGGCAGGGTTGGATCGCGGGGTGCATACGGATGGAGAAACACCGTGATCGTCGCCGGGTAAATCGGCTCTTTCCATCGGGGTCGCATGTAGCACAGAGGGGATGCCATGGATCGTTCGTTCATCGTAATCGTGACAGGCCTTTCCGGCTCGGGTAAATCAACCGCTCTGAAGGCCATTGAGGACGAGGGATTTTTCTGTATGGACAATATCCCGGTCGATCTCATTATGAAGTTTATCGAGGTGTACGATTCAGCGACCTTCGACATTCCCAAGGTGTGCATCGGTCTGGATGTAAGAGCGGGTGCGGGGGCCTTCACGGAAAAGGCGCCCTGGATGATTGCGCTTTTGAGAAGCATGGTTTCGGACGTTCATGTCATCTATCTGGAGGCGAGCAAGGAAAATCTTCTGAACCGTTTCAAGGAGACCAGGAGAAGACATCCCTTGAGCGAGGTGTACCCGAACCTCATGGACGCCCTCGACGCCGAGATGAAGATCATGGAGCCGGTACGGGATATGGCGGACTACATCATCAGCACCTCGGAGATGAATGTCCACGAGCTTCAGGCCAAGATCAGGAGCATCATATCAGCCAAGGACAAAACCAGGGACATGTACATCGAAATACGGTCGTTCGGGTTCAAAAAGGGGATCCCGATGGATGCGGACATTGTCATGGATGTGAGGTTTCTTCCCAATCCCTACTTTGAGGAGACGCTCAAGAACAAAACAGGTTCGGACAGCGAGGTCAGGGAATACCTGATGCAGCACGAGAGCTACCGGGAGTTCATCGCCCGGTTCAAGGACCTTATCCGCTCGATCCTGCCCCTTTATAAAAAGGAAGGCCGGTCGTATCTCAACATTGCCGTCGGATGCACG
Organism: Deltaproteobacteria bacterium; assembly: GCA_023230665.1. Classification (GTDB taxonomy): domain Bacteria; phylum Desulfobacterota; class Desulfomonilia; order UBA1062; family UBA1062; genus Phosphitivorax. The sequence goes on from JALNWY010000076.1 coordinate 6,964, forward strand.
GGAGGCAGACATCGTTCAGTGGCAGTGGCAGAGGAAGTCATGGAACTCATAGAAGGGGCGGGCTATCACGGGAAGCTCGTTCACAGAGATATCGGATCAGGAGGTCATTGAAATGGTTGGCATCATTGTGGTGGCTCACGGCAGACTGGCGGAAGCTCTCACAGAGACCGCGGAAATGATCGTGGGACACGCGGAGGCGTTCAAGGCGTGCTCCTTTTGTCAGGGAAGCGATGTCGACAAGCTCAGGAAGATGCTCAAGACAACGATCAAAGAGGTGAACACCGGCCAGGGCGTGATCATCCTCACGGATATGTTCGGCGGGACCCCGTCGAATATCAGCCTGTCATTCCTCGAGCGCAACGAGGTCGAGGTGATCACCGGGGTGAACCTTCCCATGGTCATAACAGCCCTGACCAAGCGGGAGGGGAAGAACATGCGGGATCTGGCCCAGATACTCAAAGAGCATGGGTCGCATAATATCAACATCGCCTCTGAGATCCTCTCGACAGCCATAGGGAAGAAATGAACATCCTCCTCGTGCGGGTAGACGACAGATTCATACACGGGCAGATACTGGAATCGTGGATTCCGTTCCTGAAGGCCCAGAGTGTGGTCGTGGCCAACGACGCCCTCGCGAGCGATCATTTCCAGAAGACCATCATGTCCATGGCTATCCCCGACCGGATAACCTTGAGGATCGTCACCCTCGACGAGGTGACCTGCCTGGTGCAAGACAGAGACCTCGACGACATGCGGACCCTGGTCATTGTCTCGTCGATCAGGGACGCGCACGCCCTGTACTCAAAGGGCTTTCATTTCCTCAAGCTCAACCTGGGAAACAACAAGGGGACCCAGTCGTCCCAGCAGGTCTCCTATTCAGTCTGGGTGGATAAGGACGATGTCCTGATGCTGAAAGAACTCATGGACAGCGGGGTGAACGTGAGTCTCCAATCGGTTCCCCGGGAGCGGCTTATCGACATGAAATCCCTCATAGGCACGGTCATGTCATGATACTTCCGGTCGTATCCAGCATCCTGGCCGGTGCACTGCTCTGGCTCGATCGCGTCTTCATCTTTCAGTCCATGATCAGCAGGCCCATAATCATTTCCCCGGTCCTGGGTCTAATCATGGGCAACGTCGCCATGGGTTTCATGATCGGCGCCTCACTGGAGCTCCTCTGGCTCAACGCCCCTCCGGTGGGGGCCTATCTTCCCAACGACGAGTCCTTCTGCGCAGCCGCCGCCACTCCCACTGCCGTACTGGCGAGCGCGCACATGAGCGATGCAGCCGCTGCCGGGTTCGCCCTGGCGGCCAGCCTTCCCTTTGCCATGGTAGGCAGGACCCTGGACACGCACATCCGCATGCTGAACCAGGACCTGATCAACCGGGTGCCTGAGGGCCGGATGGAACCTGCGGTGCGAAACGCCATAGGCAAGGCCCTGCTGCGCAGCTATCTCTACGCTCTGGCTGCGCTGGGAATCAGCGTCGGCCTGCTGTGCACGGCCGCTGTCCTGGCCGGCGAGGTCCTGCCCGGCGCGGTGAAAACAGCTCTTTCCTATATGCCCCTGGCCGGGGTCGCGATCGGGCTGGCCGGTCTCATGGCCAAGGAGGTACCGAGGCCGGGACATGCAGGGCTCTTTATTCTCGGCATGATCATCATACTCATGATCTCATGGATTCACTGATCCTGCGCAAGACAACGCGGGAAGACATGCCCTCGATCCTCGCCATAGAACAGGCATCGTTTGTCTCGCCGTGGAGTGTGTACACCTTCTTGACCGCCCTGCACGACAGGAAGAGCTGCAATATCACAGCACGCTGCCATGGCAATGTCGTGGGATACTGCTTTTCTCTGGGCATGAAGAATATGGTCCATCTGCTGAACCTTGCCGTGCACCCTGACTTTCGGCGGCAGGGGATTGCACGGAGACTTCTGGACCAGATATTTTCATTTGCCAGATCACACGGGAAGTCGTATGTTTTTCTCGAAGTGAGGAAATCGAATGATAGCGCGAAGCGCCTCTACGCATCGGTGGGATTTACCCATGTCAGTACCTGGCGGCGGTATTACTCCGATAGCGGAGAAGACGCCTCCATCATGGTGAAACGTCTCGAAAGGACTGATGGATGAAGGACAGCAACGCCCTGGTCAAAGACAACCGACAGGTCGCCCAGGATACCTACCTGATGACGCTTATGTGCGAGCTTTCTCCATTCACGCCAGGGCAGTTTCTCATGCTGAGGCTCACCAGCACGTGCGAGCCTTTTCTTCGCAGGCCCCTTGCCATTTTGTCGTACAATGAGGGAGCCGTCGAGATCCTCTACAAGGTAAGAGGGGAGGGGACCTCGCTCCTTGCCGAAAAGAAGAAGGGCGAGGAGCTCTCCGTGCTCGGGCCTCTGGGCAAGGGCTTCAGCGACCCGAGGCCGGAGGAGGAAGCCGTGTACATCGCAGGCGGGACCGGGCTGCCTCCCATTCTGGCCATGGCCGAGCGGATGAAGAGAGGCCGCCTGATCATCGGGACGTACACAAAGGATGACATACCTTTGTGGCAGAGGATGCAGAACATCGGGGGTGTGGAGATCACGGCGACCACGGAAGACGGATCGCTGGGCATCAGGGGTGTGGCGACACAGGCCCTGGACGGTCTTCTGAAGACGATACAACAGCCATGCGTTATCTATGCGTGCGGTCCCACCGGCATGCTCAAGGCCGCGGCGAGCCTGGCTAAAGACTTGGGGGCGCGCTGCGAGGTGTCCATCGAGGAACGCATGGCCTGCGGCTTCGGGGTGTGCTCGGCCTGCGCGGTCAGGACGACCACGGGAAATCAGAGGGTCTGCACGCAGGGGCCTGTGTTCGATGCATCAAGCATTGAGTGGAGGCAATGATGGATATCTCCATCCGGCTGGCACCGGGACTCTGCCTGAAAAATCCTGTTCTCAGCGCCTCGGGCACCTTTGCCTATGGAGAGGAGTTCGCCCGGATCTTCGATCTCTCGCTGCTCGGGGGGGTCGTGACCAAGGGCCTGTCCCTGCATCCCAAGGAGGGGAACCCGACGCCAAGGGTGTGCGAGACCCCCTGCGGCATGCTCAATGCGATCGGGCTGGAGAACATCGGCGCCGATGCGTTCATTGCCCAGAAACTCCCCTTTCTCGGCACCTTCGACACCGAGGTGATCGTCAATTTTTTTGGCACGGGCGAGGATGAGTACGTCCAAATGGCGCAGAAGCTCGATCTCGATGGCGTATCCGCGATCGAGATGAATGTTTCGTGTCCGAACATCAAAAAAGGCGGGATCGAATTCGGAAAGGACCCGCAGATTCTCAACCGGCTCGTGGCGCAGGTGCGTAAGTCCACCACAAAGCCCCTCATCGTCAAACTCTCACCCATGGTGACCCATATCGGCGAGATGGCGCTCGCGGCCCAGGAGGGTGGGGCCGACGCCCTGACCTGCTCCAACACCTTCCCAGCCATGGCCATTGACGAGAATACCTGCAAGCCAATACTCGGAAACATTACCGGAGGCCTTTCAGGACCTGCCATCAAGCCCATTGCCCTGAGGATCGTATGGGAAGTATCCCGGCAGGTAACCATCCCGGTGATCGCGTCAGGAGGCGTTACCTCCTGGAGGGACGTAGTGCAGTTTCTCCTGGCCGGGGCATCCGCCGTGGAGATCGGCAGCTTTTCGCTGAGGGACCCTTTGTGCTTCGGTGCGATCATTCAGGGGCTTATCCGCTATATGCAGGACAAGGGCCTGGAATCGATCACGGAGATCATCGGAAGTCTGAAGTCAGCCTGAAGAACAGAACCGCAGGCAGCCTGAAGAGGGGCATTCTTGAGCCTCTTGCATCTTTGAACCCCTTTGGCGGTATTCCTGGCGGAATATCGTGAAACAGGGGCCAAACCGGGCATGAACCCGTTTCCTTGCGCATTCGCGGTGTTCGGCGAACGGGTCGCCGGTGAAATGACACGGTAAGTTCTCCAGACTGACCTGCCTTTTTGGGCAGGACATTCTCCGGGAGATAAGGTGATATGATTTTGAGGGAGATCTCGCTGGCCGCACCCCTTGCAATCGTCTTTGCAGCCATGTGTCTGGGTCTTGTCATGTTGTGGGGAGATATCCCTGCGGGCGTATTCTGCCTTTTCTTCCTTGTGCTGCTCTATGATCGGAGCAGGATAGTCCACCTTGGGTTCGGCCTTGTCCTGGCTGCCGGGGCTGTGCTGTCCTCACCCGGCTGGACCGATCTTCCTGATGGTGAATATCAGGTTCAGGGCAGGGTGACTGAATCGGGGTTTGTCAGGGGGAGCTTCCGGATCACCCTGGACAGCGTATCGGTGGACGGTCAGCGTATCCGGGGCCGAACACTGATCAGTATCTATGAAAATGTCTCCGATCCCGGGAAAGGGAGCGTGGTCAAGGGAAGGGTGCGCCTGAAGGCACCGCGGCCTCTGGGAAACGAAGGGGAATTCGACTACCGGTCATATCTCTTGAGCCAGAGAATCACCCTGAAAGGATATATCAAGGACGGCACCGGGCTCACAATAATGAAACCCGGCCGAGCACAGGGGTTGAACGGGCGCATTGCCGCTGCTCTTTCCAATTATGCCCGGCCCGAGGCAGAGATCATGAAGGCTGTGTTGACCGGAGATATCTCAGGTCTCTCATACTCCCTGCGCGACAGTTTCGCATCTCTTGGCGTGGCGCATCTCTTGGCCATTTCAGGTCTTCACATGGGGATTGTGTTTCTGCTCGGGTATGCCGGGAGCTTTGCCCTTTTCAGACTCATACCCGTCCTGTCCGGGCGCCTGGACACCCCGTTCATCGCAAAACTCACAGGCCTGGCAGGGGTCCTGCTCTACACCCATTTCGTAGGAGGGTCCATCCCAGCTGTCCGGTCAGCCATCATGGTTGCGTGCATCATTGTCTCGCTCATTCTCTCCCGCAGGCACTACCTGGTCGAGAGCCTTTCGCTGGCAGGCATCCTCATCCTGCTCTGGACACCTCACTCTCTGTACACGTCGAGTTTTCTTCTGTCATTCTCGGCAGTGCTCGGGATCACCGGGGTGTATCTCAGGCTGGAAGGCTCACCGCGGTGGCTTGCGTATATCCTCATACCGGTCATTGCCGCAGCCTTTACCCTGCCCATCACGATCAGCCATTTCGGCTTTATCTCTTTGAGCGGATTCGTGGCAAATATCGTTTTTGTGCCATGGTTCAGCTTTGTCGTGATGCCGCTCGGAATGGCCGGGCTTGTCCTTTTTCCTGTTTCCGATCAGATCTCCTCTCTATTCTTCTCTTTTTCTTTCGATACCATGGGGGTGATCATCAGGGCCGCAGAGATGTTCGGGCGACTCCATCCGGTGGCAGCTCCGGGCAATGCCTGGGTGTTTGCGTGCTATGCAGGTATGATTACAGCCTTTTTCTCGACCGCCTCCAGAGTGCGCACTGTTATTCTTTCACTGAGCATCTTTCTCATTGTCGCGATCCCTGCCGGCCTGCGTATATACAGGGATCACCAGCCTCTCTGCTTTGATTTCATCAGTGTGGGCCAGGGCGACAGCACACTCGTCACCAGGGGCAGGACCGCGATTCTCATCGATGCAGGAGGCTCGCGGTGGGGATTCGATACCGGAAGGTTTATCGTGGGTCCCCACCTGCTCAGGCGAGGGATCACAAAGCTCGACATCGTGGTCATCACCCATGCGCACGTAGATCATATCGGCGGTATGCCGTTCATATTGGATCGTTTCCCGACAGGGGAGGTGTGGACGAATATGAAAGAAGACTGGAATCCGGATTTCCGATCTGTTATTCACATTACACAAAGGAAAGGCATTCCTGTAAAAAACGTATGTCTGGGTGATGTCCGCCATTATGCGGGTATGGATATCGAAATACTGAATCCGCAGAAGCGGATAGACCAGCGAAATGCCGGTATGGACCAGAACTTGCATTCCATTGTACTGAGAATTGGCGACAGCAGCATGCGGGGACTTTTCATGGGAGATGTGGAAGGGCTCGGAGAAATCAGATTGTGCCGTCTGGACACAGACCTGTCTGCAGACGTGCTCAAGGTCGGGCATCACGGTTCCAGAAAAAGCTGTCAGATGATGTTTCTGGAGCAGGTAAGGCCCAGGCTTGCCGTGGTCCCGGTGGGTTATGGCAATGTCTTTCGCCTGCCGAA
>JALNWY010000077.1 GCA_023230665.1 Deltaproteobacteria bacterium
AAATCTCCTTGTAAAATAAGTTCAACCAGGGGTCAGAACGCGATGCCGACACCTGCCAGGATCCCGCGCCGGGAATGATACCCCAGACCGACATTCAGGCCCTGGATGATATACCGCATGCCGAGCATCCAGGTGACATTGTTGTCGCTCTCGGAGTCAACCTCATAAAACTGATCGCCGGACCTCCCGACGAGCACGGTGTCCTGGCTGGCATAGCCCACCCCTGCCACGGCAAAGAGGGCGGGAATCATCTCGGCGCCGATGCTGACATACACCTCCTGCTCGTTGCCGTCATTGTACTTGGTGAACTGGTCATAGGCAGGAGCGGGTACAGAGGGCAGGGCCGCAGACGGGATATGCTCGTCCGTGTCGGCAACGCTCACCCCCAGGCCGAAGCTGACCGCTCCACCTTCGGGATGCAGACGGGAGAGAAAGATGCCCCCCATCTCGACGCCTAAGCTGGGCTCGTCGATATCTCCGCCGATTCCGTAGTTGACCATGACATACCCTTCTGCGGAGCAGAGGGTGGGAACGAGCACCAGAAGGACGGTCAGTGCAGCCAAAAGTCTCTTCATATCTTGACCCCCGGGAAATATTTTCTATCATGTATTTTAAGCATACTACTTGCAAGCTGGAGAAATCAAGGATTGACAGACATTTTATTGTGTATGAATATGAAAATAATCTTATAAAAGGATTGCAGTATGTCGCGTAACGAGATGACTGCTTCATATCTCAAGGCCCTGGGGCACCCGGTGAGGCTCATGATCGCCCGGGAGCTCATCCAGGGCCAGAAGTGCGTCGGGGAGGTGGAAAGCACCCTGAACATCCGTCAGGCCAATGCCTCTCAGCATCTCTCCATACTGAAAATAAACGGGATCGTCGACTGCATAAGGAAGGGGAACCTCAAATGCTACTTCCTCAAGGAACCGGAGAAGATAGAACAGCTGCTTGATATCCTCGAACGTTATCAATAGAGAAGGACGCATACATGTACGACATCATCATCGTAGGCTCAGGGCCCGGGGGACTGACCGCCGGGATTTATGCATCACGATCCAGGATGAAGACACTCATGCTCTCCAGTCAGGTCAATCCAAGCCTGATCACGACCACGGAAATCGTGGAGAATTACCCCGGTTTTCCGGGAGGAATCTCCGGATACGAACTCATCGAGCGTTTCACCCAGCAGGCAGGGATGTTCGGCCTGGAGATCGTGGAGGACGACGTGGTCTCTCTGGAGCGCGCATCCCGCGACTCCCTTGATATCTGGCGGGTGAAAACCGGAAACGGCTCATTCGATGCGCTGTCTGTGATCCTTGCCACCGGAACCGGGTACGCGCACCTGAACGTCCCGGGAGAGAGCGAGTACACGGGAAAAGGCGTTTCTTATTGCGCGACCTGCGACGGACCGTTCTACCGTGACGTTCCAGTAGCGGTTGTGGGCGGGGGGAATACGGCTGTCCAGGAGGCGCTTTTTCTCACCCGTTTTGCCTCCCGGGTCACCATCATTCACCGCCGGGACCGGCTTCGGGCCACCCGGATTCTCCAGGAAAGGGCGGTTGCGCACGAGAAGATCGACTTTGCATGGAACTCGGCTGTGGAAGAGATCCTGGGTGAAAACCTGGTAAATGCCGTAAGGATCTCCGATATAGGAGACCCTTCGAAAAAAAAGACCCTGGAGGTCGACGGGGTGTTCGTCTTTACCGGGTACATCCCCAACACTGCTTTTGTCACCAATGTGGTGTCGTGCGATGAAGGCGGGTATGTCATGGTGGACACTCAGATGAAGACCTCGGCACCCGGAATATTCGCCTGCGGCGACTGCACAAGGAAGCTCCTGCGGCAGGTGATCACGGCCTGCGGAGACGGGGCCACGGCTGCATTTGCCGCAGAGCAGTATGTCCAGGATCTCAAGGGGAGCGCCTACAGTGCCTGGGCAGTATCCTGAGATCGCAAGAAAGAAAGGAGATAACTATGGCTGAGGGGACTTTCGTGGAAAATCCGGACTACCCCATCGAGCTCAATGACGACACGCTGGACGAGGCTGTAAACAACTATCCGTTTCTCGTCGTGGACTGCTGGGCCGAGTGGTGCGGACCGTGCAGAATGCTGGGCCCGATCATCGAGAGCCTGGCAAAGAAGCATCAGGGGGACATCGTCTTCGCCAAGATCGATGTGGACAAGAACAACAAGACCGCTTCCCGGTACGGCATCCGCTCCATCCCCAACCTGCTGGTGTTCAAGGATGGCGCCAAGGCCGGAGACATCGTGGGCGCAATGCCCGAGGACAAGCTGCTGGAACGGATCAACACGTTCAAAGGATGAGAGTCGACCATACGCCTGGTTTTAGAAAATCCTCCTGCTGTCCATGAGGATGGTGACCGGACCGTTATTGACGATGGAGACCTCCATGGCGGCCTGGAATCTGCCGGTCGCGACCTTGCCGCTGTGCAGCGCGGAAACCAGCCTCACCGTGTCCTCGAACAGCTCTGAAGCCCTGTCCGGCTGCTCCGCCGTGAAATAAGACGGGCGTTTTCCTTTGCGGGTATCGCCCAGCAGGGTGAACTGTGAGATAAGGAGAACCTCTCCTTGGACCTGCCCCACATCGAGGTTCATCATCCCCTGCTCATCGTCGAAGACCCGCAGGCCGCAGATCTTCCGGGCAATGTAGTCCACATCGCGCTCACCATCTCCAGTCTCGACGCCCACGAGGCAGCACAGCCCTTTCCCGATGCGCGATATCTCTCCTCCATCCACCTTCACGGACGCCTGATTCACCCGCTGGATCACTGCACGCATTCGATGCTCCGTCCAATTGTTACCAGGTATTGCGCTTTCCTCATCGTCACCCGGAAATCATTCCCGGAAATGAACTCTCGCCAGCGGCATCGCTCACGGGTCGCCTTTGCCTGCCGCACACGTGAGAGGCACCCCGGATGTTGCTCACCTGATGAGGGTCATGTTCAGGATCATCCCCTGCCGGTATATGCTGATCTCCATCCTCCTGCCGTTGACGGACTGGAGGATCTGCTTGAACTCGGAAAGGCCGGCGATCTTCCGGCCGTTGATGGCGACGATCACGTCTCCAGGCCTCAGGCCGGTGCTGGAGGCGGAAGAATTGCTCTCGACGCCCGTCACGACCACTCCATCGATGTTGTTGGGCACTTCCAGGGAGTCACGCAGCGGCGGGCTCAGTTCAGCAACCCTTGCCCCTTCGAGAAACCGGTTGCCCTCCACCAGATACGTGTCCCGGGGAACCTCTGCCTCAGAGAGATCTCCGATGGTGACGGTCACGGTCTTCCTGCCCCCGTCCCTGATGACAGTGACCGGCACCCTCGTGCCCGGGGCGATCCCTGAGACGAGAAACTGCAGGGCCGATGGGTCGTTCACCTCTGTACGGTTGATGGAAACCACCACATCTCCCTGCCTGATTCCGGCTTTAGCGGCGGGAGAGCCCTTGATGACCTCCGCGATGAGCACCCCCTGCGGGGTCTCCAGTTCCATTGCCTCGGCAATCTTTGGGGTGATCTCCTGCACCGTTACTCCCAGCCACCCTCTGACGACCCTCCCGTATGTCCGGAGGCTCCGGACGATATCCATCACGAGATCGACCGGGATGGCAAAGCCGATCCCTATGTTGCCGCCGGACTGGGAGAGGATTGCCGTGTTGATCCCGATGAGCTCGCCTTCCATGTTGACCAGGGCACCTCCCGAATTGCCGGGATTGATGGGGGCATCGGTCTGGATGAAATTCTCGTATTCCGTGATGCCCAGGCCCGAGCGTCCCAGGGCGCTGATGATCCCGTGCGTGACCGTGCCTTCCAGGCCGTACGGGTTGCCCAGTGCAAGAACATAGCTGCCGATCCGCAGATTCGACGATTTCCCGATCTTGATCACCGGAAGATCCTTCGCTTCGATCTTGATGACCGCAACATCGCTCTTGGGATCGTTGCCGATGATCTTTGCCGTGAATACCCGCTCGTCGGAGAGGCGGACCTCGACCTCATCCGCATCGCTGACCACATGGTTGCTGGTGACGATGTACCCGTCCCCGGACACGATAACCCCGGACCCCAGGGCCTGCTGCACCCGCTCCCTGGGGACGCCGTCTCCGAAGAAATCCCGGAAAAAAGGATCGGAAAACAGCGGCGAGCGATTGACCGTCACCTTTTTCACCGAGGAGATGTTCACGACCGAGGGCAGAACCCGCTCGACAACGTCCTCAATCCAGTTCCGCTCCAAGGGCTGGGATCCTTGGGCATGAGCCGCCAAGGAAATCAGAAAAAGGGCGACGATCGCGACCGACAGGTATCGTATCATCTTGCTCATACGGGTATCACCTCACCTTTCCCCTCATGCAATTACCTTATAACAAATCTGCAATCTTACTCAAGTTGATCCTGTACACGGGCAAGGATTTCATGTTTAGATTCGACTCGATGGCAATCCGCAGCGATCCGAATTCAGGAGAAAGACCCAGGGCAACCTCCCGCAGCACCGATCGTGCGGCGGAATTGAGCACAACAACGGATTATCACCGGTTCGCCCCCATCGATCTGATGAGCGAATTCACCATCTGTGAGTCGTTTTCAGATCCTGCCTCTCCCTATTGTGTCATCCTGGAGAACCCGTCGAGCTACGGCGCCATGGTGGGCGATTTTCTCGTTCGCATGGGGCTTTTGAAGGACCGCACAACCATCTGCGAGGTGGGAGGAGGATACGGGAGCCTCATGCACGGGCTGCTCGCCGGCCATGGGGACCGCGTCGAACACGTGTACATGATCGATCTTTCCCTGGGCCTCCTGAAGAGGCAGCGGGACCGGCTCAGCCCATGGAAGTCCCGCATCACCTCCATACGAGGGGATATCCATGAGCTCCTGGGGGCCGTTGCCGGGGTCGATCTCTTCATCGTCAATGAGGTCATGGGAGACTTGGACACCCTCACCGGGATCGATCCCTCGCACATGCCTCCCGAGGCGGAGGAGCTTGTCCGGACCTACGGCCTGGATATCCCGGAAGAAACCTTCAACCTCAACACCGGGGCTCTCAGGCTTGTGGAGGCCCTCTGCAGCGCAGGTGTCCCGGCGCTGCTCACCGAGCACTCTTGCGACCCCGTCATTCCGGACAACATGGCATATCTCGCACGAGACCTGGACCTCGACGCCTATCCCCGCGAGATAAAACTCCTTTGGCACAGCGAGTATACGATCCGGTTCTCACACCTGGTGCGGGTCGCCCGGGCTCACGGCAGAACTGCCAGGACCGGGACCCTGCTCGACCTCATCCCGGTGAGGAAGGGGAGGAGCCTGGAGACGATATTCAGGCTGCGCGCCTGTGACACCCAAGCCCACGAGATCATCCACGAGCTCCTGGACCACATCCGCGAGTACCGCTGGCTCGCAATCTCCTGATCAGAGGACCTGTCCTGCGCAGCCTTGGCGACAGGAGGTCTATCTCTCCCCAAAATACTGGACCTGGTAGGTAAGGACCCGGACCCCGGGGTTCCGCCACGCATGCGCGGGCAGCCCGGCCTTGAGACAGAGCTGGCAGAGAAACTCCTCCCTGCCGGGGAGCTGCTCCCACACCTGAGGCAGAAAGGTGGCCGAGGCCGGACCCTGGCGGATAATGACGCCGTCGATCCCCGGCCTGAGCTTCTCCAGGAGGTCTCCCGCGTCCGTATATTCAAGCGCATCAGGCTCGGTGAGCACGCTCACCTCAATATCGATCTCTCCAAGCTCCGAGGGCTTCAGCGGGCTGAACCGGGGATCGCGGAACGCGGCATTGAGCGCGTTTAGCCTCACCGCTTCGACTACCGGCTCGTGGGCGTCCAGAAAGCCGATGCACCCCCTGAGCTGCCCTTTCTTGTGCAGGGTGACGAACACACCGCGCTTCATGTTCAGGGTGTTGTCTTTGAGGATCTCCGTCATGTCTTCCTGCTCAGCCAGCGGGGCACCCAGATAATCCGCCAGGGTCTTTCTGACCAGCTTTACCAGGGCCAGCCCCTGTTCCTCGCCGATCTTGCTTTCCATGGGTCAACCTCCCATTCATCCTTAAAGGGCCGCCCTTGAGGACAGCCGGTCTACTCATTCTCCTCATATCCGCGGGTATACAGAAAACGGTTGTAGATGCTTGAAAAAGCACTGAAGTCCTCTTCCTCGGGTGTGGCCTCGATGATGGAAGAAAATCCCGTGATCTTGGCGTCGAGGTCGTCGAGCATGTGGAGCAGGAGCGCTTCGCGCGTCATGGGCAGCTTGGGCGACCCGAACTCCAGCTGCCCGTGATGACCGAGAATCATGTGGATCAGATGGAGCCTCAGCTCGTCCGGGAACCCCGGTATCCGGGAAATAGCCTGGTCCGCCATATTGGCGGAGAGGTAGACGTGACCCACGAGCCGGCCCATGGGGGTCATGTCGATAAACCGGTTGAAGGAGTACTCATAGATCTTCCCGACATCGTGCAGCAGGGCACCGGTCACGAGGAGGTCCCGGTTGACCCCCAGGTGCTGGTAGAGAGGGAAAATGCAGTGGATCAGCCTGAGAATGGACAGGGTATGCTCCAGCAGGCCGCCGATATAGTTATGATGGATCCCCTTTGCCGCAGGCGCTTTGCGAAATGCGTCCTTGACACCCTCGCAGGAAAAGATCTCGTTGATGAGGCGCTTTAAGTGTGCGCTCCTGATCCCGGCTATATGGGTGTCGAGCTCAGCCATCATGGCGGGGATATCGTGGCAGGTGGTGGCGATCAGCGCGCTCAGATCGACCTTGTCCTCTTCGAGCTTCATGATCTTCTCGACCTTGATCTGAAGCCTGCCGTCATAAGACTCCACGATCCCCCTGATCCCCACCACGTCTCCCTGGCCAATGGCTGAAATCTGCTGGCGGGCATCATCCCAGAGAAGCCCCAGGATATCGCCGCTCTTGTCGGTGAGCAGGAGTTTTGCGTAGGGCTTGCCGTTGCGTGCTGTCAGGAGCCTGCGCTGCGAGATCATGAAAACCGCCCGTATGGAATCACCGTCACGGCAGTCCGTGACAAACTGGCCCTTGGGTATCATATGTCCTCCTCTATTTATCCATTTTATCACAGCTTGGCGAATATCTGCAGGAGGAAAAAGACTCCATGGGGCAGATTCGGGCGCCCTGCCCCGGCAAGGGGCCGGCTGTGCGCCCGTCCGCGAGGATATCGAGGCGGCGTATTCCTGCCGGGCGCGGCCGTTTTCCTTCTCGGGCGCGCCAGGGATCAGAGAATGTACCGGCTCAAGTCTTCTTTCTGCATGATGGGCCCGAGCCGCTCGTTCACGTAATCCGCGTTTATCTCGATCGTGCCCGAGAGGTCGGCGCCCTCATACGAAATATCCTCCAGGAGTTTCTCCAGGACTGTGTGGAGCCTCCTGGCACCGATGTTCTCTGTGTGCTCGTTGATATACTGGGCGATCCGGGCGATCTCCAGGATCGCGTCGTCTCCGATCGTCAGATCGATCCCCTCGGTGGCGAGCAGTGCCTGGTACTGCTTGATCAGGGCGTTCTTGGGCTCAACCAGGATCCGAACAAAGTCTTCCCTGGTCAGCGGGTTGAGCTCCTCCCGGATGGGGAACCTTCCCTGCAGCTCGGGGATGAGGTCAGACGGCTTGCTCACGTGAAAGGCCCCGGATCCGATGAAGAGAATGTGGTCGGTCCTGACCGGACCGAACTTGGTGTTGACCGTGGTCCCCTCCACGATGGGCAGGAGGTCGCGCTGCACGCCCTCGCGTGAGACGTCGGGACCGTGAGTGGACTCCCTGCCCGCGACCTTGTCGAGCTCATCCACGAAGACGATGCCCGTGTTCTCGACGCGGTGCCTGGCCTCTTCGGTGACCTTGTCCATGTCGATCAGGCGCGAGACCTCCCGGGACGCGAGAAACTCAAGCGCATCCTTGACGTTCATCTTCCTGCGCCGGGTTTTCTTGGGCAGGAAGTTGGAGAACATCTCCTTGAAATCAATGCCCATCTCCTCCAAGCCCTGGCCGGAGAAGACCTCGATGGTGGGCATGGCCGACTCCCGGGCCTCCACCTCGATGATGCGGTCGTCGAGCAGGCCTTCCTTGAGCATGGCGCGGAGCTTTTCTCTGCTCTCCGCGTGTACCTGGGCATCCTTCTGGACCGGGAGCAGATGATCGAGCACGCGCTCCTGGGCGATGTCGCGGGCCTTGGTCTTGACCTTCTCGCTCTCCTCGCGCTGCACCATCTGCACGGAGATGCGCATGAGATCGCGGATAATGGACTCCACGTCCCTGCCCACGTATCCCACCTCGGTGAATTTGGAGGCCTCGACCTTGATGAAAGGGGCATCCGCGAGACGGGCAAGCCTTCTGGCGATCTCGGTCTTGCCCACGCCGGTGGGGCCGATGAGGATGATGTTTTTGGGATAGATGTCCTCCCGCATGTCTTCAGCCACCCGCTGGCGCCGCCAGCGATTTCTCAGCGAGATGGCCACGGCCTTTTTGGCCTTGTCCTGACCCACGATATATTTATCCAGCTCGGCTACGATCTGTTTGGGCGTGAAATCGTTCATGAGAGTTCCTCGAAAACCAGGCTCTTGTTTGTGTAGATGCAGATGTCTGAGGCGATGTCCATGGCCTTTTCCGCGATTTCCCGTGCGGAAAAATCCGTGAACTGAAGGAGGGCCTTGGCTGCAGCCACTGCATACTGGCCTCCGGAGCCGATGCCACAGATGTCGTCGTCGGGCTCCACCACGTCCCCGCTGCCGGAGAGCAGAAAGGTCTTCCCGGCATCGGCCACGATCATCAGGGCTTCGAGCCGCCTGAGAATGCGGTCGGTTCTCCAGTCCTTGCCCATTTCCACTGCGGCGCGGGTGAGGTTGCCCCGGTACTCCCTGAGCTTGGCCTCGAAGCGTTCGAAGAGCGTGAACGCATCGGCGGTGGACCCGGCAAACCCTGCCAGCACCTTGTCTTCATAGATCGTTCTCACCTTGCGGGCATTGGCCTTCAGGACCACGTTGTTCATGGTCACCTGGCCGTCTCCGGCCAGCACCACGTTCGCGCCTCTGCGCACGCAGAGCACGGTTGTGCCTCTCATTTCCATTCATCCTCCTTTGCCTTCGGATGAGACTTATCATATACATCCATGAGTTTGTCGAGGGTTAAGTGGGTATACCGCTGGGTAGTCGAAAGGCTTGCATGACCGAGCATCTCCTGGATGGCGCGCAGATCGGCCCCGGCATCGAGCATGTGGGTGGCAAAGGTGTGGCGGATGACATGGGGGCTCACCCTCCTGCTCATGGCCGCCCTCCTCGACCACTGATCCACGGTGCGGCGTATGCTCCTCGATCCGAGCCTGGCGCCCCGGTTGTTGAGAAAAAGGGGCTGGCTGCTGTACAGGGGGTCGGCTATCCCCCTGTGCCTTAGATATTCGGAGACGACCGACAGGGCCCTCTTTCCGATCGGGACCTTCCGCTGCTTCGAACCCTTCCCTGTAACCAGGATGAACCGGGAATCGCCGTCTATGTCCCGGCAGTTCATGGACTCCATCTCGGAGACCCTGATGCCTGTGGAATAAAACAGCTCAAGGATGGCACGGTCCCTGAGATCGGGAGTGCCGTCGATGAGATCCGCAATCTCTTCCGGACTCAAATTTTTCGGCAGGGTCTCTTGTTTTTTCAGAGAGCGCACGTGGGCAAACGGGTTCACGGCCAGATCGGTCCTGGTCATGGCAAAGTCGAAAAAGCCTTTTATGGAGCTGAGCTTCCGGTTGATGCTTGAACGGCTGTATCGGGTGTGGAGCCTGAGCATGTAGGACCTCACGGTCAGCCGTTCGGGAATCCGGATCGAGCGGCTATCGAGAAACGAGAGCATATCCCGGATATCGTTCACGTATGCCCGGTAGGTCTCCGGAGACAGTCCCTTCTGGTCCAGGAGAAAGAGCTGGTACTGATTCAGGAGATCATCGAGGTCGATTTCCATACGATTTAGATTACACCGAAGTCACGGGTGAATCAAGCTGTGGGAATGCCTGGAGGATTCGCCCCATAGCCCTCTTTCCCTGTTGCCAACCTCCCCCTATTATGAAATAGTGTGGCCTGCAGCAAATCGAGAAGGAAATCAACCCACACAAGGAGGCATCATTATGAATAATGTCGTTATCGTCAGCGCGAAGCGCACTGCCGTGGGTTCCTTTGGCGGGACCCTCAAAGGCATAGAGACAAAAGACCTGGGAGCACTCGTGATCCGGGAGGCCCTGCTTTCAGCCGGGCTCAAACCCGAGGTGCCGGAGATCATCCGCAGCGAGCAGCCGAATCCTCTCCAGAAAGAAGTGATCGCGCCGGTTGAAAAGGAATACCGGAACTGGCCCGAAGGGAATATGGGCATCGCGATTGACGAAGTCATCATGGGCAACGTGCTCCAGGCAGGCCAGGGGCAGAACCCCGGTCGACAAGCCATGATCCGTGCCGGCCTTCCCAAGGAGACTCCTGCCGTCACCGTCAACAAGATTTGCGCTTCGGGACTCAAGGCCATCGCCCTTGCAGCGTCGTCCATCATGGCCGGGGACAACGAGGTCGTGGTTGCCGGCGGCATGGAGAACATGAGCAATGCGCCCATCGCGCTGCCCAGCGCACGCTGGGGCTACCGCATGGACATGCCCTATGGCAAGACTGTTGACCTCATGGTTTTTGACGGCCTCTACGAGATATTCTACGGGTACCACATGGGCGTCACCGCCGAGAACATCGCATCCCTCTACGGGATCAGCCGCGAGGAGCAGGACCGGCTGGGATTCGAGTCACACTCGCGCGCACGGGCAGCCATTGCCAAGGGGATCCTCAAAGACGAGATCGTCCCGGTGGTCATTCCCCGGAGAAAGGGCGATCCTATCGTATTCGATACGGACGAGCGCCCCATGGACACCACCCTGGAGAAGATGGCCAAGCTCGCCACCGTGTTCAAGAAGGACGGGACGGTCACTGCGGGCAACGCATCCGGCATCAACGACGGTGCTGCAGCGTGCCTGGTCATGAGCGAGAAAAAGGCTAAAGAGCTCGGTCTGAAACCCCTTGCCCGAATCAAGGGCTATGCGTCGGGCGGCATCGATCCCGCCTATATGGGCCTCGGCCCCATCCCCGCGGTGCGCAAGCTCCTCAGAACGACCGGGACGAGCATCAAGGATTACGGGCTCTTCGAGCTGAACGAGGCCTTTGCCTCCCAGGCCATTGCCTGCATCAGGGAGCTGGGCATCGACGAGAGCATCACCAACGTCAACGGCTCGGGCATCTCCATCGGGCACGCTATCGGCGCCACAGGTGCCAGGATCATTGCGGCCCTCATCTATGAGATGAAGCGGAGAAATGTCGAGCTCGGCATGGCGAGCCTGTGCATCGGAGGCGGCATGGGCATGGCCATGGCCATCGAGGCGATGTAAGCAGGAGAAAGAAGGGGTGCCCCCCTTTTTTAAAGGGGGGCGGGGGTATAGGTTATCCCGAATGCCGCATAAACGGCATCCGGAAAAGAACCATCAGACTGAAGGTTATCACGAGGCTGAGCGGGCTGCCGGGATTACGGCCGGAATCAATCAGGCAGCCCCCGCCTCCACCGCTCTCACCACTCGCGACGGCATTATCGTCCGCGCCTGTTCCCGGTGCCGAGGCCTTTGCCGAGGTATCGTACTGGGCCTCGGAAAGCAGCGCCTGGTAGGCGTTGATGCAGCCGCCGGAGGCAATGTTCTGGAGATCGAGTCCCTCTCCCGCGATCACCGAGCCCAGGAGAATGCTCCTGATGTCCGTCACCTTAAGCCCGGGGGACAGATATCGCACCATGGCGGCAACCGACGTGACAAAGGGGGTGGCAAACGAGGTTCCGGACGACCAGGTGGAATATCCACCGTTTTTGTCGGTCGTGCAGATTCCAACGCCGGGCGCGGCGATGTCCACGCTGGAGAGCCCATAGTTGGAGAAGCTCGCGAGCTCTCCGAAGCTGTTCATGGCGGCCACTGCTATGACATTCTCATAGGGGTAGTTCGAGGGATAGTGATCGTTCGTGTCGTTGTCCTGTCCCTTGTTCCCTGCCGAGCAGATGAACATGACCCCATGGTCCCGTGCATACCGAATCGCATCGGAAAGCGAATAGGAGTATGAATAGAAGCCCCAGCTCGCATTGATTATGTGCGCGCCGTTGTCCACTGCATGATAGATGGCGCTGACCGCATCCGAGAGGCTGCCCGTGGTCTTGCCGTCGCTGTTTTTCATGAACTTGAGCGGCATGATCCCTACATCGATGTTCCAGGCCACTCCGGCGACTCCGATCCCGTTGCCGCCCAGGGCCCCGATGATCCCGCATACCTTGGTGCCGTGACCGGCATCGTCCTCGGGAATCCCATCGTTGTTTGCAAAATCATATCCGGGGATCAGGATTCCCTGGAGATCGGGATGAGCGGCATCGACCCCGGAGTCGATCACGGCAATGGTGACCGGATGACCCGGTCCGTGCCGATCCAGAATATCCCATGCATCCGGAAGCTCAAGCGCGCTCCACTGGGCAGCATCATAGGGCCAGTCAGCGGGAATTGTTTCCGCCTCGATGAGGTAGTTGGGTTCTACATACTCCACATCGTCCCTGCCCTGCATCTCGCCCAAGGCCTCGCGGGCATTGTCGACCGCGATGATGACCGGGCGGTTCTCCTTGCCCGCTACCATCACATGGGAACTACCCGGGACCGGCTTGAACTTGACGATGAGCTCGTTCTGCCGGTACTCGCCCGCGGAAACTGGCAGGCACGAAAAGGCGAGAACGAGGAAAACAGATGTCGTAACTGTTGCGTACTTCATAACCGTATACCCCCCAGATCTCTACGATCTGCGGGGTACAAGGCAATCCGGGTGCCAATATCATGACTAATGCAAAGAATCTTATTACTTCAATTATAATGCATAGTTGCGTGGCTTTCAGAATGAATCGTCCGTTTTTTGTCATTGTCCGAAGTACCGGATGGTAACTCTGGTTACAATGGATTGTAATCTGATTTGTA
>JALNWY010000078.1 GCA_023230665.1 Deltaproteobacteria bacterium
AAACACCCCTCTTCCATCTAAAGCCTGCCTATACCATGAAACCGGCCCCGGGAGAAAGGATGAGCTGAGAATCACGCTGAAAAGGGCTGAAGTCGGGAACAGGGCAGCGACACTGTCATCCGGCGACAAACAGACTCACGGTATATATATGCCATTATTTCTGGCAGGTTGCGCTTATGAATCTTTGGATATCCGGGGCTGCTTCTCAGTCACCGGCGAGGAACACAGGGAAGGGAAAGAGCCTGCTCGTCAGTAAAATACAGTAATTATTATTTGCCCAAATCTTCTCATTGAGTTATACTTGCTTTCAGTTCATGGGTTATATGAATTTATACAACCTGCTCGTTAGAAAAGCCGATAGGCGCGTTACGGCCAGGGATGATAATGGATGAAAAGTTTTTAAACCGATCCGGCAACATCGCAATTTTGCATTTGTAAATATTATCCATGCAAATGATCGAGCAACAGGCTGATCACCAGCAACCCTGAGCTGCAACATTGCCGGCTTTGTAATATTGTCTATGTCATGTTTACAGGGAGGTATGAACGTGCTTTTCGGCAGGTATAATTTTTCTTGTGTATTTGAAGATAATGCCATGCTCCCGGAGTACAAGGGTTCCACTTTCCGAGGTGTATTTGGCCACGCTCTGAAGAAGGTGGTGTGCGCGCTCAAGCGCCGGCCATGTGAAGAGTGCCTCTTGAGGCAGACATGCGTGTATGCATTCGTGTTCGAAGGCGTTCATGGCAACGGTGCATACCCTGATAAAAAGAGGGTAGCCGCCCCACCCAATGCATATGTCATTGAGCCGCCCCTTGAGACAAAAACCATGTATAAGGCAGGAGAATCATTTGAGTTTACGCTGCTTCTCTTCGGCAAGGCGAACGATCATCTGCCCTACTTCATCTATGCCATGGAGCAGATCGGCAGGACAGGAATCGGCAGGAGAATCAACGGCAAGGCTGCAGGCTTTACTCTCAAGTCTGTCTGCTCCAGCGGGCATGAGTTGTATTCATGCAAAACAAGGCAGATGGGCAGTTTCTCTGATGTGCAGACATATTCCCCGGATGATTTTAGGAGAGAGCACCAGGACCATGCCGGAAAGCATGCTGTTAAAATCACCCTCGTTACTCCCCTGAGACTGAAATACAGAAGCAGACTGGAACCTGATCTGCCCTTTCACGTCCTCGTCCGGGCGGGATTGAGGAGGTTGTCGTCACTTCTTGCCTATCACGGTTCGGGCGAACCTCAGCTCGATTATAAGGGCCTGGTGCATCGCGCCATTGATGTTCAGACCATGGAATCATCGATACGCTGGTTTGACTGGAGGCGCTATTCGAACCGACAGGAGCAGGCCATGTTCATGGGGGGAATGGTCGGAGAGATCATGTATGCGGATGTACCGGGCGAGTACTTTCCCATTTTGAGCTTTTGCCGGGAAGTGCACCTTGGAAAACAGACCACCTTCGGGCTCGGCAAAATCGAAGTGGAGCTGTTATGACAAAGGGCGTCATCATCCCTGAGGAGGCCTGTCCATGAAAACCATCCTTCTCGCGGTCATAGGGCTGAACCCTCAGGTGCTCACCGAGACACTGTATGCCCTGCATAAAGAAGGAAGGCATGTCGACGAGATCCATGTCATCACCACCCGCGCCGGCAAGGAGCAGATCTACGCCACCCTGCTCTCACCGCATGACGGCATGTTTCAGAAATATCTCGATGATTATCGAATAGCACCAGGCGCCATTGCCTTTGCCTTCGACCATGTGCATGTGGTGCGAGATGCCAAAGGCATCGAACTGGACGACATCCGCGACGAAGACGACAACGCCCTGCTCATGAAAACCTGCGCAGAACTCACCTATCGCTTCACGAACGACTCCAATCAGGCGGTTTTCTTTTCCATAGCAGGCGGCCGCAAGACCATGAGCGCCTGCCTGATGGCTGCAGCCCAGTTCTACGGCCGTGTGCAGGACCGCATCTACCATGTGCTCGTCACGCCGGAATTCGAGAGCAACCGGAATTTTTTCTATCCGCCCCCCGCTTCAGGGCCCATTGAGTTGCACGATCGCGACGGCAGGCCGTATGTCCGGGAAACACGGTATGCCGAGGTGCAACTGGTGCTCATCCCCTTCGTGTCCCTCCGGGACAGACTCTCTGAAGACATGCTGCGCGAGCCCAAAGACCCGGCAACGCTCATGCTCTCGCTCATCAGGGAAAAACCTGCCCTGCTCGAGGTGGACCTGCACGCAGGATGCCTCCGATATAAGGGCCGCGAGTTGGATGTTCACCCATCCCACCTTGCGGTATACGCCTTCTTTGCGAGGGGAAAACGCTCCTGTACCCTGGACACAGGCTGCCGGTCCTGCTCGAAGTGCTATCTGTCGATCACCGGCATACTCGACCGCACCGGTCAGATCATGAATATCTATCGCACGATCGCGGGCACCAGGGAACTTGCCGCGATGAGCGACACAGGCATCATGAACCTGAACGCGGAGAACTTCCACTCCTACAAGAGCAAGCTGAAGCACGACATTATTGCGGTCTTCGGGCTGAGCTCCTCTCATGAGCTGGTCATTGAATCAAAAGGCAAAAAACCCGACACCTGCTTCGGTATCCGCATCCCGCGGGAACGTATCCGGGTTATCCTGTGAAGCGGCAATGTTGCGAACCTTCAATGGACGAGTTGATTATGTATAGAATTCACTTCGAATCAGGGAGAATACAATGAATGATATCCCATTGAAAACCAAAATAGTTCTGGGTGCCTTGCTCCATGATATAGGCAAATTCAAACAGCGTGCTGCTTTTGAAGAAGACAAGGGCATGACGCATGTTCAAATAGGATATGGATGGTTGAAAGATCACTATGGAGAAGGGATTATTTCTGCTGGAGCCCGTGACCACCATGGCAACGAGCCTGAAACATGGGAATCCAATATCAGCCTCATAATCTATGAAGCCGACAATTGCTCGGCAGCGGAAAGAAAAAAATATGATCCTCGGAATGACACAGGTAAAGAATGGCATCGTCAGATTCAACTTGCCAATGTTTTTTCTCGGGTTCGTGATCCTGCAAGGGGTGATGATGACCCATCTTTCCCACCTATGAGCTATTATCCATTGGCTGTTCTGGGGGAATGGATCGCGCCTCTTACAGAATCCGGGGCTAACAACAAAGATGCGTATCGCCTTCTCTGGGATGGATTTTTACATGAATTCGATATCCTAAAGCAGAAGTCATGTCATTATAATGTCGATGCCATTGCCCTCCTTCTGGAAAAGTATACATCTTTCATCCCTTCCATCACCCTTAAGGTTTATGGCGGAGATGATGCAGCCACTTATCGCAAACATCCTGATATATCCCTTTTCGATCACCTAAAAATAACTGCCGCGACAGCATCTTGTCTCTATGATTATTATGCCGCAAGGTATCCATCAAAATTTAATGAAACCGTGTTGAAGGATGAAATTACCAACTGGGAAATAAGTAGTGGCCCAAACTCCGCGCCCCTGCTTTTGGTCGGCGGCGACATATCCGGAGTGCAGAGCTTCATTTATACAATATCCTCGAAAGGTGCTCTCAAATCTCTCAAAGGTCGATCTTTCTACCTGGAGCTTTTGATTGAACATACGGCGGATATGTTGCTTGAGGGGCTCGATCAAACACGGTGCAACATCATCTTTACCGGCGGGGGTCATTTCTATATCCTGGCGCCCAATACGGAAGCAGCTTTGAAAACCATTGAGCATGTGCGCTCCAGGATCAATGATTACCTGTTCAGATCATTCAATGCGTCTATTCAAATGCACATCAGGTTTGTGCCATTTGCAAAGCACAACTTTGGTGATGCATCCGGTCCTTGGAGAGAGCTCGGCAGGGAAATGGAAAACTCAAAACAGCATAAATGGGAGCACTACTTGGAAGATCTTCTGGCCGAACCGGCCATGCCGGAAGAAAGCTGCCTCACCAGAAATTGCGACATCTGCGGCAGAGAGGACCAGCCGCTTACCGCTCTATCGGATGACAAATCCGAAGTCCTTTCCTGTCAATGGTGCCGGGAGCAGTATCTTCTTGGAGGCAGTCTTCAGGCAGCGGCACGCAAGAAGGGACGTCTAGTGATCTATCGGATGAAAGATCGTCCCTCAAGTGAGAATGACATGCGTATCGATGACTGCTTTTATCACATCGGCGAGTCATACAAAGACGAGGCGGGCAAAGATGCTTCGGCCGTGTTTCATCTGAATGATTGGGACCTGTCGGATTATGTGCACCCGCATAGCAGACCTCTTATGGCGGGAATATATTTTTCAGAGAATTGCAGAGAGCTTGAGGATATGGCGCTTCAAGGGTTCGGCATGAACAGAATAGGCGTTCTAAAAATGGACGTGGACAATCTGGGAACCATATTCTCCCAATCAGTGCCTGAAAACGAGCGCACGCTCTCCCGCATGGCGTCTCTTTCCAGAAACATGAGTCTATTTTTCAAGTACCATATAAATGGCATCCTCGGAATGGACGAAGGGTATCCCTTACCCTTTCTATTGTGTGACAGAAGGAACGTAAAGCGCAACCTGACCATCGTGTATTCAGGAGGTGACGACCTTTTTCTGATCGGCCACTGGCTGGACATCATGGAATCATCTTTCGATATCAATGCCGCCTTGGGAGGATTCACAGCAAACACCTTTATCACTGTTTCAGGCGGCATGGTCCTGGGAGATTCGCATGATCCTGTCTATCATCTGGCGCAGCAGGCGCACGCCGCGGAAAAAGCCGCCAAGGACGGCACAAAACAGTCCATAACGATTTTTAGTTGCGAGCATGTGTTCAAATGGAGCCTCATCACCCTTTTCCAAGAACGCATACAATCCCTCGCCGGTTTTTTTACACTTGGCCGAAACCATCTTGAACTTCCGGAGGGTTCCCTCACCCGGAGCATGCTGTATCGGATGTTGCTATTATTCAGGGACCACAGAAAGAGAAAAGATGCTGGTTGGCATCTTCCACATCTGGCGTATTCATTGGGGCGTTTCAGGCCCGGCAAAGGCTTTGAAAAATCATGGAGCAGCCTGAAAGACTACGTCTTCTCAACCAATGTCGATTGGCATAACCTCGAGATGGCTGTCCTGATAATTTTGATGATGATGAGAAAGGAGAATGGACAATGATAGAAAAGCTGGAACCATTGAACAAGTGTTGTGAAAAATATGGACATGAATTGGCAGATCTTGAGAGTGTGAGTATCGACAGGATAGTCCAGATAGCGGACGAAGTCGGATCCTTTCTGGTAAGAGGGAAATATAAAAAGTTTCATAATTCAGAAGGTTCAATGGGCATAAAGGTCAACCAGATACGCAGATTTCTTGACGCCGTGAGACGAATTGAGGCCAGTTTGAAAAAGGGCAATTTTGAACAAATCAAGGGCTCAGTAATTCTCCTGCGACCCAAGCTTGCTTATGCCGCCGGCAGGGAAGAAAAGATAAAACCGCTTATGAATGTCCTTGATCCGGCCATCAAGTCCGGCGCCGAGTCCCGGGAAAACTTTGAAAAGCTCTTGCGCCTCATCGAAGGCATTATTGCGTATCATAGCTACTATGGTGGAACCAATTAGGGAGGTGAACGTTTATGGATCCAATGAAAAATCGCAAATTGATCGGCAAGATAGAATTGTCAGGCATATTGGAGTGCGTAACCGGACTGCATATTGGAGCATCCAACGACAATATGGAGATCGGGGCCTTAGACTCACCTGTGGTAAGAGACCCCATATCAAACGAACCATATATTCCCGGTTCCTCATTGAAAGGCAAGCTGAGAGCCCTTTTAGAAAAAGCCTATCCGGATCTGTACCCAAACCGTAACGGCGGTCGCGGAATAAACCGTCATGAATGTGATGACTGGGATGCAGGGAAAAGTAGGAATAAAAACCTCATGGATATGGATCTGGATTACCCCGGGGCATTGCAGTGCCCGGTATGCCGGCTGTTTGGGTCGACCGGGCCTAGTGAAAAAAACCGAAACTTCCCTGCGCGACTGAAGGTGCGGGATTTATGTCTTGAGAATGCGTCCGATCTTGAAAATCTTGAATCAGGGCTCTTGTATACCGAGTGGAAATTCGAGAACAGTATTGATCGCATAACATCGGCCGCGAACCCGCGCAACCTCGAGCGGGTGCCAAGGGGGGCAAAATTCAGGTTATCCATGGTTTATGATGTCGAGGATGCCGAGGCCATAACCGCTGATCTTGAAAATCTGAGGCTTGCCGTCAATCTGCTGCACGATGACGCTCTGGGTGGACATGGCTCACGGGGATACGGTCAGGTGAAGCTCGAATTCAACCAGGTTCAGGCCAGAAAACTAGAATATTACCGCGGGGAGGCAGGCCAGACCAAAGAAGTAATGAATCTAGAAGATATGTACGAGTTGGTGGAATTCTTTCGGACCGCCAAAGGATAGATAATGAAAACATATCTCTACAGACTTACCTTCACGGGGCCGGTGCACTTTGGCGCAACCGACGGCATCGGCATGGAAAATTCGCGTGTCACGCTTGCCTCCGATGCCCTCACTTCAGCGCTGGTCAACGCATTGTGCGTGCTCGGCAAAGCCGATGCGGCTATGGAGACTCTATTGAGTGATACTCCAGGCTTTATCCTGAGTTCCCTGTTTCTTTACCAACGCAATGAAGATGGGATTGTCCGGTATGCTTTTCCCAAGCCACTAAGTAGACCGCCTGCGGACAACCAAACTTTGCAGAGGTTGGGAAAAGAGATCAGAAAAATCAACTTTCTTTGCCCGGAAGATATCCATGCATGGCTTGGGGATGATCGTCTCAGCTTGGATAACATAAGGCGAATCAAGATTCGTAGCGAATCATTATTAAAAAGAGCATACAGGGAGGAGCTAAGGCCCAGGGTTGCCCTAGACAGGCAGAGCAACAACAGCAGCATCTGGCGTTGCGGGGTGATTCATTTCGAAAAAGATGCCGGGTTATTCGGACTTGTCCATATACGCGATGATACCTGGAAAAGAATCCTGGAGAATGCATTTATCATGCTTGGTGACTTAGGTTTGGGCGGGGAGCGCACCTATGGATACGGATCATTCGAATTTTCAGGTTTTGAGGCCCCTCCGGCCTCATGGCTCAAAAAAGAGGAGATCAGAAAAAGATACATGCTTTTATCAAGCTATTATCCCAATTCTAAAGAAAAACCACATATAAGGGAAAACTTTGTTGCATGGAATTTTTTTGAATCCCGGGGTTATATAGTGAGCGGCAGAAACACCACTACATTCAAACGCAAAAGATTGCGCATGTTGAGCGAGGGCAGCGTAGTGCATCAACCGGTCAGGGGGATGCTGGCGGATGTTACGCCCGATGACGCGCAAGCACTCGGAATTTCCCATAGAGTTTATCGATCCGGGCTTGTGTTTCTTTTTCCCTGGGAGGAAGCATGAACAAGGTATCCGAAAAAAAGGAGTTGAAATATAAACTGCCTGTAATCCTTGAAGTTATCTCGCCAATCCACATAGGGTCGCGCGAGGGCAGTCTTCGTAATACTGACTTCATATCATATAAAAGCGCAGCCTATGTCATTGACGAGAATAAGTTCTGCGCATTTCTTCAGTCCCATGATCTGATAGATGATTTTATTGACTCAGTGAGCTCGGGATTCAGTTCCATTGCCGAATTCATGAGAGAAAAAGGCATCAATGACCTGAACAAGAACATTCGAAACATCGCATTGTACTCAATACGAGGCGGTGAAGATAAAATGAAGAATTTCAGACCCTTTGTTCGTGATGCTCATGGTCAGGTCTTCATCCCCGGAACGTCCATAAAGGGAACCCTTCGGACAGGTCTTCTGCATGGGATTTTATCCAGCGATTCCGGTTTGAGAGAAGATAAGGAGTCTTGGGTAGAAAATAATCTACGGAAGCTTGAATCGGGTAATAAAGAAAAAGCCAAGAGACAATTTTCATCCAAGATTCTCCAATCTGAGATTATGCAAAATTTTCCGGTTCAAGGCACAACTGAAAAAGACGGTCCAAATCGGGACATCTTGCGGTGTCTGACTGTGCGAGATGCATATCCCATCGGCCAGGTCGAATCCAGGTTGATCAAACTGCAATTTCTCTCAAAGAATGCTTCGGACGAGGTGTATTGGAGCAAACAGAAAAAAAATGGTCGGCCTCTTGAGATTTGGGTGGAGGCGGTCATAGCCGGAAAGTTCATGACCGAACTGATCTGGGATACAACGCTATTCGATTATTTCAAGGCAGAAGATTGGTATATAAAAGATCTCAATGGACTCCTCCGTAATATCTGGAACATGAATAAAAGCATCTTTGATCACGAGAAGAAACATTTCTCAACGAATTCTAGACCCAAAGACGCGGCTGCCCGAACCGCAGCACAAAGTCTTTATACTTGGTATGAAAAACAGCAAGGCTCTTTTCTCAGGATCGGCTTCGGTTCCGGGATGCTGTCTACTACCGTTGATGAAGTGCTCTCTCCTAGCATCAGAACAAAAATCAGAAATATATGCGGCCATAGCAGAGGCAATGACCCTGCTCCAAAAACCAGGCGTGTCTGGGAAAAGGAGCATAATCAATGGGTGCCCATGGGCTGGATGAGATTTTCGCAACTGGAAGACAGCCCAACAATTGCTGTCCACAAAAAAGAGCCTGAACCAGTTGTAGAAGAAACCTGGGGAAAGGCCACGCTTGAATGGAGGGCCCAGGATGCAACCGTGCTTGCACTCTCGGGAAATCGAAAAGCCTTTGGTAACGGCAAGGAACTCATACCGCTATCAATGCATGACCGGCTGATCAAAAAACGCAAGAACGTAACCGCGAAGATCACAGTTGTTCAAAAAGGCAACTCATTTATAATCGTGAAAATCGAACCATATGTGTGAGGTAGGATATGACCCGAACTATCATTTCCACTGTCGGTACATCGCTCATCAAAAATGCCGCCCAGAAAATCGGTGCAGACAAAGCTCGCAACAAAGTCGGGCTTATTCGATATCTGCAGGACGAGCCGCAGGAAAAGGCCAGTGCAGAGACTAACGCGCTCTCTCGTGTGGTGCAGCAGGATGACCGGCTGGTCTTTCTGCACTCTCACACGGTAGACGGCCTTATATGCGCTCAAGCCCTGTGCGCTTATTATCAGAAGGCATCTCATGAATGCGAGGCAATCGAAATACAGAACCTTACCTATACTGAAACCAGCTTCAAGATGCGCGGGCTGCGCTCGCTCGTGGCGGAAATGATCAATAACATAAACAAAGAGCGCGCACTAAAGCGCGAGGTTCTCATCAACGCCACCGGCGGTTTCAAGGCGGAGATCGCCTACGCCACACTGGTGGGCCTGCTTTTCGATGTGCCGGTTTACTACATCCACGAAGCGTTTACGGACATCATCGAAATGCCGCCCACACCCATTTCCTGGGATATGAACCTCCTGGCGGATCACGAGGAGTTTTTTGTCTGGATCAACAAAGACTTGCAAAAAGCCTCCATGGTAGAGAAGAGGCTTGCTGGTCTGCCTGAAAAAATCCGTCTCCTGCTATGCGAGGAGGATGGCTTCTGCATGCTTTCTCCTGCAGGCGAGGTGATGTGGCGGGCATATGGAAAACATCTTGCCGAACTGCCGGAAGGCACGGTCTTTCTTTCCGCTGCGGCACGAAGAACCCTGGCGCAGGCACCAACCAGTACTCAGGAAGTCATGCGCGCCACACTGCACAAGCTTGCTTCTCCCACCTTGCGCCGGGGAGGTTCTTGCCAGACCAGTCCTTCGGGCTGCATGATCTACCCCAGAGGGAATCGGCCGATACGCGTTTTCTATTATGAACTCGATGACAAGGCCCGTGTCTGTGAACTCGCCAGTCACATTGACGGCAGCTATGAGCGCCTGCTGAAAAAAGGCGTAAAAAGAAGTAATTATAAAAATTTTGAACCTTATTATGATGCATAAGGCAAAAAAAAGAGGTTGATGTTCATCATGCATGTGGATCCTCTCTTGCAGCCCGCCCTGATAGTGCGCACGCTCCGGCAGATGGATGAACGACCGGCTCCTGGTGATTCTTTTCCAAGTGAGATCATGAAAAAAAGCCAAGGTGCTCTATGAATAAGGTGTGGATCTCCCAGGGCCAAGGACGATCATGCAACCGAGCAGAGAAAACTGCATGCCCGCAGGCTTCCGAACTACGACGCGGGGCTGTTTCCATTCCCGACAATGCATCGAAAAGTATCTGAAGGCCCTTTTTGCGAGAACACGATGGAAAAATGCGTTATCATCGTCATCGCAGACGCCGGAATCCGGCCTGATATGTAGAGAATCAAGCCCCTGGAGGCCATTTTATGAAAAACATATTGATACTTTCTGTGGGCGGTTCGGCCGAGCCCATCGTGAATGCCATCAAGGATACCAGGCCTCAACCGGATTTTGTTTATTTTCTCTGTTCCACAGGGCCCAATGGCAGTCGCCATGCTATCGATAATCAGGGTGATCCATGCGGCGACACCAGAAAAAGCAAATGCCCTGAGTGCGGTACAGAACATTACATCGGCAATCCCAAGGGAAAGGCCATCGTTGCTCAGGCAAGGCTTGATACCGACCATTATGGGGTTGTCACCGTAGATGATC
Source organism: Deltaproteobacteria bacterium (assembly GCA_023230665.1). Lineage (GTDB taxonomy): Bacteria > Desulfobacterota > Desulfomonilia > UBA1062 > UBA1062 > Phosphitivorax. Next base: position 10,663 of record JALNWY010000078.1, read on the forward strand.
CCGATGACCTCGACGAATGCATGCAGGTGCTAAAAAAACTGGGCAGAACTATAGCGTCCCGGCACGGACGGGATTGCCGGATCATCGCCAACTACACCGGCGGAACCAAGACCATGTCACTGGCCATGGGCCTGATCGGCATCCTCTCCGAACAATGGGACCTGTCCATAAACCGCGGCCCGCGGATCGATCTGATAAAAGTCAGGGGCGGCGACATGCCTGTGGCGGTAGAAAAATGGCGCATCTATGCTGATATTCAGATAAAAGCTGTTCGGGAGGCCATAAACGATTTCGACTATAACCAAGCTATGCACATGATCGGCACCTTGCTTTCCAGGCCATTGGACAAGGAATTTCGGGACAGTCTCATGTCATGGCATCAGATTTGTCGGGCCTTTGATGCTTGGGACAGATTTGATCATAGGGGAGCGTTGGATCTTCTCGAACCGCATGGTAAAAGCCAGCATAAGAACATTATTCTCTTGAAGAGATTGCTCGGCCTTATAAAGGGTTCCGGCTATGAACAGGTCGGAGACCTCATAAATAATGCCGAGCGCAAAGCGCATCGGAAAAATTATGACGATGCCGTGGCCCGGCTGTATCGTGCCGCGGAACTCTTTGCCCAGATCAGGCTGGAACGTGAATATCAACTGCGATCGGGCGATATGGAGCTTGAAGACCTCAGAAAAGATCTTCAGAAAGAATACGCACCGTTTGTGCGAGATAAAGGCAAAATACTCCTCGGGTTAAAAGATGATTATGAATTGCTCTTCCGTTTAGATGATTTGCTCGGCAAGCTGTATATGGAGCAGAAGCACAGAATCATCTCAACCCTTAAGGCTCGCAACCAGAGCATTCTGGCACATGGCCTTACTCCTCTGGCCGAAAGTGATTACCGTTCAGCGCATGAGGTCCTGGCTGGGTTCATCCTCCAGACTGCGCATGGTGCGGATATCGAGATCGAAGTGCCGCAACTTCCCAGGGAAGGGATTATCGAATAGAAAACAGTGCTTCAAAGCTCTCTGATAACAGAATAGCGCCTTTGCGGAAAAAAACATCCAGGAGGTCTTGCGATCGCCCTGCTGACTCCGCGCCGAGGATACGACGGGGCAACGTTGCAATGTTGGCAAGCCCTGCAAGGATAGCGGTATGGTTGCGAGATGAAGGAAACCTGCGGCAAAGGAGAACTGCATGATCGTCTACATAAGAACCCAGGGAGCAAGGGTTATCAAAGAGGGGAGACACCTTCTTGTGAAAAAGGGCGGCGATACCTATCACACGCTCTTCACCTACAAGCTCAGCCAGATACTTGTCTACGGCAACGTGGAGATCACCCACAGGGCCCTGGCACAGATTCTGCGGCACGGCATCGACGTGGTGTTTCTCACCTTTAGCGGCCGGTATCTGGGGAGGCTGGCATCGCAGGAGCCGCGCAATGTCTACCTGCGCAGGCGACAGTGGCGGCTCCTCGATGACGAAGCCTTCTGTCTGAAGTCGGCAAAGTCCTTTGTCTCTGGAAAGCTGTCGAATATGGCCACCGTGCTCATGCGCATCAAGAGGACAAAGGGCGTACAGACTGCCGGAACCAGGGCCAGTGAGATCATAAACATCCTGAAGATGCTCGACAGGGCTGAGACCGTCGACAGTGTGCGGGGCTATGAAGGAAGGGGCTCAGCTCTCTATTTCAATGCCTTTCCGAAAGGATTCGTGGACGACTGGGGGTTCACCCGACGTATCAGGAGGCCCCCCACTGACCCGGTCAATTCGGTGCTCTCACTGCTCTACACGTTTCTCATGAACCGGGTCTATGCAGCGGTTCGGGTTGCAGGCCTCGATCCCTATCCGGGCTCCCTGCACTCCATCGACTATGGCAGATACTCGCTGGTACTCGACCTCATGGAGGAGTTCCGGCCGATTATCGCAGACACCCTCGCTCTCTCGCTCTTCAATCTGAAGATACTCAAAAAAGACGACTTCGCTGTTGTAAAGCCCGAGGACGATGCGCAGGAAGCGCCAAAGGAGGAGAACATTGAGCACATTCTCAAAGACCCTATAGGCCTCATGTCTGATACCGGCAATACACCCGATGTCATTGATCTCCCGGAGCAGAGGATGACGGAAACGCCTTCACGGGAAGCCTTGACCGCGAAATATCCTGTTAGGCTCACGCCCGCCGCCTTTTCCCGGGTGATTGATGCCTTTGAGAAAAAGCTCACCACGGAATTCTTCTACCCGCCTGCGGACAGGAGACTCACCTATGCCGACGCCCTTATCTACCAGGCT
>JALNWY010000079.1 GCA_023230665.1 Deltaproteobacteria bacterium
GGCTGATCCTGCTGCCGTCACCAGCTGGAACGACCTGTGGGACCCCGCCTACAAGGACAAGGTGCTGCTCATGGACGACGTGCGCGACGTGTTCGCCATGTCACTGCGCTCGCTGGGCTACTCAGGCAACGAGACCGATCCCGCCCGCATCAAGGAGGCCTACGAGAAGCTCCTGAAGCTCATCCCGAGCGTCAAGGTATTCAACTCGGATTCGCCCAAGCAGCCCTTCCTCAACAACGAGGTCGTCATCGGCCAGATCTGGGGCGGCGAGGTCTACCAGGCCAACGAGGAGAACCCGGACATCAAGTACATCTATCCCAAAGAGGGCGCGACCTTCTGGGCCGACAACATGGTCATACCGGCCTCAACCCGGAACATCGATCATGCCCACGCCTTCATCGACTTCATGTGCAGGCCCGACATCGCCAAGATAAACTGCGAATACGTGGGATACGCCACGGCAAACGCCAAGGCCCAGGAGATGCTCGACGAAAAGACCCGCAACCACAAGGCCGTGTATCCGGACAAGGCAGACCTGGACCGCGGCGAGTTCCAGACCGACGTGGGCGATGCCATCATGATCTACGAGAAGTACTGGGAGATGCTCAAAACCCAGTGATCCTCACACGCTGCCCTTAGTACTCCAGTCGGAATCAATCATCAGGCCAGGCTTCAACATCTGACATTGGAAATGCCCGATGTTGAAGCCTGGCTCCAATTCATCTTTTCTTTCCGCGTCTTAAAAACAGGATCGACCAATGGGAAAAATAGAAAAGAGGGTCTGAGTCAGCGTTTGGGGCGGGAAGTGCGCCTGTGATTTTCGTGAAGTATGGCGGGTTTTTGCAGGGGATGAGTTTCTGATAATTTTCTTGACACAGAGGATGAGCATATCATATATAGCCCCCTCAAAGTTTATTATTGTAAACAAAAGGTAACACTTTAATATGCCTAGAGGGAGCGGATGAAGATTGGTGAAAAGATAAAAAACTTGCGTCTTTCCATGGAGTTGACTCAGGAAGATCTGGCGACGAGGGCAGATCTCACCAAGGGGTTTATATCGCTTCTTGAGCGTGATCTCCAGACACCGTCTCTGGATACGCTCGAGCTGATTCTGAATGCCCTGGATACCTCGCTTGCCGACTTCTTTGCGGTCAAGGGTCCGGAGATCGTGGTCTTCAAACCCTCGCAGCGGGTCCTCATCGAGGACGAGGACGAGCCCGGGGTGTGCAGGGAGATCCTTATCCCAGGCGCCCAGGGGCGGGAGGCCGACATGCTCCTGGTCACGCTGGAGCCGGGCTCGGTCACCTACAAGGAGAAGTCGCACTATGGCGATGAGTGCGGTCTGGTGCGTGAAGGTCAGATCGTCATTTGCCTCGGCAAAGACACGTTCAGGGCATCCAAGGGAGATGCCTTCTACTATACGGCGGACAAGAAGCACTGGATAGAAAACAGATCGAAAAGCGAGGCACAGTTCCTCTGGATCTCTGCCCCGCCGAGTTTCTGAAGAAAGGGGGTATGGAAAAATGACGAACGCACTGGGAACCCACATACTGGCTGAATACTATGATTGCGATGCCGAGGTCCTGAACAACGCGAGAAAGATCGAAAAACACCTGAACGATGCCGCGCTGGAAGCGGGAGCCACCATCGTGTCGTCGGCGTTCCACACCTTCAATCCCCACGGCGTGAGCGGCTTCGTGGTCATCGCCGAGTCGCATTTATCCATTCACACCTGGCCCGAGTACGGCTATGCCGCGGTTGACATCTTTACCTGCGGAGACACGGTGGACCCGTGGAAGGCATTTGATCTCCTGAAGGAGACACTGGACAGCGTCCACTACTCCACCATCGAGATGAAGAGGGGCCGGCTCAAGGTCGCGGGCCAGGAGCTCAAGTACAAACCCGATGCAGTAGCTGCTGCAGTGAGGTGACAAAAAGATATGATCATTCAGACACCAACCACATATTTCATCACTGCCGGGTCCTCTGAGGGATTCTCCGAGCTCAACGCCTTTGACGGCGCCCTGCTCGACGCCGGTGTTGGCAACGTGAATCTGGTCAAGATGAGCAGCATCTGCCCTCCCCATGCCCGCGAGATAAAGTCCGTGGGCCTGCCCCAGGGCTCGCTGGTGCCGGTAGCGTATGCCGCGATCACCCTGGCGAGGCCGGGCGAGATCATCTCTGCAGGCGTGGCCCTGGCCCTGCCCGAGGATAAGGATCATGCCGGCCTGATCATGGAGTATTCGGCAAAGGGGTCCAAGGATCAGATCGAGGCCCAGGTGAGGCGCATGGCCGAAGAGGGTATGAAGATGCGCGGAAAGGCCATACGCGAGGTCAAGAGCGTCGCCAGGGAGCACCGGGTGGCCAGATGCGGCTGTGCCTTTGCAGCCGTGGTCTTATGGGAGTGAGGCATGAGAACAGCGGATTCATGGTTCATCGAGGTCTTTGACGACAAGACCGGCAAGGTCGGCGGCTTGAGCTTTCACATGGACGAGGTCCTTTACGAAAAGCAGAGCCCGTATCAAAACATCAAGGTGGTGAAAAACGCGTTCTTCGGCAATGTCATGCTGCTGGACGACCTGGTCATGCTGACCGATAAGGATGAGTCCTTTTATCACGATATGCTCGTCCACGTGCCCATGGCCTGCGTAGACAGTCCGGAGAACGTGCTCGTGATCGGGGGCGGCGACGGCGGTTCGGTCAGGGAGGCCCTCAAGCACCCCGGTGTGCGCAGGGTGGTGCTCTGCGAGATCGACGGCATGGTGATCGAGGCGGCCCGGGAGTTTTTCCCTGTCCTGTCCTCCTGCCTGGGCGACAGCAGGGTCGAGGTGGTGGTGGCAGACGGCATCGAGTATGTCAGGGCACACAAGAACGAGTTCGACTGCATCTGCATCGACTCGACCGATCCGATCGGCCCTGCGGTAGGGCTCTTCTCGACCGAGTTCTACGCTGACATACGAGACACCCTGACCGGCCGGGGCGCCATGAGCGCGCAAACCGAATCCCCGGCATGGAGCCTGGATCAGGTTTCATCCATTGTAAAGAACATGCGGCAGGCCTTCGGGAACGCCTATCTCTACCTGGCCCCGGTTCCCTGCTATCCCTCGGGCCTGTGGTCGTTCACGCTCTGTCTCAAGCAGGACAGAAACCCTGTCAAGGATTTCGATCAGGAGCGCGCAGCACTCGTCTCGAAAGATTGCCGGTACTACAACACCGATATCCACCGGGCATGCTTCGCCCTGCCCAACTTCGTCAGGCAGGCCCTATGAGCCGTTTTCTCGCTGCCCGCGATCAGGCCCGCATCTGCCTGGTGGGTGCTCCCTTTGATTCCACGGCCAGCTACCGTCCCGGGGCGCGCTTCGGCCCGGATGAGATCAGGAGGGCCTCCCAGGGCCTGGAAACCTTTTCGTTTGATCAGGAGCACGACCTCGAAGATTGCGCGTTCACAGACATGGGCGATCTTGAGCTGCCCTTTGGCGACCCTTCCCCTGCCCTCGCCATGATCGAGACCGCCACGGATGAGCTCATGAGCCAGGGCAGGCTTCCCTTTGTCCTGGGCGGCGAACATCTGGTCTCTCTCGGCGCGATCAGGGCTGCTGCCGACCGCTTTCCAGACCTCAAGATCGTCCACCTCGACGCTCACGCCGACCTGCGGGACGACTACCTGGGCCAGAGGCTCTCGCACGCCTCGGTGATCCGCAGGGCCGTGGACCTGCTCGGCCGTGACCGTGTCCGCCAGTTCGGCATCCGTTCGTGCACCAGGGAGGAGTATCCCCTCATGAAAAGCCTTGCCGCAGGCGTTCCGGAGATCATCGCCTGGGCCGGAGGGTCGCCCTGCTACCTCACCTGCGACCTGGACATCCTCGACCCTGCCGCATTCCCGGGCACCGGGACTCCGGAACCGGGCGGTATCTCGTTTCAGAACCTCTCCGATATCCTGGTTTGTCTCATCGGCGGCCTGAATGTCCTGGGCATGGACGTGGTCGAGCTTGCCCCGAACATGGACACCACCGGCATATCATCCATCACGGCCGCCAAGATCGTCCGGGAGTGCATCATCGCGCTGTGCACACGCAGGTAGGTAACACAGAGGTTCTCCTCTACGCTCACCCCTGCCTGCATATCCCGCTCACAAGCTCTCCCCTTTTCATGTATTGACATTCACGCCCCTGCAATGACATACGAAAAGCAGGAGGATTTTCCCATGCCCATCGACAAGCAACTGCTCGACATCCTTGCCTGCCCTAAGTGCAAGGGCAAGCTCGTGCTGGAGGAAGACCAGAGCGGCCTCGTCTGCCACGTCTGCCGGCTGAAGTATCGCATCGAGGACGAGATCCCGGTCATGCTCATCGACGAAGCCGTTCCGTGGGAAGAATGAGCCGCCCGCAGGAACAGCTCACCGCTGATCATCTCCTCTCCATTGCCCGGCCCGATACCGCCGTGATCCTGGGCACCGGCCTGGGCGTCATGGAGGAGGCCGTGATCGTGGAGAGGGCAATCCATTATGCGAACATTCCGGGCTTCCCGGTCTCATCCGTGAAGAGCCACGCGGGCAGGCTCCTGTTCGGTACCCTGGGTGATAAAAGCGTGGCGGTCATGAGCGGGAGATTCCACCTCTACGAGGGTTACTCGCCCCGGGAGGTCACCTTTCCCGTCCGCGTCTTCGCCTATATGGGGATCAGGAATCTGTTCATTTCCAATGCAGCAGGAGGCCTGCGGCCGGACCTGACCCCGGGCAGCGCCATGCTCATCACCGATCACATCAACTTCACTGCGCTAAGCCCGCTCACCGGCCCGAACATCGAGGGGCTGGGACCAAGGTTCCCGGACATGACCAGGCCCTACAGCCCCGCGCTCATAGCCAAGGCACGCTTGTTTGCACGCGAGAACGGCATTGATCTGGGCGAAGGGGTGTATGTGCAGGTGCCGGGGCCGTCGATGGAGACCGGGGCCGAGACCCGGATGCTGCGCCTCATGGGCGCGGACGCCGTGGGCATGTCCACGGTGATGGAGGTCATCCAGGCCGTTCACTGCGGCATGGAGGTGCTCGCCATATCGGCTGTCACCAACAATAACGACCCCGACAACTACCTGCCCGCTCCGATCGAGCAGGTCATCGCCATGGCGGAGAAGGCAGGGCCCGTGATCGCACGGGTCTTCGCGGGCATAATAAAAGGCTGAAGCCCTTTTTCCATCAAGGGCTTCAGCCTCGTATAAACCATAATTCCACCGGGCAGCCACAGCCGCCCCTTTTTCAGGCATCAGGCCTTTTAATGGGCTGTCTGCTCCGCGTGCTTGCTCTCTTTCCTCGCGTTTCTCCGCTTGGGCGGCCCCTGGGTGGTCTTTTTCTCCTGCTTCTTGTCCACGAACACCAAGTCAAGCACCTCGTCCATGGAATTCACCGGATAGAACGTGACCTTGTTTTTGACCACCGGCGGAATATCCTCCAAGTCCTTGACGTTGTCCTTGGGAATGATGACCTCGAAGATCTTGTTCCGGTGAGCGGCCAGGGTCTTCTCCTTGAGGCCCCCGATGGGGAGCACTTTGCCCCGCAAGGTGATCTCGCCGGTCATGGCGATGTCCTTCCTGACCTTCCGGTTGGTAAGAGCGGAAATGACCGCGGTCGCCATGGTGATGCCGGCTGACGGACCGTCCTTGGGGATGGCGCCTGCCGGGACATGGATGTGTACGTCGGACTCTCGCGTGAACGCAGGCGAGATGCCCAGCAGGTCGGCCCGTGACCGGGTGTAGGTGAGACCGGCCTGAGCGGACTCCTTCATAACGTCACCGAGCTGTCCGGTGAGAACCAGCCCGCCGCCCTTGCCTTCCTTGCTGGGCAGGACCGAGGTCTCGATGTAGAGGATCTCGCCGCCGAAGGGGGTCCAGGCAAGGCCCGTGGCGACGCCCACCTCGTGCTCGGTGCGTTCCTGCTCGGGCAGGTACTTGGGCACCCCGAGATAGCTTGACACGCTCTTGGCCGTGATCCGGTAGACCTTTTTGCGCTTGCCTTCTTTTTCCGCCACGTCCCTGGCCACCTTGCGCACGATGGAGCCGATCTCGCGCTCCAGGTTTCTGACGCCCGCCTCCTTGGTGTAGTGGTTGATTACATCGAGGATTGCGTCGTCGGAGAACACGACTTCCTCTATCTTCATGCCGTTTTCGGTCACCTGCCGCTTCACCAGATAGCGCTTGGCGATCTGGAGCTTTTCCTGGTCGGTGTACCCGGGTAGCTCGATGATCTCCATACGGTCCTTCAAGGGGCCCGGAATGGGATCCATGAGGTTTGCCGTGGTGATGAACATGACCTTGGACAGATCAAAGGGCACGTTGAGGTAATGATCCTGGAACGAAAAGTTCTGCTCGGGGTCGAGCACTTCCAGCAGCGCTGAAGACGGGTCCCCACGAAAGTCCTGCCCGATCTTGTCCACCTCGTCGATCATGAACACCGGGTTGTTGGAGCCTGCCTGCTTGATACCCTGGATGATCCTCCCGGGCATGGCGCCGATATAGGTGCGCCGGTGGCCCCTGATCTCGGCCTCGTCGCGCACGCCGCCGATCGAGAGCCGGTAGAACTCCCGGCCCAGAGCGCGCGCAATGGATCTGCCCAGCGAGGTCTTGCCCACGCCCGGAGGGCCCACGAAGCATAAGATCGCGCCCTTCTTGTCCGGGTTGAGCTTTCTCACCGCCAGATATTCCAGGATCCGCTGCTTGACCTTGTCAAGGCCGTAGTGGTCCTCGTCGAGGATGACGGCGGCCTGCTTGATGTCGAGACTGTCATGCGTGGAGTGGCCCCACGGCAGATCGGTCATCCAGTCGAGATAGGTCCGGATGATGTTGGCCTCGGCCGAGTCCTGATGCATCATCTTGAGCCGGTCGAGCTGCTTGTTCGCCTCTTTCTTCACCTCGTCGGGCATGCCGGCCTTTTCGATCTTGAGCTGGTATTCCTCCATCTCCTTGCTCTTCTCGTCCACCTCGCCCAGCTCCTGTTGGATGGCGCGAAGCTGCTCGCGGAGGAAATACTCGCGCTGAGTCTTGCTCATCTCCTCCTTGGCCTGGGTCTGGATACGGGCCTGGACCTCGGAGAGCTCCATCTCCTTGGAGAGCAGGCCGTTGACATGCTTGAGCCGCTCAATGGGATCGATGATCTCCAGCACGTGCTGCGACTCCTCGACCTTGAGCCTCAGGTTCGACGCCACGAGGTCGGCGAGCCTGCCGGGATCGTCGATGGCCTCCAAGATGGACAGCGCATCGGGCGAGACAATGCCCCTGAGCTGGAGGATCCTCTCGGACTGCTCCTTGACCGAGCGCATCATGGCCTCGACCTCCACGGTCACTTCCTTGATCTCGGGCTCTTCGATCTTCTCGATATCAACGGTGTAGAAGCCGCGATCGTCCTTGTAGAGCTTGCGTATCCTCGCCTTTGCCACACCCTGCACCAGAATCTTCACCCTCCCGTCCGGGAGCTTGAGCATCCTGATGACCATGGCCACAGTGCCCACGGTGTAGATCTGGTCTTCTTCGGGCTCCTCGACCGTTGAGTCCTTCTGCGCGGCCAGGAAGATGTACCGGTCCTTGTTCAGTGCCTCGTCGACCGCCTTGATGGACAACCCCCTGCCCACGAAGAGCGGCAGGATCATATATGGATATATCACGACATCTCGGATGGGGAGCAATGGGATATTCGTAGGGATATCTATTGCCTGTTTTTCATTTTCCATTCACTATACTCCTATTCGATTGTGATCCGCTTGATGAGTTTTGCCTTGTCGTCCGACCGGGTTATTCGGATAATCAGAATTCCGTCGGAGAACCTGGCCTCCACCTTCTCCAGATCGAATATTCCAGGAATATCCAGTTCTCTCCTGAACCTTCCAAATCCTCGCTCCATTCTGATATACCGGACCCCTTTGTTCGCTAGCGTGTCCCGCTTCATTCCGCTGATGACCAAGGTCCTGCCGACCACCTCGACACAGACCTCTTCCTGGTTCACACCGGGAATCTCGACCTCTATACAGAGCTCGTTGGAACACTCGTAGACATCCAATGGGGGATAACAGATACCGAGCCTCTCCTCATGGCTTTCCTGTCCGAGGAGAAACCCTACAACTTCTTGAAATTTCAAATTATACATATCCCCTTCCTCATGAATCGTGCTGCTTTAGTACCTTTATAGGATCACCAGACGTCAAGTCAATACCTCCAAGTCTCCTGCCTGCATAGCTGTTCGGCCGGTGAAACAAAGAAATTTAACACTTATTCCCCCGACAGCACAATCACCCTGACTGCGGCGTTCAACCTTCAGAAAGAGCAGGGAGTGAAAAATCATTCCGCATGCCTCTGACGTAACGCACGAGCTCGCATCGCACACCCCGCAACGCGCAACCTCGTAGTGATGGCGGCATTCATACCACATCCATACCCTTTCATGAAAGCAGAGAACTTCCCCGGGCAGCATTGCATCCGGGAAACTGCTCCGCATCTCTTGCCCTCAAGAAGATATCCTTTACATCACCGGCACTTTGAGCGGCCCTGGCGGATGCGCCAGGCAGAGAAGTCTCCCCGGTTCACCACGTCGTGGGCGGATCTGCCCCGGGTGAAGGCCTGATCCCCTTTTCCCTGCTGTCCAGAGCCCGATCCTGCTGCCATACATCCTGTGCCTGACCCGAAGGATCAGAGAGAGATCTCTCCCCGGCCCCAAGCTCTTCGACGCCTGTGCTCCGGATCTTTACAGGGAACGGCCTCAGCCCTCACTTGCTCATGATATCGTGCGCCTTCATCCACAGGGGACAGATCTGGGACGACCCCGGCCGGTAGTCCCTGCAGACCCGGGGCCTGGTTTCGTAGATGCTGCAGGCGAACAGGCCGTCTTTCATTTCGAGAAAGGGACAGCCGTATATGGGCCTTCCGGTGCGGCTGGAAATGAAGTGATCGCCCAGCCAGACGGCCTGTTCGTTTTCGATGATGTGCAGGATATCCTGCCGGTCCTCTCTTTTCCACCGGTCCAGGTCTTCCGAGGTGACATAGGCGATCATGTCGGCAAGGCAGCACTTTCCGCAACGGCTGCATCCAAGCTCTGTCCTGTCTTCTTCCCTGCCCATCCTTTCTCTCGAACACCATGACCGGAAACTATTTTCTCTTTACTTGATAGCCTAGTTTAGATATACGTGTCAATGAATGAGTATTCATTTTTAGCGTACTCATCAACAACATTCTCACACGATATTTCTTGAAGGGGGGTTTCATGAAAGATGTAGTCATTGTCTCTGCGTGCAGAACAGCTATTGGTACGTTCGGGGGAACGCTCAAGAATGTAATCGCAGCGCGCTTGGCAAGCGTGGCCATGAAAGAGGCTGTCAAGCGCGCAGGAATCGACTCTGCCATGATCGACGATGTCCGGTTCGGGTGCTGTATGGACCCGGCGGACACGCTGAACGTCACGAGAGTGGCGGCACTGCTGGCGGGCATTCCCGAGTCTGTTGCCGCGGTCACCGTCAACCGGGTCTGCATCTCCGGGATGGAGGCAACCTTAAGCGGTGCGGCCATGATCCAGGCCGGAATGGCCGATATCATTCTCTCGGGCGGCGTGGAACACATGTCCGGGGTTCCCTACATCTCGACCGATGCGCGCTGGGGATGCCGTCTCCAGGACAAGGTGTTCGTAGACGCCATGATCAGGGCACTGCACTGCGGCTCGTACGTGATGCCGCTCTCCGATGACGGCCCGATGAAGGAAGGCCCCCTGTTCGAGATGTACAAGGGCAAACCCTATATCATGGGCCACACTACCGAGTTCATCGCCCATCTCTACAACATCAGCAGGGAGGAGATGGACGAGGTGGCGCTCAGGAGCCACAACAATGCCGAGCGCGCCACCAGAGAGGGAGATTTCGCAGAAGAGATCGTGCCTGTGGAGATCCCCCAGAAAAGGGGCAAGCCGCCAGTGGTATTCGACAAAGACGAGCACTTCCGTCCGGGCCTGACCATGGATGACCTTGCGAAGCTGCCTCCTGCGTTCGTCCCCAAGATCGGCAAGGTCACGGCGGGCAATTCCTCGGGCCTGAACGACGGCTCTTCGGCCATGGTCATCATGTCCGCAGACAAGGCCCGCGAGCTCGGACTCAAGCCGATCGCCCGCATCGCTGCCAGCGGCCGGGGTGCGTGCCATCCATCGGTCATGGGCCTGAGCCCGGTTCCCGCAGTCAGGGATCTCCTCAAGAAAAACCCCTGGTTCACACTGGAGAGCTTCGAGCTCCTCGAGGTCAACGAGGCCTTTGCCGGCCAGTATCTCGGCTGCGAGAAAGAGTTGGGCCTCAACCGCGAGATCACCAATGTCAACGGCAGCGGCATCGGCCTGGGCCATCCCGTGGGGAGCACCGGCTCGCGCATCATCGTATCCCTGCTCCACGCCATGAAGAAACGCGGCAAGACCCTGGGCCTCGCCACCCTGTGCGGCGGAGGCGGCGTATCCATGGCAACCGCTGTAGAGATGCTCTAAGAAAAATACCTGCCAACTCCATGAAAGAGAGCCTGCCCCGGCGAAACGGGGCAGATTCTCTTTCATTCATGTTTTTCCGGGCTGTTTTGTCCGTATTAAAGTTATTTCCTCGAAGTACCGATTTTCGGGAATCAGCGCAGGGGAATGATGCAATCTAGATCCGCCATCCCTTATATTGATTCTCTCACCACTCACACTCTTTTAAACTTAGAATGCCTGTGGTCCATGTACCTCAGGTTGACCGGGAGCCAGACCTACGGGGCCTTTCTTCGCTATGCCCTCGGCCAGAACGCGGAAACCGGCCGGGACCGGAGCATCACGGCAGGACTCAACGGGTCGTACATCATCACTGCCCGCACGCGTATCCAGGGCACGGCCCAGGTGGATGAATATTTCGATCGGACATCGGCAGCAAATATTCATTCACCATGACCGTTGCAACGGATAGAAACGGGCGTTTCCTCTTTCCCCAGGTTGCCCCGGGAACGGCATACCTGCATATCGATGCCTCCAGGATCGGCCTCGACCGCATCCCGTCCTGCGCGAACCCCCTGTCCGTTCTTATCGGGGAAGGCAGGGACGAATCCCTGGATATCCTCATAACCAGGAAGGCATCAATCACCGGGCGGATCGTCTTGTGCGGGACAGAGGGCTGCAGTGCCCCTGCCCTGCCGTCATCCGGCCCGGGCCTGGTTGCGGACCAGCAGTACTGCCGGGAGGTGCCGGGAATCGCGGATACGCTCGTCGAGCTCACCGGAGAGGGCGCCACGATGCGCACGCTGACCGATTCCCGGGGTCAATTCCTGTTCACCGACGTGAGGCCGGGAACCTGGACCGTGAATATCGGTACAGACACCCTCCCGCCCTACCACAGCCCGGAAAGGAACCATTTTGTCATCCATATCGGCCCGGGCGAGGCTCAGGACATTCCTGTGAAGGTGATGCCCCGGAAAAGGAGCATCATGATCATCGAGCAGGGCGAAACCATCATCCAAGAGCAGAAACACTAAAAGAATTGGGCGCTCTCGGGCAATATCCATCCCCGGGCGCCCCTTGTGCCTTTCTGGGTCCTGCTTTTTTCGAACACACCCGCCGCCGGGGACCTTCTGTCTTGAGAAGGCAGCGCGAGAGCGGGGCCATCAGGGAGAATTCTTCCCTTGGAGGCGTTCGTGGACCGGGCCTGTCCTAGTTCACCAATTGAAGGCTCAGTCCGGACGGGGACAAAGGTTTGACATTTTGCACGGCCAGGTCCCCTGGTGCCGGCATCCCGTCCCATATGTCCAGATCGTCAACCTGGCGCGAGAAGTTCCCGGGTTCTTCGCCGTCAATGGAAGGGACCATGATAGAGTATACGCTGTTCGTCCAGACGCCGGTGCCGAAGATATCGTCCACCTTGAGCTTTCCGTCATACCAGAACCGGCTGATACCTGCTGCAAAATTGATGTAGAACTCGTAGTGATGCCAGGCGCCGTCGGTCTGGCCTGGACAGTCGAGCCAGTTGCCCCCGGTCAGCAGCGTGCCGTTCGCCATTGCCGAGTAATAGATGGTGTTGCTGTCCGAGAGCGTGAAGTGCACATAGCTCCTGGCATTTTCCCAGTGGGGATAGAACACCTTCAGGTTTTCCATGGAATCACTCCGGCTGAAGGTGGGATATCGCATCCAGAACGATACATAAAGCTCGTCCGTGGGCCAGGGAGAAAGCATGGTCTCTCCCATCCAGCATAAATGGGCCATGTTCGTGGTGCCGGAAGAAAAGGCATATCCCCCGGCATTCCTTCCCGCCGCATTCAGGTTATACTGGGGCGGGCTCAGAGCCTGCCAGTTCTTTCCATAAACGGTCAGCCTCTCGTCCAGGGCCTGATCGTCGAAGTCCTCGCTGAGGACACATTGTGCGGAATAACCGTTCACCGGATACAATGCCAGCACGATGATGATTCCGATCAATAGCTGTATTGCCTTTGACATGGTTGCTCCTCCAATTCTCTTTCTCAAGGGTTTTTTCAATGGGGTGGCGCTCGCAAGTCGTTTGAAACGGCTCGCGGCCCCGTCGACTCGGTTTGCCTAGGTTTGCCCGGATAAAGCTTATCCGGACTGCCAGCACCTGCCCGTCCCCTGTACTCTGTTCAGCCCGGGGCACTCTGGTCAGGCTCTCGCCTCCCTTTATGGGGGCAGGTCCTCCCTAGCATCTTGCAAGCCGGCCTGCAAGGGCATTATTGACGAGTAAAACCGGTGGCATAACGGCATCGGATCAGGGTTTGCGTCTGATTTCGCAGACATGCAGGCGCAATAAAAAACACATGCGTGATTCACCAGCAGAACAGCGGGGCAGAATGAAACCTCAAGGGTGCAGCAAGCCGCCCTGCTCGCGTTCACAGCAAGTACCCGAGCCTGTTCGGGCA
>JALNWY010000286.1 GCA_023230665.1 Deltaproteobacteria bacterium
CAAGGATGCGAGCGACAAGGTGCTTTCCGAAAAGGAATTTCTTGACGAGCTCGGGTGGGACATCTGTAAGCGCCAATTTAACCGCATCTTGACGATGAGGCATTATTCTGAAACGGGGGTTTTCTGTTTCTGCTGAGCGGCGACGAGGTCTGCCGGGGTGAGATATTGTGGCAGCAGGGCTCTGTACTCATCTTCGGCATTCGCGTGAGGAAGTCTCTCGAACAGGTAGCGCAGATAGCTGTAGGGCTCCAGGCCGTTGGCCTTGGCCGTCTCGATCAGAGAGTACAGTGTGGCGCTGGCCTGCGCCCCTTGCGGATTGCCAGAGAAGATCCAGTTCTTCCTCCCCACCACAAACGGGCGGATAGCGTTCTCCGCCAGATTGTTATCCGGCGTAAGATACGGAGAATCAACATACCTGACCAAGCGATCCCACTGGCCCAGGGTATACGCTATCGCCTTGCCCAGCAGGCCCTTGGGAGGGGTCTGCAAAACCTTCTTGTCCAGCCAGGCCTTGAACTCCTCCAGAACCGGCCGGGACCGCTCCCGCTCCCGGCTCAGATCCTCTCCCTGAAGGCCCCGGCTCTTTGCTTCGTGCTCTATCCGGTAGAGACTCTGAATATACTGCAATGCCACATCCGCGCTGCCGGCCTTGCCCTTCTTCCCTCTGGCCTGGATGACCTCCACAAACTTCCGCCTTGCATGCGCCCAGCAACCCACATGGGTCACACCATCGAGTCCTTGCAGGAAATTATAGCCTTTGTACCCGTCGGTCTGCACGTAGCCCCGATAACCCCCAAGAAAGGCCTTCGCCACTTCTCCGCTCCGACTGGGATGATACTGGTAGATCAGCCCGGGCCTGCCTGGTGGTCCTCCCCGGAAGATCCACATGTACGACTTGCTTGTATTCGATCTCCCGGGTTCATCAAGGACCTGTACCGTGGTCTCGTCCGCATTGATCAGAGGGCCAGAGCGTATTTCGGCACCGAGCATCTCCACAACAGGCCCGCAGCGCTCAGCCACCTTCATGGCCCACGTGCACATGCTCGTGCGGCTTGAGCTCCACCCCGATCCTGCCAAAGATCTTCTCCTGCCGGTAAAATGGCAGAGCATCCACAAACTTCGCAGTGAACACGTATGCCAGCAAGGACGGCGTGGCTATGCTCTTGGGAATGATCTGCCCGGGGGCAGGGGCTATCTTGACCGTGGGACCATCGTCTTCAACCCCTTGACAGCACGTGCACGCATACTTGTAGCGAACATGCCGGATCACCCGCATCTTCGCCGGGATGACCTCCAGCTGCTCGCTGATCTCCTCGCCGATGCGCTCCATCGTGCTTCCGCAGGCACACATCTTCTCTTTCTCTTTAAGATCATGCTCCACGACCACCCTTGGCAGATCCTCGGGCAGCGGCTTGCGACCCGCTTTCCTGCGGGTGTGCGCAGGGACCTCGATTGTCTGCTCAGCACCTGCCTGCTTATTACCATCCTGCTCGTTTTCCAGGTCATGGGCAGGCTCGTCAAAGAGCAGCTGCTGCTCAGACTCTTCTCCCAAAGAGAGCTTCTCGGACTTGCGGCCGAACAGCTTGGCCTTCATCAGCAGCACCTGCTCGCGTAGCAGCTTGTTCTCCATCTCGTAGCGGCGCTGACTCTCGGAAAGCCGCTGGTTCTCTTCGCAAAAACGCCTGTTTTCCTGTGAAAAAGAGAGCACCATCCCTTTGAGAGATGGAATGTCATCAGGCAGGTTTTCAGCGTTGAACTGCATGAGTATTCATAACATAACCACTGAAAATATCAAGTTAATAAAGCACTGCCCGCAACATTTTCCCGCACAGGAAATGCCTATCGACAAGGGCTCAGTACAAGGTCTCATACGCCAGTTTTCTCTGCACTCCCGGAGGCGGGATCGGCATCCCGTCGAGCAGCCACATCAGCTCCCGATGGCTGAGCTTCATCACCTCCTCGCTCGACTCAGGCCACCGCAGACGGTCCTTCTCCAAACGCTTCTGCCACAGGCAAAAGCCGTTGTTGTCCCAGTAGAGCACCTTGACGATATCCCGCCTGCGGTTACAGAAAGCAAACAAAGATCCGGAGAAGGGATTGTAATGAAGCTGCTCCTGCACCACAATCGAAAGCGTGTTGATCGACTTGCGCATGTCCGTGGCCCCCAGGGCCAGGTACACCTGCGCGCTCGAAGAAGACCCCATCCCCATCATCATATGCGCTCAAGGGTGCTCACAAGCCGGGCAAGCGTAGCCGGATCAAACCCATCCCCGACCTCCACCCGGTACTGCCCGATATGAAGAACCAGCGGTGTGCTGCTCATCTCCCCAGGAGAATAAAAACGAATCGGATGCATTCCCACCGGCACCAGCTCAACATCGCAGGGAGACGGCTCCTCGATCCTTCGCTTCCAATACGAGAAAAGCCCGGGCTTCAACCCGTGCTCCCGGCAGTACTGCGCCTGGCTCCTTCCGCTCTCACTCCACGCTCGGATATGACCTGACCACCGCTGCCTCTTCCATTCTCGACCACCACTGCTTCGATTCCCTCCTACCATGGTATCCTCCTCGCCAGATACCATGGCATGATCAACTCAACTTGAATAGATGCGGTTTACCGGACGCTTAC
>JALNWY010000080.1 GCA_023230665.1 Deltaproteobacteria bacterium
GCGCGGGCGATGTACGGGCATGGATCATATCCCTGGTTCTCATGCTGGCTTTCCCTCTCGCTGTTCCCTTTTTTGAGGGAAAAGTCTTGCTCATGGCGCTCGCTCTGGCTTTCGGGATTGGGTACGGGTATCTCTACCCCACGCTGAACGCCTATCTCCTGGACATCTATCCCGGTGCGCGGTCCCTTGCCAACTCCCTGTTCGTCTGGTCGTTCAACCTGGGCATGCTGGTCTCTTCCCTGGGATTCGGCGCCGTGTCCGCTGCATGGGGCTACGAGGCCGCATTCCTCATATCCGGCATCCTGGGCCTGAGCATGCTCGCCCTGACTTTAAGGCTGCGGGAGGACAAATGAGCAGCGCCCGATCCAAGGAGTTTTTCTTCACCATCCCCGGCGGGACGATCCATGCAAAACAGTGGGTTCCGGAAAATCTCCGATACAAGGTGCCCGTGGTGCTCCTTCATGATTCTCTCGGAAGCATTGATCTCTGGCGGGACTTTCCTGAAAAACTGGCCGGCCGCCTGTCTCGGACCGTGTTTGCATACGACAGGCTCGGCTTCGGGAAATCAAGTGCCCGCGATGCCCGGCCAAGTAAGGCATTTGTCTGGGAGGAGGCGGATATCTATTTCCCTTCTATCAAGGAGGCCCTCTCGCTCGACAGGTATGTCCTTTTCGGTCACAGCGTTGGCGGAGCAATGTCCATTGCAATTGCCGCAAGCCGCGCAGACTGCAGCGCCGTTATCACGGAAGCCGCCCAGGCCTTTGTCGAAGAGGTGACTGTTTCAGGCATTCAAAATGCCAAAAAGGTGTTTCGAGACCCGGATCAGATCAAACGGATAGAGAAATGGCACGGGAGCAAGGCCCAGTGGGTGCTCCGGGCGTGGATCGATGTCTGGCTCTCGCCGGAGTTCGCCTCATGGAGCCTGGAGAAGCGCATCGGCAGGGTCCGGTGTCCGCTCCTTGCAATCCATGGAGACAAGGACGAATTCGGTTCTTTGGCCTTTCCTGAGTTCATCAGCGAGAGAGCGGGAGGGGAGTCCGAGATGGTTATCCTGGAAAACTGCGGGCATGTTCCCCACAGGGAAAGACCGCAAGAGGTGATGGATCATGCCGCGTCCTTTCTGGACAGGCATGGAATAGATTAACTATCAGGGAACGGATTCACATTTCCTTGCATCACTTTCTCCCACTGCAGAGTTTTCTCCCTCACCATACCTCCAGAGGCATCGGGAAGGCCCTGTCCGGGCACTGCGCCATGGGCAAGTTTTTCTCCTGCACCGTGTAATTTTTACCAGGGGGATGCCAAGCGCGCAATGGCCATGCAAGGCCATTCCAGGGAAAGGCTGTTCTGGCACCTCGGTTGCTCTTGATGAGGGCACTACAGCAATGGAGGTGAATATGCAGTTGCCTTTTGCAGGATTGCTGGGCCTTGCATCAGATGCCATGGGCTTTGTCCAGAAGGTGTTTTCGCACCAGGGGCCGGGTGCCGCTGACTTCGATGCCGAACTCGCCTCTGCAATGTCGGGCGCGAACGATGCGGGCAAGACGCCGCTTTCCCGGATTCTGTCGGAAAAGGACGTTCTCGATGAAGAGGCCTTCCATGAAATCATTGCCACGCCTGCCGGGATGCTGCTGTTCCAGTTTATGACAGCGATGCGGGAAATGGGGTTAAAGCCCTCGGACATCCAGATGCTTGTGAGCGGAGGCGGGTCTCAGATCTCGGATGAGGCCCTTGAGACACTTCTCGCCCTGCAGGGAATGGTGGGGGAGGATATTGCAGTACTGATGGCAGACCCGGATATGAAGACCGGGATGAAGGCCCACATCGCGGCATCCTTCACCGAATCGCTTCAAAGCCGGGCGTCCGCGGACGGGATCGATATGGCTGCCCTGTTGGGGCTCACCGCCTCGGATGCGGATGCGGTGGACGCTGTCATCGAGCGGATCATGTCGGGCAAGCAGCTCATGAAAGGACAGGGCGCAGCATCAGGGCAAGACGGTTTCGCCGGCAGGCTGGCAGGACAGCAGGCCGAGGCGCGGATGGGTCTGATTCAGCGAAGCTTCCCTCATATCGCGGCCGAGATCGGAACCATGGTTGCCCAGGCCCTGGAAAAGGCATCTTTCAAGGGTCCGGACAGCTCGTCTGCAGGGCTGGATGTCGAGAGGATGATCCGGATAGCAGGCAACACCTTCGGGGTGAGCAGCGAGGTCATGAGCGATCTCTTCTTCGCTGCGGACCAAGCCGCCCGGGACCAGGCCGTGGAGCAGGTTACGGCCCAGGTGAACGCATACTTGAAATCCAATGCGGGGCAGAAGCTGAACGCGGAATCGGCCGAGGCCCTTGCCTTTTTGAAGTCGGCCATGAGCGAGCAGGAGTTCGCGGGAATCGAGAACTCGCTCAAGCTCTGGCATGCGGGACAGACATTGCCCGATACCAAGATCGTGCTCAACAGGGAGGCCTATGAGGCCCTGGCCGGCAGGCTGGGCGGCAGGAGCCCGGAATCCTTCTACGAGCAGCATATGAAGAGCGTCATGGATCAGCTCAGGCAGACCCTGTCTTCCCAGATGAAAAACAGCGAGGGCAGCGTGACCATGCGGCTCCACCCCCCCATGCTCGGGCGGGTGGACGTGAGCATGACCATGCGGGACGGCCGGCTCCAGGCGATCTTCAAGACCGATCAACTCGTCACCCGCGACATCCTCGTACAGAACATGCATGTGCTCAAGGAGGCGCTCAGCGAGCAGGGCATCCGTGCAACCCAGTTCTCGGTCAGCACCACCCTGGACAACCGGTCGTTCCATGAGGGAGGATCCGCATTTGCGCAGCAGGACGGGCACGGCCGGAGGTCTTCCCGCGGCGGACAAGACTCCGGCTACCATGGCGCGGCCTACCGGGATGACGAGATATACCTGCATACCCGGCCGTATACGTCTGAAGGCGGCGGGCTCGATCTCTTTGCCTGATAAAAGGAGGATTCGACAATGTCCACAATCGGAATGGGCGGCATACTCTCGAACCAGGGATCGGTCAATACCGGCAGTACGTCAGAGACCGCTAAGTCCCTGGGGAAAAACGATTTTCTGAAGCTGCTTGTCAAGCAATTGCAGTACCAGGACCCCCTGAACCCGATGGAAAACACAGACTTTACCGCGCAGCTCGCCCAGTTCAGCTCGCTGGAGACCCTGAGCAATATCGATGAGAACATCTCCCGGCTCGGCATACTCCAGAACTCCATCAATAATATAAACGCCATGTCCTTCATCGGCAAGCAGGTGAACGCACAGGGCAACATCCTCAATTACACGGGCAGCGACATGAACATCGACTTCAGCCTGGACGCCTTGGCTGCAGAGCTCAGGGTGAAGATCTTTGCAGAGGATGGAAGGCTTGTGCGCACCATAGAGCGGGCAAACGTTCAGGAGGGGAACGTTCAATGTGTCTGGGACGGCACCGACCATGATGGCGAGCCGGTGAGCGAAGGCCGGTACCGGTTCTTTATCCAGGCGGCCGACTACAAGGGGAACGCCGTGGGGACAACTTCCTATGCGGCCGGAGTGGTCACGGGAGTCAGATACGACAAGGGCGTCACCTACCTTATCATCGGCGATAAGGAAGTCAACATAGCAGATATCGATAAGATACAGGGATAAAGGAGGGAGAAATGGGTATTTCCAGTTCACTGTTTTCGGGCATCAGCGGTCTTTCCACCCATGGCAACGCCATGAGCGTGATCGGCGACAACATAGCGAATGTCAACACAATCGGGTTCAAGTCCAGCAGGACCACCTTCGAGGATGTGCTTTCCCAGTCGGTGTCTACGGCGTCGGGTTCCTCTCAGATCGGCCGGGGCACGGCGCTGAGCGATATCGACACCTTGTTCCAGCAGGGATCCTTCGAGTCGACCTCGAATGCGACCGACCTTGCAATCGGCGGCAACGGCTTCTTCATCGTGTCCCCTCTGGGAAGCGAGACCGAGTACTACACCAGGGCCGGCCAGTTTCGCTTCAATGCTGACGGGTATTTCGTGAACCCGGCCGGATACGTGGCGCGCGGCTGGGCCCTGGACGACAACGGGACCGACCAGGGCACGCTGACGGATATCCGGCTCAGCGCATTCACTTCTCCTCCCGAGGCCACAGAAGATATCACCGCCATCACGAACCTGGATTCCACCGACATATCGAACTCCGACAGCCTGTTTGCCGCGTGGAACGCCACTGCGGCCGAACCCATCGGTGATAGCGCCTATGGATACCAGACCGCCATCCGAGTCTACGACGCCCTGGGCAACTCCCATGACGTGACCATCTACTATGACAAGATCAACGCCGCCAGCGAGTACAACGACGGGGCCATGGATTTCGACAACACCTGGGAATACATCGTGGCATGCAACCCGGCGGCTGACGAGCGTCTCGGGTTTGACGGGATGGCGCAGCAGGGGATTCTCATGCGGGGCACCATGGCCTTTGATTCCTCCAGCGGTGCGCTGGACAGGATAACCTCTTTTGTCTGCGACCCTACAGCAGACCCTTCCGTAGCGGCCAACTGGACCACGGCCGCCTGGTCGCTCGAAGGATACCCGATATGCACGGCAAACTTTGTGACCGGCGTCGACCAGGAGATATCCCTGCAGTTCGGCATCCGGAGCACCAATGCCACCTGGACCACCGGTGCGGGGATCGCCGACAATGTCGGAGATATCGCCGGAGGGGCCGCGCTCCCCACCTCTTCATGGGAGCCCCAGGCCCTGACCTCCACCCAGTACGCATCCGCCTCCACCACAGTCTACCAGACTCAGGACGGGTACGGCACGGGCTTCCTGGAAAACATCTCCGTGGATACGGACGGGGTCATGGTGGGCCACTACAGCAACGGCCAGATCCTCTATCTCTACCGGGTGGGCCTTGCCAAGTTCAATAATGACCAGGCCCTGAACAAGGTGGGCGGCAATCTCTGGGCCGCGACCCGGGCCTCGGGCGACGCAATCACGGGTCATCCCGGTGAAAACGGCCTGGGCAGGATCGCGCCCAACTCCCTGGAACAGTCCAATGTGGATATTGCATCCGAGTTCGTCAAAATGATCACCACCCAGCGCGGGTTCCAGGCCAACTCCAGGATCATCACCACCACCGACGACATGCTTCAGGAGCTCATCAACCTGAAACGCTAACCCTTAAAAAAAATGTTCCTCCTGATGCACCTGGGTGTCTCTTGGCATCCAGGTGCATCGAAAGCGTCAATTTAATGACTTATCCCGCCGGGGGCATTCCGGTTCATCAAGCCTTCAACATATTGAAATAATACATTATTTAACAAAATATCCGCGATGGCACATCCCTTGCTCATTCCTGATGCGAGATCAATTTCGCTGAAGGGGCATATATGGATATTGCAACCGTCATCGGTGTGGTCTTTGCCTTTGGAATGGTCCTCATGGGGATCATGTCGGGGGGACCGCTGACCCTGTTCGTGGATGTACCGAGTCTGCTCATCGTTGTCGGGGGTACCTTCGGCATCATCTTCATCGGTTATCCCCTGCGAGAGGTGCTCGGCCTTGCCGGCGTGATAAAGAACGTATTTTTCACCCAGTTGCGGGACGCCAAGGGGCTCATTCCGACTTTTGTGGATTATGCCACCCGGGCGAGGAGAGAAGGGATCCTGGCGCTGGAGAGCGCTGCGAACGAGCTGGAAGACCCGTTCTTCAAGCAGGGGCTGGAGCTGGTCATTGACGGCCTTGAGCCGCAGTCCATCCGGGAGATCCTGGAGACCGAGATCGAGCATCTCGAACAGAGGCATAACAAAGGAGCGGATATTCTCAACGGCCTGGGAACCTATGCGCCTGCCATGGGAATGGTCGGCACCCTGATCGGGCTTGTCCAGATGCTCCAGTCCATGTCCGATCCCTCGTCCATCGGGCCTGCCATGGCATTAGCGCTGATCACCACCTTCTATGGCTCCATCATGGCGAACATGATAGCACTGCCCATGGCCGGAAAGCTTGCCATGCGCTCGAAAGAGGAATCACTGGAAAAGGGGATGATCATCGAAGGAATCATGTCGATCTCGGCAGGAGACAACCCGAGAATCGTGGAGAGAAAACTCCACTCTTATCTCTCCCCGAGCCTGCGGGAGCCTTCGAGCGGACATCGCGGAGAATAGCATGGCCCGGAAAAAACGAGTCTACCTCGAGCCGAAGCAGGATACTGGGATATTCCTGTACACCTCGCTCATGCTCATTCTCCTGACCTTCTTCATCGTGCTCTGCTCCATGTGCGTGCAGGACGATCGCAAGCAGCGGCTGGCCATGAATTCTCTCATGGGGAGCTTCGGCATACTGCCCGGCGGCCAGAGCGCGCATCAGAATCCCGGAGGCATCGACCTTCTCTCCCAGTCGGATCCCTTGAGAGAACAGATCCTGCAGGTCAAGAAGATCCGCGCTACCCTCTCGGAAAACGGCATCACCAGCGGATCGGCGGTGTCGGAAGGGGCACTGGGCGTCACCATTACTCTAAAGTCCAATCTCCTGTTCAGATCGGGAACCGACGAGTTTGCGCCCGAGAGTGCGCCGATTCTTGACACCCTTGCCAGGGTGCTTTCGAGCATGGACAATCCCGTAGCCGTCACCGGCCATACGGATTCCATCCCCTATGAAGGACCCCCTTTCTACTCCAACTGGGCCCTTTCCGCGGCCCGGGCCGTTGCCGTGGTGAATTATCTCGCGGGCAGAGGCATGGACCATGAGCGGCTCGCTGCCTACGGGATGGGGGCCCAGAGGCCGATCACCTCCAACAGCGACGCGTACGGCAGGGCCCTGAACCGAAGGGTGGAGATCACGATCCTGGGAGATATCCGGAGTTCGGCGAGCCTCAAAGGTCTGGACACGCCCACAGAAGAACCTGCCGGCACCTTGCGCTACAAAGGGTACGATTTCAAGCTGGAGGAATGGTGATGGCAAAAAAAGACAAAAATATCGAATACATCCAGCTTCCGAGCAGGACCCAGTGGATGGTCACGTTCTCGGACATGATTACCTTGCTCATGACCTTTTTCGTCCTGCTCATATCCATGTCTTCCATGGACTCGAAAAGCATGAGGGAGTTTTTCGGTTTTTTCAATGAGGTTATGGGGCCCCTCGAATTTGTCCAGGAGCAGAAAGTCAAGGGCATGTCCACGCTCGTGGAGACTGTTCCTCCCCGGGTGTTCTACGACATCGCCAGCTTGAGCCGCAGCATCCTGAACAACCTGGAGAGCAAGGGTATCGGAGGGCTCAAGGGCAGGGGGGAAGACATGTTCGAGGTGAGACAGAGCAGCCGGGGACTTGCCGTCATGATCAACGGAGACATCCTCTTCAGCGAGGGCTCCCACGAGCTGAAAGCAGAAGCCCTGCCTATTCTCCAGAGCATTGCACAGAGTGTGACCAATGCCAATTCGATCATCTCGGTAGAGGGCCATACCGATAACCGGGGCCGCACGCAGGCACAGCAATACCAGCTTTCCATGAGAAGGGCCGGCAGTGTGCTCGACTACTTCATCTACGCATCAGGCATGAGCCCTGCAAGATTCGCTCTGGCAGGATACGGCTCCTCCCGGCCGGTGGAATCGAACGGCGCCGAGTCGGGCCGCAAGAAAAATCGGCGGGTGGAGATCGTTCTTTTACAAGATCAGTTATAGGAGGATCATATGGTGGATGAAAAGGGTGGGGTAAAAGAATCTGCTGCAGGGGAAAAGAAGAAGCCCCCAATACTCATGATAGCGATCGTTTTCGCTCTGCTGGCGATCATCGCAGGCGGTGCCGCCGGTTATTTTTTCCTGTCGGCGCCGAAATCTGAAGATGCCCAACAGAGAGCCGCCCCCCAGATGACTGCCCAGCAGGCCCAGGCCCAGGGATATACCGCGGGCGGTCTGGCCGGTCCCATGAAACCCATGGATGCCTTTATCGTGAATCTCACCGATGCTCAGGGCACCCGTTACCTCAAGGTGACCATGCAGCTGGAGATGAGCTACGAGATGCTCTCTTCCGAGATCGACAAGAGGCTGCCGCAGATCAGGGACGAGGTCATCACCCTGCTCTCCAGCAAGTCGTTCGACGATATCTCCACCATAGCGGGCAAGCGGGCGCTCAAGCGGGGAATACTGAACAGCATCAACAAATACCTCACCACCGGCAAGGTGCTCAATGTGTATTTTTCCGAGTTCGTTGTCCAGTAAGGAGAAGGTATGGGCCAGATACTGAGCCAAGAAGAGGTTGATGCCCTGTTGAAGGGAGTTGTCGGCGGGGATATCGAGACCGAGTCCGACATGCGCGCATCTGGAGATGCCGGAGAGATCCAGAAATACGATTTTGCGGCCCAGGACAAGGTCATTCGGGGCAGGATGCCCACCTTGGACGCCATCAATGACCGGTTTGCGCGATTCTTCCGGAATACCCTCTCGGGCCTGCTGCGCAGGATGATCGACGTGACGCCCGTGTCGATCGACACGCTCAAGTTCGGAAACTTCATGCGGTCGCTGCCGGTGCCTTCCAGCATTCATATCATCCATGTGGACCCGCTTCGGGGCAATGCCATGGTCGTGCTGGAGACCAAACTCGTGTTCGCCCTTGTCGACAGCTTCTTCGGCGGCAGGGGAGCGGGCGCCATGAAGGTGGAGGGCAGGGAGTTCACCCCGATCGAACAGCACATGCTCTACAAGGTGGTCTCTGCGGCCATCAAGGAGCTGGAACAGTCCTGGCAGCCTGTCTACGAGCTCACGTTCGAATATGTGAGGGGCGAGATGAACCCCCAGTTCGCCGGGATCATCCCCAATGACGACGTGCTCATCGTGGTGCAGTTCGATATCGAGATGGAGGAGATGAGCGGCAACATCATGATCTGCATCCCCTATATGCTCATCGAACCCATTCGCGAGAGGCTCTATGCCAGCTTCCACACCGAAGAGAAGACGAACATCGACTCCGCGTGGGTCAGCCGCTTCAAG
The DNA here is from genome assembly GCA_023230665.1 of Deltaproteobacteria bacterium. GTDB lineage: Bacteria > Desulfobacterota > Desulfomonilia > UBA1062 > UBA1062 > Phosphitivorax. Next base: position 8,980 of record JALNWY010000080.1, read on the forward strand.
CATGAGCTCATGGGTGTCTATGTGGATCTGTCGGTTGAGCTGGGAAAAACCAGCATCACCTCGCGCGAACTCGTGTCGCTCAAAAAAGGCGACATCCTGGTGCTCGAGAAGGACGTGGCCGACGAAATGATCGTCAGGGTGCAAAGTCTGCCCAAATACTATGCACGGCCGGGAAAGGTAAAGGACAATCTGGCGGTGGACATTGTGGGCCTCGTGGACAAGCAGCTCTATTGAAGGAGGAATCCATGGCTGATGAGGAGAAGGAACCCATGAAGGAAAATGAGACCAAGGGAGGAGGCGAGCTCTCCCAGGAAGACATCGATAAGCTCATGTCCGGCGGCGCAGACGCACCAGAGGATAACGAAGCTAAGGATTCCGGCCAGGACCAGCTCGCTGAGGACTGGGCCCGGGCCCTGGAAGCAGGCGAAGAGATCGAGGAAGGCAAGCCCCTGGGCCGCTCCACCGCCAAAGCGCAGTTCGAGGAGCTTCAGGAAAGCAGGCCCTCGGGACATCCGGCCGAGCTGGATTTCATCCTGGATATTCCGCTGGAGGTCACGGTGGAAATGGGCAGAACGAAGATGCTCATCAACGATCTCCTGCAGCTGGGCCAGGGCTCGGTCATCGAGCTGAACCGGCTGGCGGGAGAACCGCTCGACATTCTCGTGAACCATAAGCTCGTGGCCCGGGGTGAGGTCGTGGTGGTAGGCGAGAAGTTCGGGATCCGGCTCACCGACATTGTCAGCCCCATGGAGCGGGTGAAGAGACTGAGATGAAGAGACTCGGAGCCTTACTCACTCTGCTTATGGTCCTGCTCGCGGCAGCAGGGCCGTCACTGGCTGCGGAGGGCGCCCCGGACAGCATGGGCTTCAGGACCTTTGCCGTGCTCGTGGGCGTCATTGTGGGCCTGTTCGCCTTGGCGTGGGCGGCAAAGAAGTATGGACCTTATGCACGGGTGAGGAAGACCATCGGCCTCGACATCCTCGGGCAGGTGCCGGTAGGGCCCAGGGCACACATTACCATGGTCCGGGCGGGCAAATCCATACTCCTGCTCGGTGTCACCCAGAACAGTGTCTCGCTGATCAAAGACCTGGAGCATGGGGATTTCGAGAAGGTCATCAGCGAAGTGGAAGCGTGAAGAAAAGAGGCCTGCCATGAAGAAAATCGCGCGAATCGCTGTGTGGGTTGTCATGCTGATCATGATCGCATCCGGTCTGCTCCATGCCCAGGGGGTGACCATTCCCAGCATCAGCCTCGGTATCCAGGAGGCAGGCAGCCCCGATGACGTAGTCGGCGTCCTCCAGGTGCTCTTCATCCTGACCGTTCTCGCCCTGGCGCCCTCCATTATGATCATGGTGACTGCCTTCACCCGGATCATCGTGGTGCTGGGGTTTCTCCGCCAGGCACTGGGCACGCAGCAGATGCCGCCCATGCAGGTTCTCACGGCGCTCGCCATTTTTTTGACGTTCTTCATCATGGCGCCCACACTGCAGAAGATCAACGAACAGGCCCTGCAGCCCTACCAGAAGGGATACCTGTCCTTTACCCAGGCCCTGGACAATGCTGAGGCCCCTTTGAGGGACTTCATGTTCAAGCAGACCAGGGAGAACGATCTCTCTCTATTCATGAGCATCGCAGCGCAGGAAAAGCCCGCCAACAAGGACGAGGTGCCCACCCGCGCACTCATCCCCGCGTTCATGATCTCCGAGCTCAAGACCGCCTTCCAGATCGGGTTCATCCTGTTCATCCCCTTTCTCATCATCGACATGGTCGTGGCGTCCATCCTGTTGTCTATGGGCATGATGATGCTGCCTCCCATCATGATCTCGTTGCCGTTCAAGATCATGCTCTTCGTGCTGGTGGATGGATGGAGCCTGCTGGTCGGATCCATCGTGAGGGGGTTCCTCTGATATGACGCCGGAAACCATAACCACCATCATGTCGGAAGCCATCAAGGTCACCCTGCTCGTGGGGTCGCCCATGCTGCTGGTCGGGCTGTTCGTGGGCCTTTCCATCAGCGTGTTCTCCGCGGTCACCCAGATACAGGAGATGACGCTCACCTTTGTTCCCAAGATCGTGGTGGTGTTTCTCGCTCTGCTCTTCTCCCTGCCGTGGATCATCGAAAAGCTCACCACCTTTACCATCAATCTCTTCAGCAGCATTCCCCTGTTGGTCCGATGAATGAGCTTCTGAACCTTGCATGGCAGGATATTCTCTCTTTCCTCTTTGTCTTTGTGCGCATCGGGATCATCTTCGCCCTGGTTCCCTTTTTCAGCGCCGAGGTCATTGCCCGGCGCATCACCGCGGTCATCGCCTTTTTCTTGAGCCTGGTGCTCGTGCCGGTGGTCCCTGCCGTGGGGATCGCCATGGAGAGTCTCAATGTCATCACCCTCATCGTTCTCCTGCTCCATGAGATGCTTATCGGGCTGTGCCTGGGACTGGCGATCAACGTGATCTTTGCCGGAGTTCAGATCGCGGGCGAGGTCGCGGGGTTCCAGATGGGATTTGCCATTGTGAATATTGTGGACCCCATGACCGGCGCGGATGCCCCGGTCACCTCGAACCTGCTCTATATCGTAGCCTTTCTGCTCTTCCTCTCCTTTGGCGGGCATCATATGCTCATCAAGGCTCTGGTGGACAGCTACTACATCATCCCGGTGGAGGCGGGTTTTCCCGATCAGAAGTATCTCCTGGCGGTTTTGTCCTATGGGGCCCGGATGTTTCTCCTCGGGGTCAAGATGGCGGCCCCGGCCATCGGCGTGCTCCTGCTGCTCAACATCTCCTTTGCCCTGACAGCGCGGGCCATCCCGCAGATGAACGTGTTTCTCATGTCATTCCCGCTGACCATTGCCATCGGCCTGCTCTTCATGATCGTGATCATCAGGATGATGCCGCCCTTCATGAACCACGCCATAGGCGATGCCTTCACCTTCGTAAAGTCGGCGATGCCCCTTTTCTAAAAAAATCGGACAGCCGGTATCCGTCCATCAAGACGTACGACATGGTTGAAAAAAACCGTGCCGCAGGCTATTGGGAATTCTATGAACACGAGGCACGGTCTTCTTGTGCCGGCAGCTCTTTTTTGCACCGGTATTTGTTTAAGCCCCTGCGCCTCAGTGAAGCCCGTGGATCTTTCCCTGTTCGCGGTCCGGGGCGGAATCGCTGAACCCCTTTCCAAAAGGCTTCCGGCAAAATCCCTCAAGAAATACCTGTCCTGCCCCCTTTTTACGCTGTATACTGTTCTTCTCTGCTTGATTTTCCCTGCATCATCATATTATGTCTAGAAAAATCATGGAAGAGATAACCTTAAGCAACGGGGTGAGGGTCATCGTGGAAGACAAGACCGCGGTTCTTACGGCGGATCTGTATATGATTCGCCTGGAGTTTACCACGGAAGTGGACCTCGATGACGCGGATGTCGAGCTCAGGTCGTTCATCCGGGGGAGCAGGGCCGCGCTCACCAGGGAGCTGAAGAAGCCCGCGGTGCACGAGCGCGATCTGGATGTGGTGAGGGACGCCATAAAGGGGTCCTTCCTGTCCACCAATCTCCCGTACATGGAGCGCCCGCATTTCGCAAAAAGGTTCAAGGCGAAGCTCCTGAAGGATTTCCTGGAAGAAGAAAAGAAGAAGAAAAGATCTCATGGGTAATCTCACCCCCATGATGCAGCAGTACCTGGATATCAAGAAGCTCCAC
>JALNWY010000287.1 GCA_023230665.1 Deltaproteobacteria bacterium
CCAGTCAGATCGGCTATTTTGACATCACGGTGCGCAGGGTGGGCGACGGGTTTGTCTCCGAGCATCTTCTGGAGGAGACAAAACAGGGTGATGAATTCACGAGCAGCGCTCCTGCCGGCAATTTTTATTACAACCCCCTCATCCACGGCCGGGATCTCGTGTTCGTTGCAGGCGGCAGCGGGATCACCCCCTTCATGAGCATGATCCGCGAGGTCACGGGCAGAGGGCTGGACCGGCGCATTCACCTCTTCTACGGCTGCCAGCGGCCCGACGATATCATCTTTGGTCAGGAGATCGATGATCTCTCCCGCAGGCATGCCGATTTCACCTGCACCACAGTGATTTCAGAGCCTCCTGTAGGGTACCGGGGCCATACCGGGTTTATCACTGCCCGGCTCATGCAGGAGATTTTGGGTGGCCTTTCAGAAAAGATGTTCTTTCTCTGCGGGCCGGAGGCCATGTATGCCTTCTGCCGTGAAGAGCTCAAGCAGGAGGGCATACCCGAGAGAAAGATGCGGACCGAGATGTACGGCCCGCCCAGGAACGTCACTACATGCCCGGGATGGCCCGAGCATATCGACGCGGATGCAAGGGTGAGCGTGAGCATGAAAGGCGGGGAAACCATCATGGTGCGCAGTACCGAGCCGCTCATGAACTCCCTGGAGCGCCACGGCATCGCCATTCCCTCGCTGTGCCGGTCGGGTGAGTGCAGCCTGTGCCGAACCAAACTCCTCAAGGGCAGGGTCTTTCAGCCCGAAGGGGTCAAGCTCAGGAAGTCGGACCGGCAGTTCGGCTATATCCATCCCTGCATGGCCTATCCCATCAGTGACATAGAAATCCTGCTGCCGTGATTTAATCGCCGTAATTTGGCGTTTGGATCAGTTTCACGGGATTTCCGTGATGTGAATATCTAGCGCACCAGATTGATTATTTACTTGATTATGTCCAAGCTTTGGAGGTAGCCTGCACGTCCAAGGGATTGTTCATGTGAAGAGTTTCACCCATCCCACAGGCTTGATTTGTCTCCTTGTATGATATATGTCATTCCCAGATTTGCCGGACATAAGTTTACAATTGATGGGCGCCACAACATCGTAAATTCACCTGCACTGGCGGAGCCTTGTCAAAAATCAAGGGGGAAAAAATGACGATACAGTTCATCGACTTACGGGCGCAGCAGGAGCGAATCTTAGCCAGAGTTCAGGAGAATATCAGCCGTGTCCTGGCTCATGGTCAGTATATCATGGGCCCCGAGATCAAGGACCTGGAAGAAAGGCTGGCAAGCTATACAGGCGCCAGACATGCGGTTTCGTGCTCATCAGGAACCGATGCGCTTCTCATGGCGCTGATGGCATACGGGGTGGGCCCGGGCGATGCGATTTTTACAAGTCCTTTTACCTTTGTGGCCACAGTAGAGGTGATCTCGCTGCTGGGTGCAACCCCGGTGTTCGTAGACATTGAACCGGATACCTTCAACATCGACCCAACCCTGCTCGAGAAGGCCATAACCGCCCTGGAAAACAAAGACCCAAAGATCCATCCCCTGCCTAAGGGGTTCGAGGGCTTGAAGCCGCGCGGCATCATCCCGGTCGACCTCTTCGGCCAGCCTGCGGACTATGACCGGATCAACGCCCTGGCGGCAAAAAAGGGTCTGTTCGTCATCGAGGATGCGGCCCAGTCATTCGGGGCCGAATACAAGGGAAAAAAGGCGTGCGGCCTGGCGGATGTGGCAGCAACCTCGTTCTTCCCGGCCAAGCCGCTGGGATGTTATGGAGACGGCGGCATGATTTTCACCGATGACGACGTCCTCTTTGATAAGATGACCTCGGTGAGGGTGCACGGAAAAGGCTCGGACAAGTACGACAACATCCGGATCGGCATCAACGGCCGGTGTGACACCCTCCAGGCAGCGATCCTGCTGGCCAAGTTCGAGATCTTTCCCCAAGAGATGGATCTGCGGCAGGTTGTGGCAAACCGTTATACCAGCGCCATGAAGGAAAACGCGCATATCCAGACGCCGCTCGTAAAAGTTGGCTCTCTGAGCGCATGGGCCCAGTACTCGCTGGTGAGCGAGAAGAAAGACGATATCTTGAGCGCCTTGAAAAAGGCAGGCATCCCCACGGCCGTCTACTATCCCAGGCCGCTTCATCTCCAGGGGGCCTATGTCTACCTGGGGCACAAGCCAGGCGATTATCCGGTTTCCGAGGAAAAGGCGGAAAAGATTTTTTCCCTTCCCATGCATCCGTATCTCACCGAAACAGAGCAGCGGCAGATAGCCGAGGTAATCCTGGACGCGGTCTCATGATTGTGACATCCGCATTGCAGCTTTATAATCTACGTATATTCCATTGGGTCGATCAAAGGCCAGGAGTTGCGGAATGAAAAACAATAAACCGCGTATTGCGGTAGTCGGTGCAGGATACTGGGGCAAGAACCTGATCAGAAACTATGCCGAGCTGGGATCTCTTTGCGCCATATGCGACAGCAATGGAAAAGCGCTGGAATCATTTAAGGGTTCCTATCCCGGCGTGCCCTGTCTCACCAGCTTCCAGGACCTCGTAGGCAGCAAGGATATCGATGGTGTTGCCATAGCCGCCCCTGCCCAGATGCA
>JALNWY010000288.1 GCA_023230665.1 Deltaproteobacteria bacterium
AGTGTGAGCAGGTCTTTTTCAATCAGCCTCTGGTGGTGCAGGATGACATGCAGCATTCAGCTGCCGAAAAAAGATTTTACGCCCTGGGCAGAACAGACATAAAGCGATTGCTCTTTATCGTATTCACAGTAAGAAAAAATCGCATACGTGTCATTTCGGCAAGAGATATGAGTCGTAAGGAAAGGAGGTCGTTCAGCGATGAGTAAGCGAATACCCGCATTCAAGAATGAAGACGAAGAAAGGGAATTCTGGGATTCTCATGATTCTTCGGATTTTATTGACTGGGGCAAGGCGGAGAAAGTTACTTTTTCCAACCTCAAGCCATCGACCAGAAAAATATCGCTTCGTTTGCCTGCGTCAATGATCGAGGAGCTGAAACTATTGGCAAACAAGAGAGATGTGCCGTATCAGTCTCTGTTGAAGATCTTTTTGGCCGAACGGATAGAAAAAGAACTCGGTGCCCGTTAATTTTTCCGATTTTTCTCAGTCGGTATTCTTTCGAAAACCTCCAGATATGATGTTGCTGAACATCTCCGCACCCCGGAGGAAATGGCTGCCTACCTTGAGGCCTGCCTTGAGGAAGCGAATGGAGATGCAGCATTTATTGCCAAAGCTTTGGGAGACATCGCGCGGGCCAAGGGCATGTCGCAAGTGGCGCGTGATGCAGGACTGTCCCGCGAAAGTCTTTATAAAGCGCTTTCCGGGGAACGAACTCCCGGTTTTGACACAATATTGAAAGTTATCCATGCTCTCGGCTTAAAATTGCATGCCGAGCCCATCCAGGCAAATACCTGAAATCGGGTAAAGGCGAACATGGTGGAGCTGTATTTGCCGGAAAACGGTTGGGGAATTTCTTGGGACGTGATTTGCCAAAGAAGGCAACAAAAAACAGGGTCTGTCACCTATTTCTTAGAATCGTAAAAACTTATCCTCGGTGAGGGAGAGGCAGGCCAGGGGGAGGTCCGCAGATTACGCAGATTTCGCAGATTTTGGCACTGAAAAGGGCATTTTAAGGGGAAAAATAGGAGATTATTTGATTCTTATATTGATAATTCAGCATGTTGGCTTGGTCCGGCCCCGACCCTCCGACCCTGAAGGGCCGAACTCCAATGAGAATTAAGCGGCTTCTGGTCGTACAGGTTTTTACGGTATCGAATTGTGTATCAGGCTGATCCTGAAGAAAAGGTCATTATTGTATGGGCCATCGGCCATCGACGGGATATATACGAAACCCTTGGCAGGCATCTTTTGTAGAAAAGAGTCTGTCCACTTTTTCTATTTTTCAGATGGCAGCAACAGCCATTTCCATACAGGAACCACGCTGATGTTTTCTTCCAGGGCGGCCTCATCATCCCAGGTGACGATGGTTCCGGACTCGATTGATAATTCCCTCATTGCGCTTTGCAGGCCACGCAGTTCCCGGTCGAAAGTCCTTTGATCCGTCATGTCCCAGCATGCCTGGACGAGGATGACATCCCCGGACGCCTTATGTCGTGCGAGAAAATCAGCTTCATTGCCATCCCGAGTGTTGACGTACTCTGCTTCGTAACCGTTGCGGCGCAGGTGCATGAACACCAGGTTTTCCAGCAGCGGGCCGTTATTTGCCGATTTGCGAAAGGTCATGGCGCCTAAGAGCCCGGTATCCACCGTGTACATTTTGGGCGGATTCAGCATGCGTGCCTTTTCAGAATGGCTGTGGACGGGAACACGATACAGCAGGTACGCATCAAGCAGGTGATCAAGATACTCATACAGGCTGTTCTTGGTGCACTTCACCGCCATGCTTTTCAGGGTGTTGTAAAACCTGTTGACACTGAACTTGCCGCCCGGGGCATGCATGACGTGACTGACCAGGTGTTTGAGGGCAATGACATTACTGACGCGATGACGCTCAATAACATCTTTGAGAATGACCGAATCGATATAGCCCTGCAGTACTTGCAAACGCAGGTGGCGGTCAAGATTCAGTACTTCGGGAAAGCCGCCGATCTCCAGATAATCGGAAATTGCCCTGCGCAGGGTGGCCACGGTCCTGGAACCGAACTGTTGCGGCGGTTGGGCAAAAAAACCTTTGGCTTTGAGAAATTCATTGAAACTGAACGGAAAGATCTCCGTGGACAGCGAGCGGCCCCGCAGGCTGGTGGCGATTTCCGTGCTCAACAGCTTGGAGGACGAACCGGTAAGAAAAATACTGACCTTTTCCGTGTCGAGCAGGCGCCTGATGAACATTTCCCACTGGTCGATACGCTGAATCTCGTCGAAAAAGAAATAACATTCCAGGTCCTTGTTTTCCGGAAATCTGCCATAATAGACATCGAGAATGGCCTGGAAGTCCTTCACGCTGAAGTCAAGAAGTCGTTCATCTTCGAAATTCAGATAAAGAATCCGCCTTTTCAGTACTCGGGACCCCAGAAGTTCCTTCATCTTCTGATAACAGAAAAAGGTCTTCCCGGTGCGCCGCATGCCAATGGCAACATCAACCTTACCCGGTATTCCCGGAAAATCAATTTCCCTGGAAACCAATTCCGGCAGTTGGCGCTCCTGAAAATCATCAACCAGTTGGGCTACTATGTTTTTCATACGCCGTATATTATC
>JALNWY010000289.1 GCA_023230665.1 Deltaproteobacteria bacterium
CATCGTCTCATCCGGTGGAGCAGGGGTGCGTGGGTGCAGGCACCGGAGCCACCTCAGGAAAGATCAGGGGCGTGCTCTCAGCCACCAAGGCCGGCCTGGGCTCGAGTATGGCCAGGGGAGACAGGGGCGTGCTCATGGGCGCCCTGGTCGTGGCCAACCCCTTTGGAGACGTGCTCGACGAACAGGGGAAGATCATTGCCGGGGCACGGGAAGGCGACGGATTTCTCAACTCGTTCGAGGCGATCCGCAAGGGCGAGGTCCGCAGGAAAATGGGTGCGCAGGGCAACACCACCCTGTGCGTTCTGGTGACCGATGCACGGCTGGACAAGGTTACGGCCATGCAGATCGCCCGCATGGGCGGCAACGGTCTTGCCCGGCACATATCCCCATACAACACCCCCTTTGACGGGGATATGGTGTTCTGCTTTTCTATTGGAGACAAAGAGATCCATCCCCTCCATCTCGGTGTGCTCGCCGCACAGGCCTCCAAGGATGCGCTGTTGAACGCGGTCTGTCACGCCTGTTCGCTGGGAGGGCTTCCGGCATCCCGCGACATTCTTGCGAGAAGCCTTTCCGGCTGATGACGCGGAGCCGTCCGGGAATCACGAAACCTCATGGATGCTCGATTCTCAAGAAGTGAAAACCGTTGACAAACCGGAACGAGTTGAGTAGAAAAGTATTCCCGTGGCGGAGTAGCTCAGTTGGTGAGAGCATGCGGCTCATATCCGCAGAGTCGGGGGTTCAAGTCCCTCCTCCGCTACCACAACTCCTTTGAAATTACTGAGCTTTTTAATCGAGAGCCAAAGAGCATCATCGCCTCTTTCCATCACTCATTTCACCCGTATGCTATCCAGGTTTTTATATACGTCCTTCCTTCCGCCGACACGAACGACCAGGACAATGAGCGTATCATCATCGAAGGCGTATATTACACGATAATCCCCTGACCGGAATCGCCAGAGTATACCATCATGCCCTTTTAAAGGCCTGCCTGCTCCTCGGGGATCTGCGAGCAGGGTCCGGCGGATCGTGGCCATGATCTCTTCGGCGGCCTTGCGCCCGATCCTGCGTAAGTCCTTTATTACGCTCCTCTTGAGCCTGAGCTCGTACGGCATCAGATGTCCCACCCGAGCTCGTCAAGAAATTCTTTTTCGGAAAGCACCTTGTCGCTTGCATCCTTGAGCCTGTCCAGGGCGATCTGGTAATCCGCCCAGTTCTCCAGGTAATATTCGATCGCTTCCCGGATTACGTCTCCGCGACTGCGTTTTCTCTCGTGCGCGATCTCTTCTATGCTTTCGAGGATTTCTTCAGGCAATCTCATCGAGAGCACTTTCTGCATGTCAACCTCCTTTGTTTACAATGTATACATTGTAATCTTCATCGGCAGGATTGTCAAGAGTCAGGAGCAACCACAAAGCAGGGAAAAGATGTCTATGGAAATACAAGTCTCTCGGCGGAAGCATTCAGGATCTTTGCCAGCCTCCGGGCCATTTTCAGGCTGATAGGCCGTGATCAGAGATCGCATGCAACTCTTTTAGCATGGCAAAGAACGCAGGCTCATACTTGAATCCCTGGAGAGCCTCTTTTGTAACTTGCATGGCTGTGCCTCTCCATGATGTCTTCTATCAATTATGATACGCACATATATTTTGATAGGAACATCCATACCGAACAGTATTACCTCATAAGCGTTTTTCTGCTTGAAATATTTGTATTCTTTCTGTATCAGAAGAGATGTCTGAATTTGAATGCTTTGATATTGAGGAGAAATAATAGAATGATTTTCGTGAGTCAGGGCAAGAACTGTCTTCACTCCTGGATCATGCGTGGACCATTCTCGGTTGCGTGCATCATGCATATATCCACCAGGTTCATTTGCGAAAAAGGCCTCCCTCCCGTAATGCACCGCTGATCTCTCTGGCTCTGCGAAATCGATGTTGGAAGACCCGGGATAGGAAAGTGCTGTTCCGGTAAAAAACGCGCATGGTGAATAGAACGGGGAGAGCGTGTTCTGTTCAAACGAGAGCCATGCGAAGGAATTCATTCCAAGACAGCGGGTTTGATGCGACATAATGCGAAGCGGACCGCTACTCTCGGATTTTGCAATTATTTGTCGTGAGGAGGCATGAGAATGAGAAATACGTGTATACTTGTTGCGGCGTCATTGTCTGTCTTTTTCAGGCCCATAACCCTGCTCCTGCCTGGGCGGCTCCGATACTGATCGACTGGGCCTTCAACATCTGCGGAGAAACGTATGAGTCGTATCCGGGCGACACGTTGCCCAGCGGATTCGATGACTCGCTCTTTGACTGGGAAAGCGGGCTTGGAGAACTCTCGTTTTTCTATCATCCCGCAAGCCCCGGTTCTTCAAACATCGTGGCATTCTTCGATCACGAGTTGAGCCCTGGAACCACGTCCTTTTTTTACAACGATTATGGCATCTCCGGCGACACCCTGTCGGCGGGCCAGACCTGGGAGATCGATGAGCCGGGTTATGTCTTTGGCGACATCTATTCCAATGTTCTCTCCGGCTCTCTCGACAACGAAAATGCCGTGCCC
>JALNWY010000081.1 GCA_023230665.1 Deltaproteobacteria bacterium
AAATTACGATAAGAAATCAACCAAGGGGAAGGGGAAGGGGGCATTTTACCCCTGCGGGCGGGGATATATGCCCCCTCTTGCAAGGAGAAAGGGTGACAACCCTCAAAGAGATATGTATTACAGCAACAAGAAGCTTGTCTGGAAGGACCAATTATAGTAACAATAACATAATAAATAGGTAAGGGGAGGATGTCGTGAGGATAAAAACATGGGTGCTGATTGCGCTGATATTTCTCTGGGGTTTTCCCGTCGCTGCTTCCGAGGAGAAGCTCCTGGTTGCGGTGGCGGCGAACTTCATGGTGCCCTTTGCCGAGATCGCAGCCGTATTTGAAAAGGAGAGCGGGTGGCGCATCGAGCCCGTGTTTTCCTCAACGGGCAAGCTCTATGCCCAGATCATCAACAATGCTCCCTACGACGTGTTCCTTGCCGCAGACGAGTACCGGCCCGGGCTGCTCTTCAAGGACGGCCTGTGCGAAGAGCCCTTTGTCTATGCCCGGGGAGAGATCGTGCTCTTCTCAGAGCAGAGTGATTTCTGCGCCCGGTTTGCCGACTGGACCGAAGCAGTGCAGTCTGACGCGGTTAAGAAGATCGCCATCGCCAATCCCGAGACCGCCCCGTACGGCGCCGCCGCCGTGGCCGGCCTGAAAGATGCCGGCCTTTACGAAAGCCTTCAGGGCAAATATGTGTTTCCCCAGGATATCGGCCAGGCGTTTCAGTATGCCTCCACCGGTTCGGTCCAGGCCGGGTTCTGCGCCCTCTCGTCTGCCATGACCGATCAAGGAAAGAAGGGCTGCTACCTCCCTGTGAAGCAGGCGCCCCCGGTCATCCAGGCCGCCTGCGTCCTCAAGAGAACGCAAAACCGCGAGGCCGCGCAGGGGCTCGCCACATTCCTTTCGACCCAGGCCGGTATCAAGATCAAGGAAAAGTATGGATACCGGTAGCATTCCCGGTCCGTTATGGATCTCCTTCAAGCTCGCGGCAGCTACCACGATCGTGCTCCTTGCTGCCGGATCCTTTCTCGCCTATCTCCTGGTCTACCGGAAGGTGCCGGCCAGGGCCGTGGTGGAGTCGCTCATCAGCCTGCCCATCGTGCTCCCCCCCACGGTGCTGGGTTTTTACCTGCTGATCCTGATGGGACCGAAGGGGGCCTTCGGCAGGGCGTGGGAAGGGATTTTCGACTCCTCCCTCCTCTTTACCTTCACCGGTATCGTGATCGCATCGGTTTTTTCCAGCCTGCCTTTTGCAGTCCAGCCGCTCAAGGCCGCTTTTGCCAAGATAGACAGGAGGATCCTCGAGAATGCCCATGTCCTGGGCTTATCGTCTCTTGCAACCTTTTTCCGTGTGGTCGTGCCCAATTCGGCTGCCGGCTTTGCAGCCGCCGCGATTCTCGTGTTCCTTCATACCATGGGTGAATTCGGGGTGATTCTCATGGTGGGGGGCAGTATCCCGGGAGAGACGAAAGTCGCCTCCATCGCCATTTTCGAGGCTGTGGAATCGCTCAGATACCGGGATGCCTGGGTCCTTTCTCTGGTTCTGGCCCTGGTGAGCTTTTCGTTCCTGCTGGTGATCAACGCGTTGAACAAAGGGGAGTACGATGGCATTAAGAGCTGAGATCAGGAAAAAGCTGAACCACTTCACCCTGGACGTCTCACTCGCATGTGCGGGTGGAAGGATCCTCTCTCTCGTGGGGCCTTCAGGCTCGGGCAAGACCACTATCTTGAGGATCATTGCGGGTCTGGATGCGCCGGACAAAGGAACCATCACCTGCGGGGAGGAGAGCTGGGTGAACACCGGGACCGGCACATTCCTTCCGACGCAGAAGAGGCGCCTTGCCATGGTTTTTCAGGACTTTGCCCTGTTCCCTCACTTAAGCGTATTCAAAAACGTCTGCTTTGCCGCGCGGGACAGGTCCCTTGCCGAGACGCTCATGAAGCGATTCGGGATATGGCACCTGAAGGATACCAGACCGCAGTCCATCTCCGGGGGAGAGAGGCAGCGGACCGCCATCTGTCAGGCCTTGGCGCGCGAGCCCAGGGTGCTCCTCATGGACGAGCCTTTTTCCGCCCTCGATCCAGTCACCCGCAGGAAGCTCCGCATGGCCGTGGCAGAGATGAAACGCGAGCTCGAGATTCCCATCATCCATGTCACGCACGACATCAGAGAGGCGCTCTTCCTGGGTGACGAGATCGTGCCTGTGGTCAGTGGAAAGATCTTTCATAAATGGCTCCTGCAGTTCATGCTCACGACACGGGGCGAAGGTCTGTGTCCTTCTGATCTCACTGCCCGTGAGGATCAAGAAGATATCGAACTCGAGATCTATGATATGAGAAAGGAGTATAAGAGATGAACATCGGGCCTTATTCGGTTGAAGACTATATGCATCTGGCCAAGTCGTTTCACGGCAGCATAGCGCCCGGGATCATGATCGGCGGGCTCATGGTGGATCTCGCCAGGAGCGAGCTGCCCGACGGGGTGCTGTTCGACGCCATCAGCGAGACCAAAACCTGCCTTCCGGACGCGCTCCAGCTCCTCACTCCCTGCACCATCGGCAACGGCTGGCTCAAGGTCATGGACTTCGGCCGCTTTGCCCTGTGCCTGTATGACAAGTATGAGGGCAAAGGGGTGAGGGTGTTTCTGGACCCGGAAAAACTGGAGTCCTGGCCGGAGATCAAGGCATGGTTCTTCAAGCTCAAGCCCAAATCAGAGCAGGACCCGGATGCCCTCAGGGACCAGATCATCGAGGCGGGGCCGGATATCCTCACCGTGCAGCACATCACGGTTGATACGGCATGTCTTCAGAAGAAAGGCAAAGGCGCCATCGCTGTCTGCCCCTCATGCAAAGAGGCGTATCCCGCCAAGGACGGGCAGACATGCCTTGCCTGCCAGGGAAACAGTCCATACAGACAGGAACCGCGGGATGCAGCCCCCGGCCTCCGGATTGTATCCACGACCAAAAACGACCGCGACTGAAAAGGATGTGGCCGCGGTCATCGAGGCGCAGAAATACGGTGAAGCCCTCGACAGCATCCTTTGAGGCCGCGCTAGACATTAGCTCTGCCCGGCCTTCGCCTTGCTGCCCGTAATGATCAGCACCCACACCTCGCTGTCCGAGGCAACCTCGTCTGGGTGTTCGGTCGATTTCGCCGAGCATGGCATAGCTCACCGCATTGTCCGCTGGGCGGTTCAGGGTCAGCACCGCAGCCTTTCTTCGTTTTAAGGATTTTTCAAGTTTTTTAAGGAGAAGAAATCCTCGTCGACCTCCGCGCCGAACCGGATCGCCTCATAGGTGATCTCGGTAAACGCTCCAGAGCCACCAGCCGGGGTGATGCGGATGGTCGAGGGCAACATGCAGGAGCCCAGTTCCCGGATGCCGGAATAGGTCATGGTCCGCACGAGGTCTGCCTTGTCTTCATAGAACTCGATCCTGAGCGGGATCAGATCGGATTGTCGAACCGTTGCGATCACCCTGCTCCATATCGCCTGGGCAGAGGGTTCGGGTGTAAGGGTGATCTCGATCACCCTGGTCCTTTGTCGAGTGCCTGTGAAGGTGATTTCCGCGAGATAATCCTCGGACAGCATATCTCCCCTGACAGCATCGCGGTTGGTGAGATGGCTCCCCATCCATGGCGCACCCGCCATGGAGAGCGGGAGCTTTATGACCCGGTCGACATCGGGCAGGTAGCTCCAGATGCTGTTTCCCAGCTTTACGATCGAGTGTCCCCGCTGTCCTGCCGGTTCCAGGGTCCTCACCAGGGTGTATTTTCTCCCCTTGCTCCATGCCTCAAGCATGGTCTCTCGTGTGGAAAGGCCGGTGGACACCTTCAATTTCATGACCGCATGGCTGGAGCTGCCCCGGTAGAGGTCGTCGATGCGGCGTACGATCTCTTGCGGAGATATATCCTGAGCGGACAGGGCCGCCCGGAAGGGGAGAACTGGTATGGAAAAGAAAAAGAGCAGCAGGCAGAGAGCATATCCCGCCCTGGTCATGACACCACCTCCATGCTTCACAATGAACAAAAGTGCGGGCGCAGGCCTGAACGCACCTCCCGCAAAGGGCCTTAAGTGAAAAAAGAAACGTTCTCAAGGAATATAATAGACAGATGAGGCTGCATCACAAGCAGTGCCCGAGCAGGCCGGAGACCGGCCTTGCTTTCCGGCGGGAAAGGGGCATCCTCGCTTCCGTGCCCTGCGTGTGAGAACGACCCCCTGCAGGACCTGCGAAAAACAGTGCCCAGCTCCCCCGAACCTGGCCCGGTGCAGATGCCGGAGCCCGGAATCGCGGACGTGCCCGCCTCATCCGCAGCCGGGCATGGACTGCCCAAAAAAGGTCGCGGGAAAACTTGAGCGGGCAAAGGGAAGGCGTCATTTCAGGAGTGATCGGTAGAGCGCTGTGAGCCCCGCGTCTGCGTGCTTCTGGAAGATGCCGAAATGGAAGCTCAACTGAGACGGACCCTGGTCTACGATCTCGATGTTGATATTTTCCTGGTAGAGCGCGGCCGAGGCTCTGGCGAGAACCCCGGGCGTGTTCTTCATGCCGATACCCACGGGCGAGAGCAGGCACAGATCGTAGCGGATATCCAGAAAGTCCGGCGAAAGTCTCTTGACGATCGTCTCCTTGAGATCATCAGCCTTGTCCATGAGATCGTGCTGATCAACGATCACCGCGATATCATCCTTGTCGGAAGGGTAGTGGTGCGTATTGATGCCGAAATCTTTGAAGATATCGAGCAGTTCCTTGGTAAAGCCGATGGTCTCGCCGATCATGTCCTTTTCGATATAGACGTAGGCAATGCCGTCCATACGGGCGATGCCCACCGCTGTTTCGCCCGGGGTGCGCGAGCTCACGATCCTGGTGCCCGGGGCAGTGGGGTTGTTGGTGTTGCGGATGTTGATGGGGATGCTCTTGTTCTTGCAGCTCACCATGGCATCGAAATGAAAGACATTGAACCCCCCCGACGAAAGCAGCCTGATCTCTTTATAAGTCAGTTCCGGGATCACGGAGGCCCCGGAGATGATCCGGGGATCGACTTGGTAGACCCCGTCGGTGTCGGTCCAGTTTTCATAGCACGAGGCGTCCACGGCATAGGCCACCTCGCCGCCGGTGAGGTCCGACCCCCCCCGGGAGAGCACCGCGATGTCTCCTTTCAGGGTAATGCCGTAGTAGCCGGGGATGATGGAGACCGGCCCGTCCTTCAGGCTCTCCCGTATGCCGGAATGAGCGGCTGGAAGCACCTTTGCGTTGCCGAACCGGTCGGAAACGAGAAAGCCCATGTCCTCGGGCAGCACGAGCTTTGCGTCCATGCCCTTGCTCTGGAAGTAGCGGGCAATGACCTTGGCGTTGTAGTGCTCGCCGCGGGAGGCAAAGAAATCGATCCTCTTTTTGTTGGAGATGTGCGATGTGAGGTCTGACTCGAGGTCATCCAGGATATCATCACCCCTGATGCCGAGCTCGGCAACGAGGGATCTGAACTTGGCCAGCACCCGGTCGAAGCTCTCACGTTCCGTTATGCTCTTTCCCCGCGACCGGAAATGATGCCCGTGAGTGGCGACATTGAAGAGGTGATCAGTGATCTTTTCCGGTTCGCTTCCATCCTTGCCGGGCGCCGAAACCACAACGAACCGGCGGTTATCGTCGGCGCACACGATCCGGCGGACCTTTTCGATCTGGCCGGCATTGGAAACAGAGCTTCCCCCGAACTTGCATACGATGTTTGTACCCATGGATCCCGCCTCCTATCATGCTGAAGGTCTTCCCTGTCTTGTGAAACCCACACTCTTCTATCCCAACTTTCGGCCCAGGGGAAGAGGCAATCAGAGGCCGGGTTTCCGAAGGTTGCATTGCCTGCTCCGGGGATATAATATAGCCGGGAAACAGAGATGCTGGAACCTTGAGAAATGCATGGTCGGAGGGATGTGAATATGTTTGATCAGGTCGTGAACTTTGTCAGCACGGTGAACTGGGGCGGGCTGGGCCTTCCCGCCTTCCGCATCCTGCTCGTGCTCGCCATAGCACTGGTGGTCTCCAAGGTGCTGAATCGATCCATGAATATCCTCAGGCAAAGGCTCGTGAGCGCCGGTTTGTCCAAAGGGGGTACGGCCACCGAGACCGCAAAGCGCACCGACACTATCATCAGGCTCGTCAGGCAGGCCTCGTATATTGTCCTGTGGGTCATGGTGGCCCTGGTTCTGCTCAAGGAGGCAGGGGTAGAGATCGCCCCCATTCTCGCAGGTGCGGGCATCGTGGGCCTGGCTGTGGGATTCGGGGCCCAGAACCTGGTGAGGGACGTAATATCAGGCTTCTTCTTCATTCTGGAGGACCAGATCCGGGTGGGTGATGTAGCGGTGGTGAACGGCACCGGAGGGCTGGTGGAGGAGATGAACTTGCGGACCATTATCCTGCGCGACGTCTCCGGGGTGGTTCATATCTTCCCCAATGGGACCGTGACCACGCTCAGCAACATGACCAAGGACTGGTCGGCCTACCTGTTCGATCTCAGAGTTGCCTACAAGGAAGACACGGACAAGGTGGTGCGGATCATCGAGCAGGTTGGGCATGAGATGATCCAGGACACGATGTTCGGCCCCCTCATGCTCGAGGTCCCGGAAATCTTCGGGGTAAACCAGTTTACGGAGTCTGCTGTGGTGATCCGGGGGCGCATCAAGACCAGGCCGATCAAGCAGTGGGTCGTGGGCCGCGAGTTCAACCGCAGGATCAAGTATGCCTTTGATGTCGCGGGGATAGAGATTCCCTTCCCTCACCAGAGGGTTTACTTCGGTGATGCGGGCAAGCCCTTTGATGTGAGGATCGCTGAGGCAAATCAGGGGGCTGTTGTGGAGAAGAGCCGGAAGGAGTAAGAGAGAGCGCTCGGCCGGGCAGGCGCGGAGCCGCGACCCCTCGAAGAGGCCGGCTCCGCGCCTGCGGTCAGCTGCTCAGGTCCTTTTTCATCTCCTCGAACTGGGCCTTGGAGATCTCTCCCCTGGCATAGCGTTTTTTCACGATGTCCAAAGGCGTTTCCCTGCCGGCCTCATAGGGTGCGGATGGCCCTCTGGCGATCCTGATAAAGAGATAGACCACAAACAGGATGAGAAGGAAGACGATAATCCACATGATCGCACCTCCGAACCATGAGTTCATCATGCGCCAGCCGTGGTGGTCATAGTAGCCCTGGGCCATAACAGCGGTCGGGAATGCAAGCGTAAGAAGAGAAACGAGCCACACGGCCGTGCCGGGATATGTATTCTTCACATGGGCCTCCTTTCTCCTTCCGGCCCCTTTTCGCAATCCCTGACTCTGTTAAAGAGGCGGGAAGAATCGCGGGCTCCCAAAAAGGCCTTGAGAGCCTCCCGGAGCACTTGTTTCATGGTGAATCATATACATGGAAAAGGTAGTGGCAGGACCTGTGAAAATCAATCACCGGCCCTGCCGCCTCAGAGAAGAAAAGGCCGTATGGTTCGATGCTACAGGGACCCGTCGAGCACCTCGGCCACGGGTGCCTTGCAGGCCCGGCAACGTTGGGCCCCCCGGAAAAGCGGCTCCCCGCAGAAAGGGCAGTGATAGCGATCGCACTCAGAGCGCGCCCACTCGACGCTGCCATCCTCGTCTCCGAACCGGGCGGCCTTCTGCCGCCAGATGGGTATCGTGCGCTTCATTACCCTGATGCCCGTGGCCAGGCCGAAGTTCTCTATCAGACTGCACGGCCACTCGTCGCACTGGTGGCAGGAGTAGATTCCCCTGGACCTCACACAGTCACGGATGAGACAGAGCCTGCAGAAAACGTAGAGCCTCCCCGGAGGGTCGGGCTGCATGCACCCGCGGCAGAGGGTCTCCTCCGGCCTGGTGCCGTACAGCCTGCCCATCACGGCCTTGAACTTCTCGTTGTTGTCACGCGTGGCGATGTACACGCCGCAGGTACCGCAGTATAAACCGCAGGGCGCCATCAGCTCCCTGTTCCGGAACTCCTGCTCACTCCATCCCTTCATGGCATCTCCTTTCCCCGTCCTGAGGAGGTGTCTGTCTTCCAGACGGGAAAGCCGGCAATCACCCACAACAGGGGTTGGCGAGCCGGTATATACGGAAATATACCTGAAGTTACGGCAAAATCCGAGCGCAAATCACACTTTATTAAAGTAAAAAAGGCAAAAAAATAGCCAGAAGAAATTTTGGAGTAAGAGCATAGAAAAGGAAGGCTATGCTCCTTCTTCTGGCTAAAAAAAGGAGGTTTCTCTTACAGAGAGTAATGTTTTACTAACCTATCACCAAATAATAGTGTATAGGCCATGGGCTGAAAGGTGTGTAATCCCTTGAGGAGCAGGGATGTAAGCCCGTGTCCTACAGGGAGGATCACGGGTGCCTGCCTGACATTCTTGATGAAACGACGGGGCTGCGCTGCCGGTCGAACAGCCTGGCCCGGCTTCTCATGGCACGCGGCGCGGCACGGGTGCCGGTTATTGAACAGGGAGACTGCCGGGTGGATGCGATCAGGCCCCGTTCTTTCCCTGGACGCGGGAAAAGGCACTTCGCCAAGACAGCGGGGCGCGGGAGCAGCGGGCCTGCCGAAGATCAGGCAGGAACCCCGGCGGCCACTGTCTCGTCACCGGCTTGCGAGAACCTGTTTGATGACCTCGCCGAGATTTTTTATGCTGTAGGGTTTTCTGATGTATTTCCCCACACCAAGCCGGATTGCCTCCTCCACCCGGATATTCTCTGCATATCCGCTTGCAATGACCGCCTTCTGGCCTGGTTGGTCATGAATGATCCGGCGATAGGTCTCCAGCCCGTCCATGCCGGGGTCCATGATCATGTCCAGCAGGACCAGGTCCGCGGAGCTGCTCTTCAGATATGCAACAGCCTCTTCTCCGCTGGCCGCGGTGACCACCAGATAGTTCAGGCTCTTCAGTATCTCCGATGCGATTTTTCTCTGCTGCTCGATATCGTCCACACGAGAATGGTTTCCCCGCTTCCCATGAGATCGCGTACAGGCGGGAGTTCTCCGGTCTCCTTTCCAGCGGCCTTTCCAGCGCTCGGGAAATAGATCTCAAAGCAGGTTCCCTTGCCCACTTCGCTCTGGACGGTGATATACCCCTGATGATCATGTACCGTTCTCCACACCACGGTCATACCCAGGCCGGTGCCCGCTCTCTGGAAGTTTTTCTTGGTGAAGAACGGTTCGAAAATCTTCCTGATATCTTCCTGCAAAATGCCGAACCCGTTATCACTGATCTTCAGAACGACATAGCTGCCTTTGCGGATCGTATCATAGCCCGGCAGGGGCGAGCCCACAAAACGGTTCTTTGTGGTAATGGTGATCCGGCCTCCCTCGGGCTGGGCTTCCACGGCATTGATAAAGAGATTCGTGAGTGTTTTCCTCAGATGGGTGAGGGATCCCTTCACCGGATGGAGGTCGGGATCGAGCTCTGTCTTTATCCGGATGGCCGCGCCGGTGTTTTTCAACCGCAGGCATTCCTGTGATTCGAGAAACTCGAGCACCACGTCCTTGTTCACGTTGACCAGAGATATGCCGGGCATGTCCTGGCTGGCCAGGATCAGGAGGTCTTCGACAATGGCGGCGGCTTTCAGGCCGGAATCTCTCATGAGCTGGATAGGCCCCCTCATGGGGCTGTCGCCGGGGAGGCCGAGCAGAATCAGCTCGGGATAGGTCACGATACCGGTCAAGATGTTGTTGAGGCCGTGGGCAACCCGGCCTGCCAGCATTCCCAGCGTCTCCATCTTCTTCGACCGGTCGAGTTTTTCGGCGAGCTCCATTTTCTCCGCATCGGCGCGTTTGCGGGATGCGGTTTCCCGCATGAGCTGCTCACTGCTCTGCACCAGCTCCTGTGAACGTTTCTCCACCATGTTTTCCAGGTGTTGGTTCATATGCTCCAGGGCATCCCGCGCCTCTTTCGCCTCGGTGATGTCGCGTATGAAAAACAGGACCGCTTCCGAGTTTTCCCAGGATATCGGAAACCTGCTGGTCTCGATCCACCTGATGGCGTTGTCCTTCCGTATCAGCCTCAGCTGTTCGCCTCTCTTGACCGGCCTGCCGGGCATCTGTCCGTGCAGGTTGTCCAAGGTCTTCCTGTCCTCTGGATGGATGAAGTTCAACGCAGGACCAGGCACCAGGTCCTCCACCGAAAACCCGCTTATATCTTGGATCTTGGGGTTTGCGTAGATGCAGGTTTCATTCCGTATCACCACCACGCCTTCGCTTGCGTTCTCAACCAGGATGCGATAATTCTGCTCGTATTGCCGGAGCTGCCGAAACAAACGGGACTGGTGCACAATCACGGCGATCTGACGGGCGATCCCGGTGATCAGGTCCATGTCGCTGCGGTCCAGGCCGCGCCGCGATACCGCAGGATCGATGATCAGAAACCCGGTCGGTTCGTGCCGGAAAACAATAGGCGCCACGATGAATGACGAGATGCCTGTCTGCTCGGCAACCGGACCGAACAGCTCGCCGAGACCTTCGGGCATATTCCCCGCAGTGTCCACGATAAAGGGGGTCGTTTGGGGTAAGACGGTGTTCATTGTACGAAACAGCCTTCTTCTCAGATCGTCCTCAGCCTGGAGGCTGATGCCGTACCCTCTGACGAGTTCGATCCGCCCCGGATTTTTCTCGCTGAAGAGCAGAACTATGGCCCGCTCGATGTCCATGTGTTCTTTCAGGCCCTCGAGGATCATGTCGAGGACCTCCTCGGTGACGCATGCCGAGGAGATCGCGGTACCGACCTCCTGGATCAGGGCCGCATTATCATGCTTGCTGTCGACCTCTCTGAGAAAAAGATTGGCGGTCTCGGCCTGGTCCCGGATCTGTGTGTCCTGGTCACGCCTCTCCAGATAGCTTTTGAACAGGCAGAAGCCCATGAACAGCACGAGCAGGGCCAGGCTCAGCTCCAGCCAGGAGCGATACGAGAGGACGAAGAACGATGAGAGAACAAGGACGAGCATTGCCGCCAGGCCATATGAGCGCATCATGTTCAAATAATACCTCAGGCCATGGTCCCAGGAGACGATGTACCTGCAGTGCGGATCCCCACGGTGCACGCACTCGGGATGCCCTACCCGGGCATACTTGCCGGTAAACAGTTTTCCGAGTCCCTCGATGAAGCCGATGCGGTTTTTGCACTGGCGGGGTTTGTCATTCGCCCCCTCTTTGGGCGTACACACGATCTCCACCTTGTTTTTCCCCAGCTTCCTTGAAGCGATGGTTACCCCCCGGTTCAGTTTTGATCCGATGACGGCCGCTCCCTTGGAAGCGGCGCACGGGGTCAAGAACCCGAGAAAAAACTGGCGAATGGAGGTGAACGAGTCTCCGTTTGCCACCAAGCGACCCGACTCCCTGGGGATATCCGGATTGCCGGTCAGCTTGATGCAGATATCCCCGAACCTGTCTGCCTGTTCCTGGGTGAACCAGAATCCCGGGTCCTTAAAATCGAGCGGTGAGATGCCGGCGTGCTCGAGGATGGAGCTGATGTCCACTTCCGGGTGGTGCTCTCGGATATACTCGATATAGCCCCAGGCGATCCTGACGTTGTAGAGACGAGGCTCTTGCGTCCTGTCGGCGGGACTCATGTCAAGGATATCCATACAGTACGCTCCTCGGAAAGATGTCAAGGTTCACATGATTTCAATGTGGTAAAGAATTAAGCAGAAAACAATTATTATTTCAAGCCAAAGATACTTGGGGAAAAACGGCTGCCCGGCAAGGGCGCAGGGCGCTTCAGCGCGTCCGATGCACGGCCGTCAGCCGCCTGCTTCCGGAGCATTGCCGGTGCTTTCCGGTGCTGTCCGGGGAGATCGGGCCGATACCTCGATGATCCTCACCTTTGCCGTTTTGTTCAAAGCCCATTTGAAGGCGGGGAGAATCACCCCGTCCGGTCTGGAGATGTCCTCGATGACCAAGAGGACGACCGGTACGGCAAAGCCCCAGATGCCTCTTCCCATGGTCCTCTTCCTGAGCTGCGACAGGCCGCTCCCGAGAATGCCTTTCATGATTTTGTTCAATGGTCTGGTGATAAGTATGCTTCCCATGCGTGTACTCCTTGATGCGTGTCAACGGATGATATCAGATAATTCTCCATGATAAAAGCGTGCACTCCAGGGATGAAGATCCAGCCCATGATCAGGATGCATAAAAAACCTGTACAGGTATGGAATTGGGGTGTATTATCTTTATTCATGACGTGAACGGTTTCCCGGTTCGCCCGGATGTGTCCTGCCGGGGTCGGCGGGATTGATCACCCCTTGTGAAAAGAAAACACGAACAGGAGGTAGGGTATGAGGAAGGTTTTTATATCGGCGGCGGT
>JALNWY010000082.1 GCA_023230665.1 Deltaproteobacteria bacterium
CCGGCAGCTGCCCCGCCGAGCCTGATTCCGCTGGCATCTAGACCTTCCACGCTCCCGTCGGTAACGGCAGCGGTGGAGCTTGCCTCGTCAAGGGCGTTGCCGAAGGTGCCGTCGATCAGCTTGGTGCCCTGATACTCGGTGTCGCCCACGATCCTGACGATCTCGGCGCTGAGGGATTCGAACTCGGCGTTGATCTTGCTGCGGTCCAGGGCGGCGTTGTCTGATGCGGCCTGGGTCGCGAGCTCTTTCATCCGCTCGAGAATGCCTTCAACCTGGTTTGCCGCGCCTTCTGCAATGGCCACCATGGCTTTTGCTTCGGTGACGTTTCTCGATGCAACGGTCAGTGACCTGATGTTTGTGCGGAGCCTGTTGGCAACCGCCAGGCCGGCCGCGTCGTCAGAAGCCCTGTTGATGCGGAAACCGCTCGAGAGCCTCTCCATACTGAGACCGAGTTTCTGTTCTGTTCCGAGTAACTGCCGGTGTGCGTTGAGTGCTGCTACGTTGGTGTTGATACGAAGTGCCATAATTGAATCCTCCTTGATTTTTTGTTTTCCGGCCATCCTTGGCCGCATCTTTTTTGGCGATCAGTTTTTACCGTCCTGATCAGACAGAGACGTTCCTCAACCTCCTTTCGTTCATTTATTCTTTCTTCTCTATCGACAAAATAATCTCATACTTTAACAATTTAATATTCCGGCCAGGCTATCGGGCTGAGACGATTCCAGGTCATCGAGAATTGCCTCGATCCTGGTGTTCAGTTCGGGAGAATGCCCGAGGTTTCTGGAAAAGCTATAACAGGCCTGAACTGCGGCATCATCAAGGGCCTGAACGAGACCTTCCTCATCAAGTGTGCGGGATGGAGTATCCAGGCGCATCATGCTAAGCAGCCGCGGCTGACCGTACATGAGAAAGCGGATCGCTGCGACCCGAATGAAGAGAGACCGCACATAGGCGACAAGGTCGGGCCAGCCGGTATACCATTCCTTGAGTATGTAATTCATCGAATAGTTCCGAAAATATCGCTCGATCCGCTTTCCCATCTGCTTTTCCCAAAAATCCCTCCGCCTGAGATACGCAGGCAGGATTTCCGCCGGGGTCAGGCTCAGTTGGATAGTGGGCTGTGACTGCTCGATCATGCGGCCCTTCAATTCCTGCTCATAACTCAGAAAGATATTCATGATCATCTTAGCATATCCAGGCCGGCAGTTATCATGTTGCAGCCTGCTCACGAGGATCCTCTGGACCGCCTCCATGACCTCGGAGCCGGGCGTTTTGGGCAGGGAGATGAAAAGCTCGTGCAGATCCTGGATCACACCGGGATGAAGAATCGCATTCAGTTCAGAGCCGAGCTTTTCTTCATCCACCGATTCGGCGCTGCGGAAGAAGAATGGGACTGTTTGCCGAGCAAAGAAAAGCAGGAAATAGAACCTTGAAGACAGGGGATAATCTTCAAGACTCAGGAGCTTCATGAGTGTTGCCCTTATATCATCGAAATACCAGGAATAGGGATTGTCGCTTCTGCTTTGAAGCGTCTGAAAAAACTGCGCTCGGGGCAGGATCGAGGGCTCGAAATCCATGAGATCGAGTGAGTCGTCCGCCAGCAGGCACAACCGTGCGAGCTCCGGGCAGGAGAGCTGTCCGGTGAGCTCCAGCCGCTGTCCCACCAGAGAGATCATTCGCGGATACAGGGCGCATATATTTGGGAGAACATCAGATCCATAGTCCCGGTGCAACCCGCACAAGCGATCCTCGCTCAAAAAACGGCAGTATCCGTCTTCTCCCATCCGGATATTCGCGAACTCCTCCCCTGATCCGCGATCTTGTCTGACAAATGTCCGCGAGAACGCATCCTGCATTTCATCCGATACGACCATGGCCTTTTGCAGCTTCCTGTAGTGCTGCTCATCAACGGCGACATTCCACCATCCGCAGCAGGTATCCTGGCAAGAACTCCCGAGGCAGTGAAACCTTGTGATGTACCGGGGAGCAATAAACTCACGTACCGTGATCTTATCTTTTGCCAATTTTCTCCATCCTTTCAATGATCAGCTCCGGTGGTGTCATGGAGCAATATCCTTTTAAAGCAAGCTATGCCTCTGTCGATATCGCCGGTCCTGAATGCGACATCTGCACAGACCAGATGCGCAAGAACTATCAACCTTCAGAACGAAACTTGCAAGCCTTTTTGCCGGAGGCGGGTCTTGTCTATCGAGCAGAATCCTTGCCATATCGGCGTATATTCTTGCATAGTTGCATCCGGCATGCGAACCCTCCGCCCCATCCATCCCGAGCACACCCATCAATGAATCAAGGGACGACGCCGATACCCTCTCATCACTTGTCTTTATGCCTTTCTGGATGAGGTCCGGCATTATCTCGATATCGCAGGGGAATTCCTCTTGTCGGCTGCCGGGATTCTTCCTTCCCACTCCCCCGTAATATGACCATGCACCGCCTATCGTCTTTTTCCCCTATACTTATGAATCAGGCCGGGGTTCATGGGCAAAAGACAAACCCGCCATGGTTAGAGCCAAGTCAATAATTTGACGAATGGAGAGATAATTCCTGTGCTTCCCTCTTTCAAAATGAAACAACATCTTGAATTTAATCAATTAATATCTCGGCGATTCCACAGGCACATTTCTTGCTGTCCAGCCTTATTGCGGGCTGATCTCAGCCGCACAAGGCAGCAATGGCAGGCACGAGAAACATGCCACTTGGATGGAGAGAGCATATGGCAAAAAAAAGATCCCCGAAACATCGTGGAACAAGGGTTTCTCCTGAGGTCGCCGGTGACATACAGGAGGCGGACCGCCACCTTGCTTCTGCCTTCGAACACCATCGATCGGGCTCCCTGGACAAGGCAAAGGAGTTATACCGGAAAGCCCTGCACCGCTTCCCCGATCACCCGGATGCCCTGCATCTGCTCGGCGTGATCTTTTATCAGCAAGGAGACACAGAGAGCGCATTGAGACACATTACCAGGGCGATCGCCCTGAAACCCGGCACGCCCGAATATTCATGCAACCTCGGGAATGTGCTCAGAGATAGAGGAGACATTGAAGGCGCTATCTCGTGCTATCGAGAGGCGATCGCTCACAAACCCGATCTTGCCGAAGCATACAACAACTTGGGCACCTGTCTGAGAAGATCGTCGAGGATGCAGGAATCCATCGAATGCTACCAGAAGGCCCTTCAGATCAGGCCCGACTATGCTGTCGCGTACAACAACCTGGGAAACATCCTCAGGGAAACCGGGAATATCGACAAGGCAATAGCGAATTACCGGCAAGCTCTATGCGTCAACCCGCAGTATGCCGAGGCATGCTTCAACCTGGGCAATGCCCTGTATGACAAATATGATCATGAAGCCGCCGCAGCGTGTTTTCGAAAGGCAGTGGCAATAAACCCTGGATATTCCGAGGCCTACCTCTGCCTCGGCAGGCAGCTCAGAAGTTCCGGCAACATGCAGGAGGCCATGGCATGCTGCCGCAGGGCACTGGAGACTGCGAAAGATCCGGGGGATGCATATCACCTGCTGGGAATACTGTTTCATGAAACAAGGGATTACCAGAAGGCTTGCGAGTCTTTTCGAAAAGAGCTCGAAGCAAGACCGGAGTGTGCTGAGGCACACAATTGTCTGGGAATGTCCCTTCATCATGCAGGAAAACCGGAAGATGCGATCTCCTTCTATTTGAAAGCCCTTAAGATAGATACCGAATCCGCTGAAACGCTCAACAACCTAGGCATAGCATTACATGATACCGGCAGGCCGGATGAGGCCATTCGCTCGTACAAAAAGGCGATCGCCATTGATCCCGGGTATGCCCAGGCCCACAACAATCTCGGCAGCGCACTTCACAGCATTCATAGGATGCAGGAGGCTATCGATTCTTTCAGGCAGGCCATCCTGATCCGGCCGGATTTCGTTGAGGCGCACAACAATCTCGGCTTGGCCCTGCTGGCAGAGAAAAGGTATGAAGAAGCTCACCTATGCTTTGACAAGGCATTGGCCGTTCAACCCGGTTTTATCGATGCATATCTCAATTCAGGAAACACATTCCGGGAACAGGGTCTTTATTCGCAGGCATTGAGGCGTTTCAAGAAAGCCCTG
Source organism: Deltaproteobacteria bacterium (assembly GCA_023230665.1). GTDB lineage: Bacteria > Desulfobacterota > Desulfomonilia > UBA1062 > UBA1062 > Phosphitivorax. The sequence goes on from JALNWY010000082.1 coordinate 4,115, forward strand.
GAGCTTGATCCGAACAGGTACGATATCCATGCCCACATGGCATATGTCCTTACCCTCCAGGGAAGGATGGACGAAGCCATCCGTTCCTACCAGGAGGCCCTTAAAACGGCCCCTAAAGACAATTCCATACATTCCCCTTATCTCTTTGCTCTGCATTACCAGGACCCGGTCGATTTCTCCGAACTTTACAGGCAGCACAAGCAATGGGGCAAACTGCAGAAAGCAGCGAATCCAAGGACGCGCGTACATGACAAAACCCCCAGAAGAAGGCTCCGCATAGGATATGTCTCGCCTGATTTCCACACGCACTCGGTAGGTTATTTCATCGAAACCATACTTGCCTCTCACGACAAGGATTCCTTCGAGATTTTCTGTTATTCTGACGTTTCTTTTCCCGACGAGACAACCAAACGCATGCAGTCTCTGATAAAGAACTGGCGGGACATCAGCCTCCTGAGAGACAGGCAGGTTGAAGGCATGATCCAGCAAGACAGGATAGATATTCTCGTCGATCTCGCCGGGCATACGGCGAACAATCGCCTTACCCTGTTTGCATCCGGCCCTGCACCTGTCCAGGCCACATACCTGGGCTATCCGGACACAACCGGACTTCCGGGCATGCACTACCGCATCACCGATGCTCTTGCAGACCCGCCCGGAATGACGGACCACCTGTATACCGAAAAACTGGTGAGGCTGCCCGGGTGTTTTCTCTGCTACCGGCCGCCTGCCCCTACCCCGGATGTGGGTCCGCCTCCCTGCCGAAAGACCGGCAGGACCACCTTCGGATCGTTCAATAACCGCTCAAAGATTACCCGAAACGTCATAAGGGTATGGTCCGAGATCCTCAAAAAAATCCCGGACAGTATGCTGCTGCTCAAGGCAAAACCCTTTGCCGACACCGATACCAGGCAAGCACTGCTGGAAGAATTCTCTCGTCAGGGCGTCCAACCCGGACAGATTGAGTTTGCCGGCCGCATTGAGAGCCGGATCGAACACCTCGAACTCTACAACAGCATTGACATTGCGCTCGACACCTTCCCTTATAATGGAACAACCACTACCTGCGAGGCCCTCTGGATGGGCGTCCCGGTCATCATACTCAAAGGAGAGGCCCACATGTCAAGGGTGGGCGTAAGCCTGCTGACGAACATGGGAATGGAGGAATTCATTACGGAAACTCCGCATGATTATGTAGAAAAGGCCATGAGCCTTGCCAAAAATCCGAAAAACCTCTCACGGCTTAGACAGCGGCAGCGAAATGCGATGTCCCGGTCCCCCTTGATGGACGGACATAATTTTACCAGGAATCTGGAAAGAGCATACCAGAAGATGTGGCTGCACTGGTGTTCCCGGGCCAACGAGCCCCTGCCCGGCAGCCCGAGAGCGGCTGAGGACAAAGAACCGCGGCTTCCTGAAAAATACTCGAACGAAGAGCAGGCCCTTGCGGCAAACCAGGAAGGCGAGCAGCTCTTCTGCAATGGGAGGATGGAAGATGCGCTCCGCGCCTTTACAAGAGCGCTGGAGATAGACCCCTCATGTCTCCCGGCCCTGAACAACCTCGGTGTAGTGCACTGGCACACAAACAACATCCCCTCGGCAATGCAATGTTTCGAGCATGTCCTTTCTCTGGATCCCGGAAACGAGGATGCGGTATACAATCTTCAGCAGATCCGAACCGGGCATGGGTGCGTCGGTAATGGGCTTGATCGGGCACCGGCCTGAGACAGCCGTTATCCCTCTTTAACCCCTTGCTTGAGTATAACGGTCAGGGGCGGCATGCAGGTGTGCGTTCCCCGGTGATTGCATTTAATGACCCCTTATGTCCTGACAGAGCAGGAAGACTGGTTTGAAAACGAAATCACATATATATGCCCGGAAAGTCCTGCATCAGGGAATGCGGGTGGTCGATATCGATGCGAATTATGGGCTCTCACGCTCGCGGCATCGCGCCTGGTGGGAAGTGCGGGTAGGGTGTGGGCATTTGAACCTACCAGCTCGACAGCCGCATATCTGCGAAAAAGCATATCGCTCTAATCAGATGACGAATATTGAGCTGGTGCAGGCAGGGTTGTCTGACAGAAAGGGCACGGCAATGATCGCCCTGAACCCCAACTCTGAGCTGAATGCCGTGACCGAGCTGATCGACGATTTTTCCGCCCTAAGGTATCGGCCCTATCGTCTGGTTCCGGGACTGGGCATTCTGGCTCCCATCGGGCCTGGTTACCTTGCTCGATTCGTATCAGCTCAACCTTTTCTGCTGCAAGCCCGACCGGGCGTGCTTGAAGACAAGGAATTGCTCTATACCCGGGAGGCGGTGCCACCCCACACCCAAGACCCTACTGTCTGGCGGCAAAAGCTTGAAAGAATGCCCTGCTTCAAAACAGACGCAGGGCCCACGGGGGTTCGCCGGAAAATTTGCTCGGGTCCTGTCCGAGCTTGGCGAGAGGCAGGCATCCCTCAACTCCATCGACCGTGTTCTGAAACTGCTCGTATCCGGGCAGGCAATCACGCTCTCAGAACCCTTCCTCCCTGTCTTAGAGAGGTTTGATCATATCGTCTCCCCAAAGGCATGAGGAACTGGCTGGCCTCGTCCATCCTCGAATTCAAAGAAAAACCCAGGCGCTCTCGTCTTTTTTCACCTGCCAGAAGTCCCTGCATAACCTGGAGATACTGAGTCCCCTGGGATACCTGGCTCCTGAGATGGAAAGGAGGCGGCAACTCATCAGGATGCGCTTCGGAATGCAGTCCGGTCCGATGCCCGTCCCGGTGCTGGATCAGGCATCACCCGACAACTTGAACCCGGGTTTCTGGAAGATCAGCCGCATTATTCCATGAAGCATGTGCTGACCCGATGCCGGGGCCATGTTCGAATTTTCATCCAGTCATGCTGAAGAGGCCAGCCGGAGCACGGTCAGGATGACAGGCGCCCCCCGGCCTGTTCTCACAAACCCGCCGCCTTCCGGGCCTTCCCGGAAAAACCTACCACTTTCCCGGCCTCCACTCGGCAGACATGCGCTTGGCCTCGGCGATCTCCGCAGGGCTCATGCCTTCGGCCACGGCCCTTCTGAGGTCTTTGGCAGCCGCATTGCCGCCCCTGGCCGAGATATCGAGCCACATGTAAGCCATGATGCAGCTCTGCGAGATACCCTTGCCCAGACGATACATGTTTCCCAACTGGGCCTGGGCGATGGTGTTGCCCTGCTCGGCCGCCTTGCGGTACCACCGGACAGCCTCGGTGTAGTCCTGCCGGACACCCTGGCCGGTTTCGTACAGATAGCCCACAAAGAGCTGGGCCTGCGGGTCGCCCTGCTGTGCGGGCAGAAGATTTTCCATGATAAAAGTCTCTTCAGGTTCAGTGTCGGAGCCGGCGTATAAAACAGGTGAAAGGGCGAAGAGATACATCAGGCACGCAAAAGCAACTATCGTCAAAGCCATAGACAGTCCAAGCCTGTTCATGGTGCCCCCTCTCCTCACATCTGATGAAAAACAAATAAGACTTTCAATGAACTCTCACACCATAAAAGCATCGTCCTGAGAAGTCAATAGCATCAATATCACCCGGATAGTGACATCAATGGTGAATCTGCAGGGCATGACACCCATTGCATCCCGTGTCCGATCCGGGCATCCGGAAACCTTCGGGAACCTGGGGTCATCTTCCTTCCCGATGCCCTCCCACCTGCCGGCTCACTTCCCCCTATGCGATAATAGTCTCTTGTGATATGCAGACAGACAGGGTCAATCTCGTCAACCAGGGTATCGTGGAAAGGGCTGTATTACAAAGCATGGGTGTGTTTCTTCCCTATGATGCGCCGGCGCGAAACAACCTCGGCGCCGGACCGTGACAGATGGCGCTAAAAATAGCATCCATTACACTGGCTGTTCTGTTCCTGGCCGTGTTCGTTACATTCCTTACAAGAATCGATATGCAGGAGCGCGACATCCTGCACAACCCGGTCGATGCCGTGATCGTGCTTGCCGGGTGCCCTGACGAAGATCGCCAGCGCCTGACAGAAGGGGTGCGCCTGGTAGAACAGGGTTACGGCCGCTATCTGATCCTTCCCCTGCGAGACAGCGGCCTTTGTTGGGAAACCCTGCAGAAGTTATACGGAGTCGGCAGGAGCATACCCAAGGAGAAGGTGCTGATCGGAAGAACAGAGCACGTGGATTCAGCCGTCCTGAAATACTGCGGGGGAACCTTTGGCGAGGCAGTCCTCACCATGAGCCTCATGCAGGCAAAATCCCTGAGGTCGGCCGTGGTGGTGAGCTCGCGATATCACATCCCCCGGGTGCGCCTAGCATTTCAGAAACTGAACACCAGAAACCATCTGGCCCTCTCCTATCATCCCGTGGGCGAACCCGAGACCGACAAGCTCCTTTCCTCGGCGCGCGCCCTGGCCAAGAGGCTGGTCGAGTACGGAAAATTCTTTACCGCCCTTTTTGTATACCCCCTCGGAGCCAGAATCATCGAACGCGATCTTTTTCCTGAAGGATAGCATGCGCCCACTAGCTCGATGCTTTAGCCAAAGCGACAGAACGGGCGCAATCCAGGAAAGGCTCAACCCCTGGTTGGGGAGCCCGAGGCGCAAAGGGTCCGAAGGAAGGGCGACGCTTATATGTTCATTCTCTGGAAGGCATGTACACCTGCGGGTGCCCGACCCGAAAGGATCGTAGAATGCTTCCTCCAATAACTCTTTATCAACTCGTGGGCAATGTTGCCGCTCTTCAGCCTCATGATGCTTTCTTCCGTACTCCCGAAACTCAAAAGATTGATGCTTCCATACCAGACAATCCTCTGGTCAAAGATAGCAAATTTCTGGTGGATGTCAGCTTTGAACACCAGATGGATCCCGGCCTTCTCAAAAAGATCAAATATCTCTTTCAGGGCTGATTGGTTTTCTTGCCTGTAGTCCATCGCTGGCCTGGTTACTACAACAGCTTTAATCCCTTTCTGAATTGCAGCATCCATGTATTCCAGCATCTGGAGAGCCCTTCTTTTCGTGACGAACGGGCTGACAATCAGAACCTCGCTGAGCGCGCTTGTCATGTCATTGATGTACACCGGAATGAAGGTGCTCTTGTTGAATATAATATCCACGGAGTCTCCAATGTCCTCCGCACGAGTTGAGTACCCTATGGAAGCATATCCCGAAAGCCTTTTGCAGTACATTTTCTCCAGCATCCTCACATGAATATCGACATAGTCATAAATCCGCACTTCCTTTTTGTTCTCATACAGACGATGTAACCTGCCCGCATATTGCTGCAGCGTACCTTTCCATGAGATGGGCATGGCCAGAAACAGGGTGTCCAAGCGAGGCTCGTCAAAGCCCTCACCAATATATCTTCCCGTGGCAACAAGGGTTAAGCTCCTGTCTGCAGGCGTATCGGATATCCTTACCAGCACATCTTTCGTTTCTCTCGATCCGCGTCCACCCATCAAGGTTATCACTTCAGGAATTTTCTCCTTCAGCATCCCTGCAAGTGCTTCAACATGGGCAGTCCTTTCGGTCAGAACAAGCGAGTGTCTGCCTTCCTGATAGTTCTTTATCACATCATCGACAATCTGCTGGTTTCTGAATTCGTCCTTGGCAATTTCAGTATACAACTCCTGGATGATCGGTGCTTTCCTCCCTTCTTCAAAGGAAACTCGCAAGGGTGTGAATCTGGGGATGACGAAATGGAGGAAAGGTCTTTTCATTGCCTGGGTTCCGGCATCGACCTTATATCTGAGGTGGACCGCAGTGCATAAATATTATCGGGTGATGTCCGTCCTGACGCGCCGGAGTGGCAGTCAGACCATAAACATACTTTGCATGAACGTTTTTAAGTATCTGTTCAAGGCTGAATGCAGGCACGTGGTGGCATTCATCCACAATCACCATGCCATAATCCCTGACACAGTCGTTTACTTCTCCGCCCCTGTTCAGTGACTGCATGATGGCAACATCTATGATACCGCTCGGGTTGTTCCTTCCTGCACCGATCTGACCGATCAGGCTCAGCTCCCTCTTTCTTCCCCTCTTTTTTTCCATCACGGGCAGCTCTTCATCAATAGCAAGAAACTCGGACAGCTTTGTTATCCACTGAGAAAGGAGCTGTTGCCTGTGGACCAGTATCAGGGTGTTTGTCTTTCGCTCAGCAATCAGCTTGGCTGCAATGACTGTTTTACCGAAGGCTGTTGTTGCGGAGAGAACGCCATGGTCATGGTTCTGCATTTCTTCCAGTGCATACTGCTGTTCCTCTTGCAAAGTTCCGATGAATGTTACCTTGATGCTTTCCCCGGGATTTGTATGATCAGTCCAGTCTGCTTGGACGCCGGCATCCGAGAGCAGGTTCGCCAAATCCATATCACACCCTCTGGGCAGGCACAGGAATTCTTTGGGGAAAACCTGCTTTCTTGATGTAGAGCATATTCGCCCGTACCAGTTCGATTCTTTCGGGTACGTCTTCCCTTGACCAGCTGGACCTGCTTGGCTCCCAGGGTTTGACTTCATCTCCAGTGGTTATCTGAAGATCACCCAACTCGTTCCCGTTGCAGAGCCCCTTGATCAGCCTGTTGACATCAGATTCGGTCAGCTTCTTTATTTGATACAGAAAAGCCCATTGGTCTTTATATGGATGAAAGTCTCCATCAATAAAAACACTATTGCCATTTTCCCGGACTTTCTTCTGTAGCGGCAAAGCAATTAGATTTCCGAACCCTCCCTTAGGTATTGTATCCTGATTGGGAAACAATCGGTCATAGGATCTGAATTTGATCTCATGACGTTTGTTCATGGACGAGGTGAGCAATGCCGAGCCAAACCGTCGGACAATGCTGGCGGGTAAAGGGGGTTCAAAGAAAAACCAGACATGAGCGCCGTCACCTGAACGTGAACGCTCAATTGCCACAGGGATATTGTAATCAATACAGACTTCCCTGAGAATTGAAACATCCTTCTGCCAAGTGTCACCGTCGAGATCGATCGCCAGAAAACAACACGTTTCATCCTGCAGCAAGGGGTAAATCCCTGCAGTAATATTGCCTCTCAAATGGTCCTCTATAGCCCTTTCATTCAGAACCGCATAGGAAGCATGGGAGCAATCAAAGCATTTACCGGCCGGCTTCCTGTAAATATCCGGTTTCCATTCATTCAGGCAGACAGGCGAATACCCCCACTTGCCGGCCTTGTTCTCCCATCTCCTGGCATAGACATCATCTCGCCCCTTGAACAATGACATGAAAAGCCGGATCTTTTCCTGAGGACTCGCCTGGCTTTCTCCTTTCTGCATCAGAGGAATGCCTAACTGAGCTTTCAGCAACTCGACCTCTTTTTTCAATGCCCTGTTCTCAAGGAGAAGGACCTGATACTTTTCAAGCAACCCCCCGGTGTCTTTCATATAATTTGAAATACCATCTTCAAATATGGAAAGACAGAGGTATCATGAAAAGGATAATGGGTAAGATTTTTTGCCCTGAAGTCATGAAGGCCTTGGTCCAAAAGGGCAGATTGAATTTTGACATAGGTCGCAGGGTACTGGAAAAGGGCATGAAACTGGAAATGATCAGGAAGGTGAATGTCTACGAAATGGCAGATGCCATATGGGGATCATTCGTAGGTATTACTCAACTGGAAAGATATCTCTACGAAGTCCCAACAAAAAGAATGAACTATATCAAAAAGCCTCTCCGATGATTATTGCCTGCTCCTACTCCCCTGATTCCTGCCGGTTTCTAGACCGGTGCTGACAAGATATCTATACTTTCTAACCCCAGAGGTACCATACAGATATAATCAAGTACCCTGCACAGGCCCCGACTTTCGATCCCTGTAATGGATGGAAGGTTTTTAGAGCTCTTCAAAGCTATGATCTCCCGATAAGACCTAAACAACTTCTATGAGCGCACGCTTGAAGATTCGTGCTTTGTGACACCCTTACAACCTGAGTTCCCGGTTTATTGTAACGAGGCAGGAGTGGTGAGGCCCAGTTTGGCATAGAGATCCATCTGGCGTTTCGTTATTTCACCGACCTGCCGTTGCTGACCCGGCACCTCAAAGCATTCAATGACATCGAGCTCATCAAGGATCTCCTGCAGGGTGTAGTCCTTGAACAGCTTGCTTTCCTGCATCCTCTTCGTAATGTATGAAAGAAAGATCAGAGCAATGAACTGCA
>JALNWY010000290.1 GCA_023230665.1 Deltaproteobacteria bacterium
GAAGAAGATGTATAACATCATTGTCAAGGATGACATCAGCTTCGATGCACTGCACTACATCATCGACGTGCTCATCGATCAGGGCGCGTTCGTGAGCGAACTGGAGACCTCCGACCTGTACACCGTGGTGTACGGGGAGATCCGCTATACCGTAGGCGTTGACGGGATCGACATCATGATCGTCGGCGCCTGAGAGCCCTCCCGCGTGGTGAACATGCACCTCTGCCAGCCCGATGCGGCCAAGTCGTGCGCCGCGTGCTGCGGCATCTACAACTATGTCGAGAACACCAGACCTGCGCTGGTGCAGCGGTTCGAGTACCGGGGCCTGCTGATGGCAAAGGTGCGGGCGGGCACGCTCTCCATTGACGAGTATCAAAGCGCGGTCCGCCACCGGGAGGACGGGAGAAGGATCTTCAAGACCATTTACTCGTGCGAGTTTGCGGGTTTTGTCGACGAATCGCGGCAGAGGGTGGGGTGCATGCTCCATCCCATGGTGACCGGCGGGTGCGACCTGCGAGACGAGAGCTTCTACGGCCGCGACATCTGCGACGGCCATTTCTGCCCCAGCTACCAGAAGCTCGCGACGAACGAGGCACTCTGCGTGCTCTCCTGCATCGACGACTGGTACCTCTATGGCAGCACGATCACGGACATTGATTTCGTCAAGAGCTTCTTTCGCTTGGCGCAGAACCGCCTCGGCGGAGAGATCTCGCCCGAGACAGTCAATGCCGTGCCAAACCTTGCCCGAATCCTGAAGCGCTATTTCTCGCTCAAGGTCGACTGGCCGTTTCGCGACACGGCAAAGCCCAGGTTCGGCAAGTATTATTTCATAGGCGAGGAATACGCTGTGGACAGAATCGACTATGAAAGGCTCGGAGCCGATATCCCGCCGTACGATTCCATATTTTTGAGCCTGTCTTCTTCGTTCGCGGCAAAAGATGCGCTTGACCGGGCCACGGCAACCATAGATAATCTTTTGAAAGGCTTCTGTCATGAATATGAGCGATCTCATCGAGAGCATCATTGACCTGGCCCTTGCCGAGGACGGCCAGGACATCACCTCAAACGCCATCTTCGAGCCTGAAGACGAGATGCGCGCCGTTTTCACGGCCAAGGCCCCCGGTGTAATCGCAGGCCTCAAGATCGTTCGACAGGTCTTTCTCAGGATCAACCCAGTGGTTCAGTGTTCTTTCCGCGTACACGACGGGGCGGAGGTAAAGGACGGAGATGTCCTGGGCTTTGTGGCAGGACCTGCCGTCGACGTGCTCAAGGGCGAGCGGGCAGCATTGAATTTTCTGCAGCGCATGTCGGGCATTGCCACGCGTACCGCCGAGTATGTCCGCTGTGTCAGCGGCACCAAGGCGCGGATCCTCGACACCAGAAAAACCGCTCCCGGCCAGCGGGTGCTGGACAAATACGCCGTCAGGACGGGCGGGGGAACGAATCATCGCATGGGCCTGTGGGACATGGCGCTCATCAAGGACAACCATATCGATCGCGAGGGCTCCCTGGTCTCGGCAGTGCGCAAGGTCAGGCAGAAGCACCCGGATGTCGCCGTGGAGGTCGAGGCAAGGAATCTGGATCACGTACGCGAGCTGCTCGCTGTTGGCGTGGATCGAATCATGCTCGACAACTTTTCTCTGAAGGATCTTCGGAGTGCTGTTGAACTGGCGGGAGGGAGGGTCCCGCTGGAGGCCTCAGGAGGCATCACCCTGGAGAACATTCGCGACGTAGCGCTCACCGGGATTGACTTTATCTCGGTGGGAGACCTCACGCACTCGGTCAAGGCCCTGGACATATCGCTCACCTTTGGGGGGCCCGAATGACAAAGGAAGAGGCACGAAAAACCATCATTGAAAAAAAGCAGGAACTGGGGAAAAGGCTCATCATCCTGGGGCATCATTACCAGAGCGACGAGGTGATCGCCTATGCCGACTATGTGGGCGACTCCCTTGAGCTCGCCAGAAAGGCATCCCAGGTGGAAGAGGCCGACCACATCGTGTTCTGCGGGGTTTTTTTCATGGCGGAGAGCGCGGCTATCCTGGCGCCGGAGAAATCCGTGTACATCCCTGATTTTTCCGCCGGCTGTCCACTGGCCGACATGGCGGAGCCAGGCAGCGTTCAGAAGGCGTGGGAGATCATCAAAAAGACAGTCTTGAGCGTCGTTCCGGTCACCTATGTCAATTCGAGCGCCCGGATCAAGGCGTTCTGCGGCAGGCACGGGGGCATCGTGTGCACCTCGGGAAACGCGCAGAGGATCTTTGAATGGGCCTTTGAGCGTGCGGACAGGATCTTTTTCATGCCCGACATGAACCTCGGCCGAAACACGGCCCGTCAGATGGGCATATCCGGTGATCAGATCGTGCTGTGGGACCCGGAAAAAGAGCAGGGAGGGCTGGACAGTGACGAGCTGGTCCGCGCACGGGTGGTGCTCTGGAAGGGCTGGTGCCCGGTGCACTGGCCGAAGTTCACCCCCAAGGATGTCCGTGTGCTCAAGGAGAAGCATCCCGGCCTCGAGGTCATCGTGCACCCC
>JALNWY010000083.1 GCA_023230665.1 Deltaproteobacteria bacterium
CAAGGTGTCGAGAAACCCGCTCTCTGTCCTCTATCAGCGGAAAGCGGCCAAATAGCTCGCCCGGTGCTGCATGTTCTGGTTTCCCGCCGATCCGCTGATTCTTCCCCATCGGCATTCCGAAAAATACATCCGCCCACGCCTTTATCGAGACGCTGCGGTAAGGCCTTTATCGAGCTCATGGAAAACAACGGCGCAAGGAGAACGGCATGAGAAAACAGCATGAGGAAAATCATACCCCCGGCACAGGAGACGGGGACCCAGGCACTCAAGAAAAGGCGCAAAAGGCACGTCGCATGATGCATGGGCTGAAGCGATATGAGAAAAACGGTATGAAGGAAGAGGGTGCTCGAGAAAACATTGGCAAAGAGGCAAGGGGCGCTCGAGGATAAGATGAACCGAGAAACCGTGAGCACGGGATAAGTATCGAGGGAGGCACTATGAAGCTGGATCATCTCTTTTCAACCTTTTGTATCAAGGGTATGGAGCTGAAGAACCGGTCGGTCATGCCGGCCATGGGCACTGGTTACGCGAGCTCCGACGGCACGGTCACCGACCGGCTCCTGGCGTATCTCGCCAGGCGGGCCGCAGGCGGCACTGCCATGATCATCACCGAGGTCTGCGCTGTGGATACCCGAGGCAAGGGCTTCCCCAACGAGCTCGGCGCATGGGACGATCATCTTGTTCCCTCCCTGGCGCGTATCCCCGATGCACTGCACCCTTACGAGGCAAAGGCAGTGCTCCAGCTCCACCATGCAGGCAGAGAGACCTTTCCGATTGCGGCAGGAGGCACGCCCGAGGCCCCGTCGGCCATCCCCAGCGTGATCCTCGGTCAGCCCTGCGAGGAGATGAGCATGTCTCGCATAATCCAGGTGGTGGATGCCTTCGGAAAGGCGGCGGCCAGGGCAAAGAAGGCGGGTTTCGATGCCGTGGAGATCCACGGGGCCCACGGTTACCTGCTCACCCAGTTTCTCTCGCCCTTCTCGAACCAGCGCAGCGATGCGTACGGCGGGTCCGAGGAGAACCGGTCGCGCTTCGCGCTTGAGGTCGTCGAGGCGGTCCGTGGCGCGGTCGGCACGGATTATCCGGTAATCATCCGCATATCCGCCGACGAGCTGATCCGGGGCGGCTATGACCTGGAATTCATGAAACGCCTTTGCCCCTCTCTGGTCGCTGCCGGCGCGGACATGATCCATGTCTCCCTGGGCGTCTATTCCACGCCCGGGAACTTGAGCATCGCGTCCATGGACACAGACCCGGGGTTCAACCTCTTCCGGGCCCGGGCGATAAAAGAGGCAACCGGGGTCCCGGTCATCGGGGTGGGCCGTGTCGGTCCGGAGCTGGCAGACCAGGCCATTGCCAGGGGGGATGCGGATCTCATCGCCTTTGGCAGGCAGCATCTGTGCGACCCTGACTTCATGAACAAGCTCCAGCAGGGAAACGAAAAGGGTATTCGGTGGTGCGCTGCGTGCAACCAAGGCTGCATCGAGCGCCTGAGCTTTGAGATGAAGTCCGCGACCTGCACCTTCAACCCCTCGTGCGGTAGAGAGTTCAAGGAAGGACAAAGAGCAGGCGGTGCCATGCACGGCCCGGGGGCTCTCGCGACCGGGCAGGGCCACGTCGCGGGTGCCCCGGGAAACGGCAGGCGTGTGTGGATCATCGGTGCGGGACCCGCAGGTTTGTCTGCAGCCCTGGCCGCATCCGGAAAGGGTTGTGCCGTGGAGATCTTTGAAAAGGATGACGCGCCCGGAGGCCAGGTCAGGCCGGCAAGCAGGCCCCCGCACAAGGAGGCGTTTATGGACTGGGTGAACTGGGCCGTAAACCGGCTGGAAAAGCAAAAGGTTTCCATCCGCTTAAGTGAAGAGATAACCGGCTCCAGGCTTTTCGCCGACAGGCCGGATGCCGTGATCCTTGCAAGCGGGGCATTGCCTGTCGTGGCAGGCATACCCGGCATTGATTCGGCGCATGTCCACGATGCCCGGGATGTGCTCATGGGCAAGGTCGGGCTCAAAGATCCGGCCGTGATCCTGGGTGCCGGCTATGTGGGCATGGAGACCGCGGATTATCTCATCGAAAAGGGCATCCGGGTGGTGGTCCTGGAGATGCAGGCCATGCCTCCGGTGGGCAAGTTCACCGCTCATGGATACTGGCTCAATAAGCGGATCAGAAAGGGCGGCGGCAGGCTGATCTTCGGGGCCGAGGTCACGAACATAGGCCCCGATACGGTCTCTTTCGTGCGGAAGGACCAGGAGTGGCGCGAACCGGCCGCCATGGTGGTGACTGCCATGGGTGCGCGGTCAGAGAACGGCCTGGAGGCGGTTCTCAAGGACTTGAACATTCCCTGCCGTACGGTCGGAGATGCCGAAAGCCCGAGAAGGCTCCTGGAGGCGATTCACGAGGGGCACAAGGCAGGCCGCGAGATCTAGAATTCTTGTGATTGTGATGATCGCGGGTGCAGGCCGGGATATCCTTGGAGGCACTCCCGAACACGGTATGGCACTCGATGTTCCGCTGTGGTATGAAGGCTTTTCATAATTCACTTTCTCATGCCCGAAGGATGCGTCTGCGGCAAAGAGTGGACAGCAGGATACGACGGAATCTTTGTCATGATCCACCAGGAGTTGCAGGCACGGATGCAGAATTAAACGGATCAAAAGGGCTTCCGGCAAAAAGGTGGAAAGCGGTACATGGGCGATGCAGCACCAGTGACACAGGGAGAGAGGATCACCTGGCTGGGGGTGGTGGTAAACATCCTGCTGGTCGTGATGAAGTTCGCGGCAGGGGTGCTTGGCCACAGCCAGGCCCTTATCGCGGACGCAGTCCACTCGATTTCGGATTTGTTTACGGATTTCGTCGTTCTTCTGGGCCTGCGGTTCGGGAGAAAACCTCCTGATGAATCACACCACTTCGGCCATGGGAGGATCGAGACCGTAGCGTCCGCCGTGGTGGGGCTTGCCCTTGTTGCAGTGGCGGTATTCATCGGAGTCGGCGCGGCCCGGGACATCTACCATCACGCGGATCGTCAGCCCACCTGGATCGCAGCTGCGGCCGCAGCCATTTCCATCCTGGTCAAGGAAATCCTCTACCAGTACACCGTCAGGGTGGGCAGGCGCATACGCAGCCAGGCGGTGATCGCAAATGCCTGGCACCACCGCTCCGATGCCTTCTCGTCTGTGGCCGTGCTCATCGGGGTCACGGGCGCCCAGCTCGGGCCGGGATGGCATATTCTCGATGCCTATGCGGCCCTGCTCGTTTCCTTTTTCATTGTAAAGGTTGGCATCGGCGTGCTCTGGGGCGCTGTGCGGGAGTTCGCCGATACCGCCCCGGACCCTGAGGTGGTCGAAAACATCCGGGCGTGCATGGAGGGGGTCAAGGGAGTGGAGGGTGTCCACGACCTCAAGGTGAGATCCACCGGCGGTATCTACGAGGTGCTGGTGCACCTGGAGGTGAAGAAGACACTGACCATCGCTGAAGGCCACTTCATCATCAACCAGGCCAGGAAGAGCCTTCGCGGTGCAGTGAAGGACGTGGGCGAGATCACCGTACACCTCGATCCGGTGTGAGGGGCAGCCTTTGCCCGTATGCTATGAAACGGCCTTGCCTCGGGTTGTCCGGCAAGGGCGACCAGCGCGGCGCTCTCCGCTCTTTTTTCAGTGAAATACCCGTTCCTTACAAAACGCAAATCTCCCGGAACTCCACCCTGCCGGTGAGCGTCTGTTCGACCCGGCCGCGCATCTCCGGGGAGAAACGGATGCACACCCCGCAGTCTGAGCTGATATGCCGGGGCACAGGGATCACCTCATGCAGGATGTTCGCCTTTTTCAGGAATTTTTCGGCCAGCAGGGTCGAGCTCACCGAATCGAAGAGGATAACGCAGTTCATGGCAGAACGCCGCACGTTTTCTCCGGCAGTGAAATTATCCACAATGACCGTGTGATCTCGTTCGCCCCTTCAAGGGCCTTCTTGGTCAGCACCACCGGCTCAAGACAGGCCTTGCCGCGTGCATCCACTTCCTTTCTCATGTCTTGGCTCCTGCTTTTTTCCGCACGGCCAGGGCCGCGATCGCCTCCACGGTATATTCAATGTCTTCTGGAGTCGTGAAATATCCGGGGCTTAAACGGACAGTGCCCTCGGGAAAGGTGCCGATGGTCCGGTGGGCCGAGGGCGCGCAGTGCAGGCCGGGCCTTGTCATGATGCCGTAATCTTGGTCCAGGGCAAGGGCGAGCTCTGAAGGGCGCATGCCCTCCAGGATAAAGGACACCACCGCGGTCTGCCTCTCGGGATCGCAGGGACCGTATATTCTCACTCCGTCGATCGAACCGAGGCCGTCCAGCAGGCGCGCGGTAAGGTCCTTCTCATGGGCGCGGATCGCATCCATGCCTGTCCGCCCGATAAAGGCTATTCCGGCGCCGAGCCCGGCGATCCCGATCGTGTTGGGGGTCCCGGACTCGTACTTGTCCGGCAAGAAGTCCGGCTGCACCTCGAACTCGGACCTGCTGCCCGTGCCCCCGTACATCAACGGGTCGATCATCCGATCATAGCCCTGACCCAGAACAATCCCGCCGGTTCCCTGCGGCCCATACAGGCTTTTATGCCCGGTGAACGTCAGGAGCCCGATACTCATGGCCTCCATATCGATGGGGATCACGCCCGCGGTCTGGGCCGCGTCAACGCACAGGGGAATGTCCCGCTCGCGTGCGATGGACGCCACCTCCGCAAGGGGCATGATGGTGCCGGTCACATTGGATGCGTGAGTCATCACAATGAGCCGGGTGTCCGGCCTGATGAGGGATGCAATATCCCCGGGGTCGAGCTCGCCCGTTTTTGAACAGGGCGCGACGCTGAAGTCGGCCCCGCAGGCCTTTACCGCGTTCAGCGGCCGCATGACCGAGTTATGCTCCAGGGAGGTGGTGACGGCATGGCCCCCGTCTTTCAGAAGGCCTAGGATCACGGTATTGAGCGCCTCGGTGATGTTCTTGGTGAAGACGACCCCGAGCACGTTCGACACCCCGAAGAGCCCTGAGGCCGCCTCCCGCGTATCGATGAGAACCCTGCCCGCATCCACGGAGCGAGAGTGACCTGACCTCCCTGGATTGGCTCCGATGGAGCGGTCGAACTCCACCATGGCATGGATCGTGGAAGGGGGTTTGGGCCATGAGGTGGCTGCATTGTCGAGGTACACGGTTCTGTTCACTGGTTGGTATCTCTTTTATTCCGCTGGCTGAACAGCGTTTTTTAAGGGAATTGCCCTCATATTTCTCACTTGATAGGCAAAGACACATGAGAAGTCAAATGCGAAGAGTGAATACATCGGGCTTGAGTGATGCGGTCCGGGAATAAGCACCGGAAACAGCGGTTTTTAAAAGGACAGATCCTGACAGGCAGGAAACCACACTTTTTTACAGGCTGTGATGGATCAGGCATGGATCCTTGAGAAAGCGATAAGTTGGATCGGCAGGCCTGTCTAGTCTGCATCTGCTGCAGAGGGAGGAGGAAGGTTGCGTTCTTCCAGTTCGAAGATCACGCTCACGGACTTTTCATACAGTTTGTCGTGCAGGAGGACCTCGGCTGGAAATATCCGCTCCATGACGAGGGTATGGCTCAAGGGCTCGTATCCGTCTTTTGTCACCCAGAGGGTGTAGGGTGTCTGGCCCTGGTAACTGGAGTCTCGGATAACGTACCGGTTGCTGCCGTCCACTGGTGAGGCGATGATCTGCTTCTGCCCGGTAATGACCGGCGCAGCCTCCAGAAATACCGTGCAGGGCGTTGTCCCCTGGAATTCATGGTCCAGGTAGACTTCGGCCCCGCTGGGTTTCGATTCCACCAGCACGGCGAGTTTCAGGCGGCAGTATCCCCTGAAATCACACCAGGGAGACCAAGCCTCTTCATCAGCAGTAGCGCACCCGACTGTGGTGACGACTGCCAGAACAAAGAACAGCTCTTTTAGTTTCATGGTTTCTCTATCCTGTGTGCAGGGATATGATGAAAACCCGCATTCATGTGAGAACAGAAGATATGCGAGCATATCTTAGGATTTAGAGTAGGGGGAGAAGGGAGAAAATCAATATGCAAGAAGTATCGGGAGAAACCCCTGCCCAAGGGTTTCTCCCGAATGGGGTGAAGGTATTCCTGTTATTACTTTTTTCTAAGATTCAGAGGGATCTTTTTCGCGTTCTGCAAGCCACCGGGGGCAGTGGGTCTCGCACCACGCCTTTGAGCACCAGCCCGTGGTCATTGCCTGGAATGTGCCCGGGTTCCCGATGGTGCCCAAGTAGAGGTGCACCACGAAGAACGATCCGATCACAAGCGCACTGAGTGCATGGAGTGCATATGACCATCTTGCCACAGCAGTCGGGAATACGAGAGGATTCCATATCACCAGGCCCGACAGCACGATGAGTACGCCGAACACCACTACGAACCAGAAAAAGAGCTTCTGGCCTGCATTGTATTTATATACCGGCGGCAGGTTATTCGTTTTCCAGAGGTATCCGCCGCCCTGCGCGATCCATTTGGCGTCATCCGGTTCAAAGGCGCAGTCCTTTTTCCACATCATGAAGGCATAGATAAGAGTGAACGCAAAGACCACGCCCGAGAAGATGTGCATCCACTTGGTGGCGTACAAGCCGCCCAGGAGCGCAGGAATGAAGTCCCATGAACGGAACATGAGTCCCAGGCCCGTAAAGAGGCAGAACAGACAGCTCCCGGCGAGCAGCCAGTGAGCGATGCGCTCGATAGGGTCGGTTACCCGTACCATATTCAGGATTTTGCCCGACATATCACTCGTCTCCTTCCTTGTTCTCGTGGACCTCGTGCGGGCCCTTGATCAGGTAGTGAAGCGCTGCCATGCCTGCTACGGCACCCATTCCGATCAGAGTGAACGGCTTAAAGAGATTCTTCCACAGAATAACGGATGCCGGGATGCGTGGTTTGACGGGAAGCTTGTCGTATACGGCCGGGTCCTCGGACAGGATGTACATCACATGCGTGCCGCCCACGAACTTGTCGCCATACACGATCCCCTTGCCTTCCAGCTGGTCGAGCCGACCGTAGGCCTTGTCGATCATGGCCTCCCTTTCTCCCACGGTTATGGCGCCGGTGGGGCAGGAGAGTGCACAGGCCGGCTGCTGGCCGTCTTTGAGCCGGTCATAGCACAGGTCGCATTTGTAGATCTTCTCGGTTTGTTGGTTGAACCGGGGAATGTCAAAGGGGCAGGCCGATATGCATGCCTTGCAGCCGATGCAGAGCTTCTGGTTGATCCCCACGGTGCCGTACTCGGTATGATACAATGCCCCGCTCGGGCAGACCTTGATGCATGCAGCTTCGGTGCAGTGCATGCATCCGTCCTTACGAAAGAGCCATTTGAAATCTCCGTTCTTGTCCACGTGTTCCTGGAAGCGGATCAGGGTCCAGGTATTCCATTGAAGATCCGGGGGGTTCTGATAGCTCCCGAAGTTTCTGGTTCTCATTGCAGGCATCTCGTTCCACTGCTTGCAGGCCACCTGGCAGCCGCGGCATGCGGTGCACTTGGTCGTATCGATCAATTTTATATATTCTGTCTTCTTCATTGCCTGCCTCCTATCGCCTGGTCACATTGACCATGAACGCCTTGTACTCGGGACAGAAGGTGTTGGCGTCTCCAACGGTCGGTGTGAGGAAGTTGGTGCTGTCGCTGCCGTCTTCCGGATAGAGCCAGCCGTAATTGAAGGGCAGCCCCACCTGGTGGACGGTCCTGCCTTCGATCGTAAACGGTTTGAAGCGCTTGGTGACCATGGCGATGCATGCCGCCTCGCCCCGGGCCGAGGATACCTTGACCTTTGAGCCGTTTGCGATCTCAAGCTCCCGGGCGAGCTCTTCGCTGATCTCTACGTAGAGTTCGGGCTGCATCTCAAGCAGCCACGCCTGCCAGCGGGTGAGCGCGCCAGAGCACCAGTGCTCGGTGCAGGAGTAGGTCGTGCACACATAGGGGAACTTATCGCTGGCGTTCGCCACCTGATCGAGGTCGCTTGAGAAGAGCTCGATGGTCGGGTTGATCAGCTGGCTCGACAGCGGGTTTTTGGCCAGCGGGCCTTCGAGCGGTTCGTAATGCTCGGGGAAGGGCCCTTCTGCCATGGCCGGGCCGAACAGCGATGCCACGCCGTCCACCTTCATGATGAAGGGATACTTGCCCTTCTCTTTGTCCGCCATGGGCGGCCACGGGCCGTCAGGAACATCGCCCACCCACTTGCCGTCCTTCCACTCCAGGATATTGCGCTTGGGGTTGTAGGGCTTGCCGTTGATGTCGCAGGATGCCCGGTTGTAGATGATCCTCCGGTTCACGGGCCATACAAACGACCAGTTGGGATACAGGCCCAGGCCGGTCGGGTCTTCCTTGCCGCGCCGGGCCATCTTGTTCTCTCCGTCCGCGCCAAAGCTGCCCGACATGATCCAGTTGCCGCACGAGGTGGTGCCGTCGCTCCTGAGCATGCCGAAGGTCGGTACTAAGCCGCCCTTGTTCATGATCTTTTTCGCACCGTTCTCCGTGACTTCGACATCGGCCTCCCAGTACCCGTTGATCTGTTTGGAGACCTTGAGCACGTCCATGTTGCCGTCGATGTCTTTGTAGTTCCACTTCAGGTTCAGGATGGGCTCTGCACTCGGGCCGCCTTCCTTTGCATAAAGGGCCTTGATCGCATCCATCATCCGGATCTGGATGTCGCCGCAGGATATGGCGTCTCCGGGGGGCGTGACGGCCTTATACTTCCACTGCACCCATCTGCCGCTGTTGCTCTGGCTGCCTTCCTTCTCCATGGTGGCCGCAGCCGGCAGCAGGAACACCTCGGTCTTGACCTGCTTGGGGTCGACGCCGGGGCCGAACCAGAAGGAAGCGGTCTCGTTGTCGAAGATGTTGGCGCACACGAGCCAGTCGAGCTTTTCGAGCGCCTTCCTGGTTTTTTTCGTGTTCGGAGAGCTCACCGCAGGGTCGGTCCCATAGGCGAACAGGCCCTTTATCGCGCCTTCGTACATCCGGTCGAAGAGGTGCAGCTGCGAATAGTGCTTCCCGTCTTCGAGCTTGGGCAGCCAGGAATAGCCGAAGCCGTTCTCAGGCGTCGCTGCATCGCCGTAGAGGGATTTGAGCCAGCTCACGAAGAAGTTGGGATAATTCTGATAGTAGTTCGCCGACTGCGGGTCGCTGCTCGTGGGCGTGTTCTTCGTGAGATACTGCTCCAGCGTCGCCAGTGAGGCGGTGGGCATTTTCAGATAGCCCGGCAGGTTGCCGTACAGGATGCAGTGATCCGTCGAGCCCTGCACGTTGGGCTCGCCCCTGAGCGCGTTGATTCCGCCGCCCGCGATGCCCATGTTGCCCAGGAGGAGCTGGATGATGGACATGGTCCGGATGTTCTGGCTCCCGGATGTGTGATGGGTCCATCCGAGCGCGTAGCACTCAGTCCCGGCCTTGTCCGGAGCTCCGGTGGCGCTGTACTCCTCATACACCTTCAGGAGATTCTCTTTCGAGACGCCGGTGATGCTCGAAACCTTATCCAGGGTGTAACGGGAATAGTGCTGTTTCAAGAGCTGGAACACGCACTGCGGATGTTTCAGGGTCGGGTCCTTGAGCGGGATGCCGTTGCCGTCCTTCTGGAATGTCCAGGTTTCCTTGTTGTACGAGCGCTTCTGTGCGTCATATCCCGAGAACAGACCGTCCTCGAAGGAGAAGTCCGGGTTCACGAGGAACGAGGCATTGGTATAGTTCACGACATAGTCGCGGAAGAACTTGTTGCCTTCGATGATGTATTTGATCATGCCTCCCAGGAAGGCGATGTCCGTGCCCGAGCGTATCGGGACATGGTAATCGCAGCGAGCCGATGTCCTGGTATAGCGGGGATCCACGTGGATGACGCGGGCGCCCGCATCTTTTGCCCGCATGATCCATTTGAACGCGAGAGGATGATGCTCTGCCGCGTTGCTGCCCATAATGAGGATAACATCACTGTTTTTCAGATCGATATAGTGGTTCGTCATCGAACCCCTGCCAAACGACTCTCCCAGAGCCGCTACGGAAGGGCTGTGTCAAACCCTTGCCTGGTGATCGATATACACCAGGCCCATCGCCCTCACTGACTGGCTGATAAGCCAGCATTCTTCATTGTCGATGTTGGAACTGCCCAAGTGCGCGATGGATTCGGTGCGGTTGACCAGCCTGCCTTGTGCGTTGGTGGTGACAAAGTCCTTGTCGCGCGTGTCCTTGACCAGGCGTGCGATTCGCGAGAAGGCCCAGTCCCAATCCTTCTCTTCCCATTTGTCGCTGTACGGTGCCCGGTACCGAACCTTTGTGAGGCGGTGCTTGTTGGCCTCGGTCAGGTCGAAGAAGCCGGCACCCTTGGCGCAGAGCGCGCCCTCGTTGATGGGATTCTCCGGATCTCCCTCGATGTTGAAGATCTTGCCCGTCAGGTTGTCCACACTGCAGATCAGGCCGCATCCGCATGAACAGTAGGCACAGATCGTGGTGTACTGCTTGGACGACTTGATCCGGTTCGATTTGCTCAACTCGGCGGCGTACGCATTCACCGGTTTGAAGTTCAAGCCCAGCGCCGACGACGCACCCACGGCACCGGACAGCTTCAGGAAGCCCCTTCGCGTCAGTTCCATGAAAAACCCTCCATTATGCGAATTGATATATATATATCGATTCGCATATTAAGATGTTCCAGGTGTTCTGTCAATGCAGAAATGGGAAAAAAACAAGGATGAAATCCATAAATTAGGTAATAAATACAGAAATCGAGCGAGCATTTCACATTGCGGCGCATGCGTCCGCTCTTTTGGAGAAAATCGCTGGACTCACCTGTATCCGTACGAAAGATTACGAACAGGAGTTCCATGCACATGCAGCCATGGGAAGATAGCCTTTCCCCTGCATGATGACATCCAGGTGCACGAGGCTTAAGGCGGATATGTCCGCATCAAGAGGCACGAGGTCGCTGACCTTGTCCATGGTGATGAGATATCGTCCGCATTCCTCGCATACGAATGCAGACTCTCTGCTCTTGTCGTCTACGAAGAAATAGGTCATCGAGCTCTGTTTGTTGCGCCCGCACGAGGGACAGATCACTCTGCTGAAGACCCACTCATGAGCACACTGTGAGCAGTACAGGTGCCGGGTGCCGATCTTGTCGCGGATCTTGGCGATCATGGGGGCAGACCCGCAGATTGGGCAATAGCCCTTGTCCCAGGCGAAATCCTTGATAAGCGGGGCCAGGGTGCGGGCCGTTTTCTCGAAATACACCTTTGCAACCATCATGAGCGCGAGGCGCACAGCCTCTACGGAAACATCTTCATGCAATGCCCATGTTTCGATGAGTCCTCCCGCCTCTTCATGCGAAGAGACGAGGAGATCGGCAAACCCGATCTTCTTTTCCATGATGGCGGCCCTCAGCTTTTCCAGATCTGTCGAGAGTTTCTGGAATCCGGTTTCGAGCGGGGGCAGGATTGCCATGGCGATGAGCTCGCAGGCATGGGTGACAGGAGAAAACTCATTCTGCCGGAGCAGGGGCACGCCGTTCTTGAACTGGAGCTCGTCCATGGCCATGGTCCGGTGGTCTTTGAAATCAAGCGAGCCCATGAGGGACGCCTTTTCGAGGAGAAAGGGAGCGAATGCATGAATGATATCCCTGCTGTGGGGATGACTCTCTGACGCCTCCCCGATGATTTTTTCCAGACGTTCGATCTTCTCGTTTGTATCGAGCATATGATACCTCTCAACGGTAATTATACATGGCCTGCATGATACCTGTGTGTTTCCCCTTTTGTCGAGGTTCTCACACCAAGACACCCCAACGAGAAGGAAGGCGCCGGAGGAGGAAACCCGGCGCCTTGGTCTGTCAGATCTTTTCTATGGCCACGGCGCAGGCCTTGTACTCCGCAGTCAGTGTGGCCGGGTCGTATACCGGGTTTGTAAGCCAGTTTGCGCAGCCTTCCCGGAAATGGAAGGCCATCCACACCATGCCCGGAGGAACCTGCTCCGTGACCTTGGCCTTTACCTCGACCTGCCCGCGTCGCGATTTTACGCGTATGGTCTCGCCGTGCGCGATGTCCAGGGCTTCGGCGTCTGCGAGCGAGATGTCGGCTGTCTCCTCGGGCAGCAGGAAGTCCAGACCGGAGCGTCCGGTCTGTGTTCGTGTATGGTAGTGGTAGAGTCGTCTGCCTGTGGAGAGAACGAAGGGGTACTGGTGATCGGGGACTTCTGCGGGAGGGGTCCAGTCGACCGGGATGAACACGCCCAGGCCGCAG
>JALNWY010000084.1 GCA_023230665.1 Deltaproteobacteria bacterium
CGCTGAGGGCAATACGTCCAATCTTTCTTCCATCGTCTGTATCCTCCTTCCCTCGCGAATATGTCGAAGAGTAGGGTTTGAGAGGACGCGAGCATACGCGTTCTCTCAAAGGAGTATAATGGGCGTTCTCCCTGATGTCTCAAGTACGGACGCCTCGCTGGTGGGCCGCTCCCCGGGCGGGTGTGCAAGGAAGATCCTGTCAGCCGGGCAGGAAAGAGGACAGAACGGATCTGATGATCGGATAAGCATGCCCAGCGGTATTGCCGGGGTGCATCTCTGAGCAGCCGGGCAAAGGGGATTCACGCCCGGTTGTCGAGATATTCTTTCAGTGCTCGTGCGTTGTTCAGCTGTTGCTCTCTTGAGCTGTAGACAAGGGTGACCGTTTCCTTGCGAGCGTGTCCGAGCAGCTTACCCACCTGGTCCGGGTTGCCGTCGAGCTCGGCAAAATATCGGGACCTGAACTCAGGCCACTTCTCAGGATCATGGCCATACCAGGAACGAAGCTCGTTCGACGGTGCCAGGTCCTTGAGCCAGAGGTCGATTTTCGCCTTTGTTTTTGAGATGCCCCTGGGCCACAGCCGGTCCACGAGGATCCGGAGGCCGTCGGTCTCGTCGGGATCTTCATAGGCGCGTTTGATCCTTATGTCCATGGGTTTCTCCTTTTTTGGCATGCTTCACCCGGGCCCCGGCCGGCCGAACGCCAGGCAAGGCCGGCAAAGCGCTGAATCGCTTCCAGAGACTCGCGGGGCCGGGCCTGAAGGATGAAGTGCGGCCCCGGTATTCTCCTTACCCGCAGATCAGGGACCGCCTCCATGAAGTCGAAGAGCGCTGATCCTGGAATGGTCCGGTCGGAGGCGGCCTGCAGGTAGAGACAGGGAATGCTCAATCCGGGAAGGAATGCGCGTACGTCCACCCGGCTTATCATCTTAAGCCGGTGCGCCAGCACCTCGGGCGTGACCATGACCCTGACCCGCTGCCACAGTCCGAGCAGCAGGTCGGCGGACTCGACCCCGCCAGCCACCACGAGTTTGAGGAGCAACCGGGGAACGGGGAGCTTCAGCAGCCTCTCCAGGGGAAGAAGCCTCAGTGCCTTGAGCACCCGGGGCCGAGGCGAGCGGGCAAAGGTGGAACACAGGACCAAGCACTCCGGACTGATCAGGCCGGAGCCGATGAGCGCCAAGGCAACCGGCCCTGAGAACGACTCGGCCAGGACAAGGGCATCTTCATCCCAGGGGATCTGGTCCCGTGCGCAGCACACGGTCTCCTCGAAGCTCAGGGGTCTGTCCGCAGGGTAGCGCACCACGCACACCGCAATGTCCTTTGGCAGCACGGCCCCGAAGGGCTCGAACGAAATGCCGGTTCCGTCCAGGCCGGGCAGGAACACGAGCCTTCTGTCGCTGAGCGGGTGCATCTTGCTCTCCATCTTTTTTTAATCCTGTTCTCTCCTCTTTCACGAGGACTTCAGAGCCTGCACCTTTCCGGCCGTATAGGGCCTTGCCGCTAGATTGCCTCGATCGTTGACGGCGGTTTGGACGCGATGTTGTATGTCACGCTCACTACCCCGGGCACGTCGCGGATGATCTCGCCTGCGATCTGCTCCAAGAGATCAAACGAAAGCCGGGTGGGCGATGCGGTCCGTGCGTCCGTGCTATCCCAGCAGCGCACCTCGATCTGCTGGCCGAAATCGCGCATGCCGTCGCGCATGCCGGTCACCCGGTCTCCGTGCAGGACGCCCAGGTACTGGAACGCGCCCGAACCTTTCAGCAGACGCTCGATCACCACTGTTGCCCTGCGGACTGTCTCGATCCGCTCGGGGGTCACCTCGCCGATGACACGCGCCGCAAAAGCCGGACCCGGAAACGGGATGCGGCTGAAGAGCTCCTCCTGCAGGCCAAGGGCCCTGCCCAGCTTCCTCACGCCTTCTTTGCGGAGCTGGATGAGCGGCTCCAGGATATGATAGCCGAAGGCCTCCTTCGGATCGATTCCGAGCTGTTCGAAGACATTGTGCTGGCGCTTGATGCCTGCCACGGTCTCGTCGATATCGGTCAGGATCGTTCCCTGGAGAAGATACCTGGCGCCGCTTTGTCTCACGATGTGCCCAAACACGTTCCGATAAAAGGTCTGCGTGATGGCCTCGCGCTTTTTTTCCGGATCGGTGAGCCCCTTGAGCGCGGCAAAGAATTCACTGCGCGCATCCACTACCTCGACCTCAACGTCGAGTTCTTGGAAGGACGCCACGACCTGATCGGCCTCGCCTTCGCGCATGAGACCGTTCTCGACAAAGATCGTTCTCAACTGCGGTCCCAGGGCCCGATGCCCCAGCATGGTGACCACGGATGAGTCCACGCCGCCGGAGAGCGCGTTGATCGCCATTCCATCTCCGACTGCGTCCCTGATACCCTTGACCTTTTCCTGGATAAAGGCCTCGGTGTTGAGCTCCTGTGCGGTAATCTCCTTTTTCATGTCGAGTTCTCCTGACTATAAGTAGTGCGGTGGTACATATCATGGATCAAGGTCGGCGCATATTCTTAAAAATAACGCAAGCCTTTTTCACGAAGGGAAGATAATGGCTCAGTTTCGGGGAATATGCTATAATCACAGTTATAGTAAATCCCGGATGTTATATACTGATCTCGCTGGGAATTTCCCCCGAAACTGAGCCATTACGGGACGAGCGTAAGGGTCAGCCGCGGCCGAATGAGGCTGCATTTGCTTGTTAGTCGTTTCCCATTATCCAATTTCACTCATCTTTGATGCCCAATGCTCTGGCTACGCCTTCGCCGTAAGCAGGATCAGCCTTAAGACAGTTGCCGATATGGCGGATCTTGATCTCCTTGGGTGCATCGCCCATGGCCCGCGCCGTATTGTCGAAGAGCGCCTGCTGCTGTGCGTCGTTCATCAGACGGAAGAGCTTGCCCGGCTGTGTATAATAATCATCGTCCTGGGGATAGTGGTCTGCGGCGCCCTCCAGAGCAAGCGGCGGTTCACGCAGTTCGGGTTGGTCCTGCCACTCACCATAGCTGTTGGGATCATAACCCAGAGTGCTGCCCTGGTTGCCGTCGACGCGCATGGCGCCGTCGCGATGATAGATGTTCGCCGCGCAGCGCGGCGCGTTGACCGGAATCTGGTGATGGTTGACGCCGAGACGGTAACGCTGGGCATCGCCATAGGAGAAGAGCCGCCCCTGCAGCATCTTGTCCGGGGAGAAGCCGATGCCGGGCACTATGTTCGCCGGGTTAAAAGCCGACTGTTCGACCTCGGCAAAATAATTCTCAGGGTTCTTGTTGAGTTCGAGAACGCCGACCTCGATGAGCGGGTAATCTTTGTGGTACCAGACCTTGGTCAGGTCGAACGGATTGTATGGCATCTTGGCCGCATCTTTCTCGGGCATCACCTGAATGAACAGGGTCCAGCGCGGAAAATCCTTGCGTTCGATCGCATCATAGAGGTCGCGCTGGTGACTCTCGCGGTCTTTTCCCACGATCGCCTCGGCCTCAGCGTCGGTCAGATTTTTTATGCCCTGCTGGGTGCGGAAGTGGAACTTGACCCAGAAGCGTTCGTTTCGCGCATTGATCATACTGAAGGTATGGCTGCTGAACATATGCATGTGGCGGTAGCTCATCGGTATGCCGCGGTCGCTCATGGTAATGGTTACCTGGTGCAAGGCTTCAGGCAGCGAAGACCAGAAGTCCCAGTTGTTCTTGGCGCTGCGCAGGTTGGTGCGCGGGTCGCGCTTGACCGCGCGGTTAAGCCCGGGGAAGCGCAACGGATCGCGCAGAAAAAAGACCGGCGTGTTGTTGCCGACTAGATCCCAGTTGCCCTCTTCGGTATAAAACTTGATGGCCGTGCCGCGAATGTCACGCTCGGCGTCAGCCGCGCCACGCTCGCCGGCCACAGTCGAGAAACGCATAAAGAGCTCGGTTTTCTTGCCAACCTGCGAGAAGATCTTCGCCTTGGTGTATTTGGTGATGTCGTGCGTTACCGTGAAGGCACCGTAGGCCCCGGAGCCCTTTGCGTGCATGCGGCGCTCGGGAATCACCTCGCGGTCGAAGTGAGCCAACTTCTCCAGGTACCAGACATCCTGAAGCAACTGTGGCCCCCGCGGGCCGGCGGTCATCACGTTCTGATTGTCCGCAACGGGCGCTCCGGCGGCTGTTGTCAGTTTCTTCTTTCCGTCGCTCATGTCCATTCTCCTTCCTTGATTTGGTTTGTGCGGCTAACGTTCGGCATCACCGGCCGGCAATGGAGCATAGCGGAATTACCAGTCCGCGTCGATGCGGTTGTTAGATGGTGGTTCACTTCGGCCCTGTCAGGCTTGTGTGGCAACATCATTGCCGAAGGTCACGCAGCGGTCGATACTTTCTTGGTCAGGATTCCAGAGGCACTTGATGCCATCGTTCATGAGATCAAATCCTGATTTTTTGAGCCAGTCCGTGATTTTTTGCACACCCTCGCCGCTCCAGCCGTAACATCCAAATGCAGCAGCCTTCTTACCCTTGAAGCGCAGCCCCTCGATTTGCTCGAGGATACCGGCTGTTGCGCTGGTGATACCCCTCCCGATAGTGGGGGAACCTACTAGAATGGCTTTGGATTTGAATACCTCAGTAAGGATGTCATTTTTGTCTGACTTGGTGATGTTGTAGAGTTTGACGGTAACGTCCTTATTCTTCTCTTGGATGCCCTTAGCTATGCTTTCTGCCATGATTTTGGTACCGTTCCACATGGTGTCGTAAAGAATGGTGATCTGGTTCTCGCGGTAGTTATTGGCCCAAGCCATATATTTTTCAACGATCTGGCTGGGTTTGTCCCGCCAGATTATTCCATGGCTAGGCGCAATCATGTCGATCGGCACATTAAGGCTGAGGACTTCCTGAATTTTTTTGAGCACCAGTGGGCTGAACGGGGTCAGAATGTTGGCATAATACTTGATGCATTCGTACATCAGCTCATCTTGGTCTACCAAATCGTTGAAAAGGCGCTCGGTGGCATAATGTTGGCCGAAGGCGTCGTTGCTGAACAGGATCTTATCTCCGGTCATATAGGTGGCCATGCTGTCCGGCCAGTGAAGCATGCGCATTTCCACGAACACCAGAGCCTTGCCGTTGCCGATATCCAGAGTATCCCCGGTTTTGACGGTTTTGAAATTCCAATCCTGATGATAATGCCCCTTGAGCGACTTTGTGCCGTTTTCGGTACAATAGATCGGAGTGTTTGGAATACGACGCATCAGTTCGGGCAAGCCCCCGCTATGGTCGATCTCAGCATGGTTGGCGATTATATAATCGATTTTTGAAAGGTCGATTTCTTTTTTGAGGCTATCGACAAACTCAGCGGCAAAGGGATTCCAAACTGTATCGATGAGCACATTCTTTCCCTCTCTTATGAGGTAAGAATTATAGGTAGACCCCCTATGAGTGGAGTATTCGTTTCCATGAAATTTCTTCAATTCCCAATCCACCTTGCCGACCCAAGTTACATTCGCTTTGATTCGCTTTCCCATAGTAGACCTCCTAATTTAGCTTGAATATATCATATCCTCATCAAGAAAAGAATCGCGAATGACACATTTTTGTAATGGCTCAGTTTCGGGGGAATTTCCCAGCGAGATCAGTATGTAACATCCGGAATTTACTATGGCTGTAATTATAGCATATTCCCCGAAACTGAGCCATTCCTTTTTGGTTGGTTTTTCGCTTGATGTTCCCTTTTTGAATAGTTATAAACATAACTATCTCAATCAGGAGGGGCCATGGCATACCGGGTGTATCAAACCAACAAAAAAACTGGTGTCACCTATGTTTATGAAGCCGTTTCCTACTGGGACAAGGAGAAACACCAACCCCGGAACAGGCAGGTCTGCATAGGCAAACTCGATGCAGAGACCGGGGAATTCGTTCCTTCCAGGCGATTGAACCCGGATCGGATGATGGTAAAGGACCCGGCTGTGACGGCCACCGCCAGTATTGTCGGGCCCTCTTTGCTCCTTGAGAGCATCACTTATGAGCTGGCCCTGGACACGATATTGAAAAAGGCTTTCCCCAAGATCCATGAACAGATCTTGACCATGGCCTATTACCTGGCTGTTCGGGGAGGCCCGCTCAGTCACTTGGAGTCCTGGAGCAAGAGCCATGAGCATCCCTTTGGGAAAGCGCTCACCAGTCAAAGGATCAGCGACCTGTTGAAGATCCTGGGGGGAGAAGAGGGTCGGGCAAACTTTTTCAAGGCGTGGGGCCAACGGCATGCAGAGAGCGACTACCGGTGTTACGATATCACCTCCGTGTCTTCCTACGGGAGGCTCAATGAATATATCAAGTATGGCCACAACCGGGACAGGGAGCATCTCAAGCAGATCAACCTGGCCATGCTGTCCGGACAGGAAAGCGAGCTTCCCCTGTATTATCAGCGAATGCCGGGGAACATAAGCGATGTTGTTATGTTACAGGGCATCTTACAGACCTTTTGCTGCCTGGAACAGCCTCGGTTGCACCTGGTACTGGACAGGGTGTTCTACAGCCGGGACAATGTCGATGAGCTTACCGAGAAGCGGATCAAGTTCATCCTGGCGGTTCCCAACCGTTTGAAGTGGGTGCAGAGGCTCATTGACGAGAGCAGGCAGACCATGCAGGACCCGGAAGGGTATCACAAAATCGATGGAGAGATATTGTGCGCCCACACCCGTCTTTACCCTTGGGGAAAAGGCAGGAGGCGCTGCTATGCCCATATATATTACAATGCCCATGCAGCAGCTCAGGCCGCTGACAGCTTTACGGAAGAGCTTCTGGACTCCAAAGAGGAATTGGAAAGTGGAAATCTCGCAGCAGGCCATGAAGATGCCTGCCAGACCTTTTTTACGGTCAAGGAAACGCCTGCCCGTGGACGGCGAGTCTCCTTCAACCCTGAGACCATCCAGCAGAACCGGAACCGGTATGCGGGGTTTCATGTGCTCCTGACCAACGACATCAAGGACCCGCAGGAAGCTCTTCAGATATACCGGAACAAAGACACGGTGGAGAAATGCTTTGATGATTTGAAAAACCAGCTGGATATGGAGCGTCTGCGGGTGCACTGCTCTTCTCACATGGATGGTCGGCTTTTTATCCAGTTCATAGCATTGATCTATATGAGCGCCCTGCGCAAAAAGATGCGTCAGGCCAAGCTTATTGATCGCTACACCGTCCAAGAGCTGCTCCTGGAAATGGAAACCCTGACAAGAGTGCGCTACTCCGGCAAGTATGGTCAGATCCTAACCAAAATTACCAAGCCGCAGCAGCTTATTATGAACCACCTCAACATCCAACCACCTGCATAGTCATATCTTTAACGGAAAATTACGTTGCCACTGTAGTACTAGGCCTGCTGCCTGGAAAGGAGGGGGCGCTCATGTTGCATAAAGATATCCCAAGTGATGAAAGAACAATCGACTTGAAAAGAAACCGGGTTGCGACCTTGATTCGGTTTTCACTTTATTTTGTGGTTTTTACCATCATCCTTTTTGTTCTCTTGCAGATATTGATTTGCACAGAGTTTAAGGTGCTGGAAGAGAACAACATCCTCGAATGGACTGAATTTCTGTTGCTTATAATCAGCACACTCTTCCTTTTTCTTGCTTCCCGAAGAACCCAGGAATTTCCTCTTCTCTATACCATCCTGGCTTTTCTTCCTGTGGTGGCAGCTATTCGGGAACTGGATGCTGTATTCGATGGGATATTCCATGGTGCATGGGTTATGCCCGCCACTGTCGTTTATATGATAATTCTTTACAAGATTGTTAGATGGTTCAATCCATTGAAGGATGAAGTCTTACGTTTTGCACAAACGCAGCAGATAGTATTTCTTGGAATAGGTTTTTTCGTTGTTGTCATTGTCGCCCAACTGAGTGGTCAACAAATTGTATGGCGAGCCGCGCTGGGGCAGAATTACTTAAGAGTAGCCAAAGTGCTCGTAGAGGAGCTCGCAGAATTTATTGGCTATTCCATCCTGGTTGTTGGCTCGATTGAATGCTGGGTGTCGGCACGTATCAATCATTCTGCAGCTATTCTGCAACAGGAGTTTCCGGGATCTTCCTCGTGAGTGCTTGCGGGGTGTGGATTGGAGCCGTTTCGGGGGGATGAGCACCGTAAGACCCACCATAAGGATGATGAGAAAGCCTGCAGAACATATCTATAAGCTGGTTGGCATCAATTTGTGGCGTGCTATGTAAGACCTGCTATGGCAGGGTCCTTGCGTGGCCCACTTCCATATCAAAAAGAAAAACGGAAGACCCTATCTCTTATGTCCGGGAAATGGCCCGAGTGCGCGGCAAGGTCACGGTGGCTTCTCAGGTCTACATCGGTTCGCCAGAAAAAGTTCTGGGACTGATGAAAGACAGCTCCACAGACAAGGCCGATTCTCTTACCCGCCTTAAGGTCGAGGAGTTCGGTGCCCTGTGGGCCGCCATGCAGATGGATACTGATATCAACACGGTGCAGACCTCTGGGAGGTGGAGGGGTGTTTCCGGGACGGCAATTTCACCATGAAGGTTCGCCCCTTCCACCACTGGACCGACAGCAAGATCCGCTGCCACCTCTGTGTGCTGCATAATCGCGCTGACCCATCTCAGAGGTCTTGAGTTACGACTGGCAAGGCAGGGCATCAAACGCACCGCCAAGGATACCCTTGATGTTAAAGCGAAGGATATGGCTCAGTTTTGGGGGATATGTTATAATTACAGCTATAATAAATCCCGGATGTTATATACTGATCTAGCGGGGAATTTCCCCTAAAGCTGAGCCATTACAGCGGACGCCAAAGCTCAGCGGCGCAGCTTATCCGCGTCTGCTGGAGCGCCTTACTGGCCTGTGATGGCAATGTATTCTGCACTGGCGTGCGCTTTTGGAATGGGCAGGTGATCTTTTTTCAAGCCTCGAACATGCAATTCGATAGCTTCATGAATGTTTTTCGCTGCTTGATTTTTTGTTTTTCCTGTTGCTACACACCCAGGAAGATCAGGGGAATATGCAGAATAGCTGCCATTGGCTTTCTCGATCACGATTAGAAATCTGTGCATAGATGCGCCTCCTTATTTCTTCCCTGCCTTCTTTGTCCCGGCTTGTTTGAAAACGCTGTTTAAAGTACCTGGAGCCAGATCGTCGCCGGGATGTCCAGCAATCGTTACACGACCTTTCTTCTCCGGGTGCTTGTACTGGCGATGACTTCCCTTCTGGTACACTTGATACCAGCCATCCTCCTCAATTGTTTTATCACATCTCTGATTTTCATATCATTATAGCTAAACTATCCCATAGTATCATCCAGATCAAATTATTAGGGGGAGGGCTAACGCCAGGCATCAGCGGCGCGACGCAGCCGCATCCGCCTGGATGCTTTTGTTCGGCTATTCAGATATTATTTCACCAAAGGCACTGGGCATGTTGGTAGGATAGAATTCTTTCGTCTTTTGAAAGAATAGAGGCCTTCTCCTCACGGGCAGTAGCTACGATTATTTGATCTGCAGGATCGCTATGAAAAGGTTGCGGTAGTACAGTTGAACGATAAGCAATTACTGGAGATAAAGGGACAAGCCTGAGCTTTGGCATATCAAGAGCCGTAATAATCCAATCTTCCGGATCATATGAAATGCCTAACCTGCCTTTTTCGAGCAATTTGCTGAATTCCCATGGAGAAATAGCGGACAGAAGCAGCTCACTATATTTGCTTGTATCTCCAATAAGCGAAGATACTGTTTCTGATAGATTTTGTGGACGCATGTGCCACCATATCCAGGTATGTGTATCAAGCAAGTACTTCATTTACTTGATTCCCACACCTCTTCTCCGAGAGGAGTGATGATATCTTTCTCAAAAATGAAGGCATCGGCTAATTTACCTGGTATAGGGTTTTTATCTTTATTTTGGCAGGGAATTATTTGTGCCAGTGGTTTCCCGCGCTTTGTAATTATTATTTCTTCATGTGTTTTTGCTACGTGGTCTAATATTTTTAAAGCATGTGCTTTGAATTGGCTAATACCCATTGTTTTCATAGATACCCTCCTTATTGATACAGTTGTAGTCAAATGAAATGACCATGTCAAGGATGGTTATGATCTCATGAGCCGAACCGGGTGGAGTCAGCCGCGCGCGTAGCGCGTCGGCTGGACTCCTTGGTTGGCTGACCGCTTTTCTTCGTTTCAGACTTTGCCCCGCAACAGTTTTCCGATCACAACGTCTAAAGCTCCGAATACAGAGAAGAATAAAAACCCAAGTACGCCACCAGTTATCCAAATGGGGTGGCCAGTGTTGTAGTGGTAGATTGTTGCACCGACAACGGCGACACCGATAGCGGGAAATGCGGTTGCTTCTCGCCAATTGCCTCTCTTGTCGAGGCACAGCAAAAAAACGACCGCGGATATGATTCCGCCAATCCATGCCACTGCCGGAGAAATTTCATCCATCAGTATGACCGTTACGATTGGAACAACCAACGCCCCAGCTAGAAGAACCGCACCAAGAAACCAGGGATAGAGACCTTCTGCAATCAAGTCTCGCTCTCCCGGCATTTCATCTCCATTCTGGCCTTGCTTTCCGCTCATCTGATTCTCCTTTCGCCGAGCAATGCATGTATTACGGGCGAAATTTCCGCCGCAGGAATAGCAGTCGCGTCCGACTCCTTGGTCGGAATATTGCCGGTTCTCGGTCTCGGAGGAAGTAGCATCAACATGAAGGCCCTTGCCAAGGAAGAGGCTCTTGCAGAGGCGAAACGCAATTACGGGTATTTTGCCCTGTTGAGCAATGAGATAAAGGATGCTCAGGAAGCCTTTGAGATCTACCGGAACAAGGACTTGGTGGAGAAGGCCTTCGACAATCTCAAAGAACGGTTGAACCTCAGGCGTGTGGCTGTCTCATCGGAGCAGAGTCTGGATGGCAAGCTCTTCGTGCAGTTCATCGCTCTGATTTTCCTCGAACCGGAGCGTCCTCTTCCCGCCTCCCAGTGGTGGTTTCATCCTCCGGTGATCACCAGATCCTACCTCACGATGACGCCCTTGCCCTTCTCCTAGCCTTCGGCTCCGCTACCTGGCGCAAGGACTTTCACCTCGCTAGCTCTGCGCCATGCCTGGCACACACGTAACGATCACCGACTGCTGTAAGCCGTCCGGTGGATTGTTTGGTTATGCGGTTTTTCAGCCAAAGAAGCACCCGTGTGGATCTGAATTAATGTGCTCAACAAGTGATTTGAGATCATTGCTGAAAGGAAGAGGCTCATAGCTAACCCACTTGCCATTAGCCCTTTGCCAAAACAATTGCCATACATTGGAAGTGCGAACATATTTGAGCTTTGCATCAGGTGATTCAGTCCATTTATTTGGGTTATCCCAGTGGGGCCTGCGTTCATATATCCTGAGTTCCCGGTGAATTGTAACGAGGAATAAGTATTAGTAAGTAATATTAATGACTTGGATGCAATTTCATCTCGGACACACCTTGTTACAATGCATATCTTATAACGAGGCAAAATGCACCAAATATCTTAATATATTAATTGATTAGGCGAATTATCGTTACAATTCACCGGGAACTTAGGATATATAATGACCTCATGCCCTTTTATCCGATATTCCAAACTAAGTTTGTCTTTGATATGAGCAGGGCTGCGCTTTTTGCAAAGACCTCCAACTTCTTTATCAATTCTTTTTAACTCAATCTCACTGAAAGCCATAATTAATCCTCGCTATCTGGAGATGCATAACGCCACGGCTCACCGACGGCTGTAAGCCGTCCGGTGGATTCGTTTGTTAGCTCTTATTTATGCTCTCTTGATTTTAAGACTGATTTCAAAGCCTTCATAGCTTGATATAATGTCCCAAAATTCTTTCATAGTAATTTTATCGCCGTCCGTTTCTATGATAATGCTATCATCTTCTTTTGAATAACAAATACGACCTTCAATTTCGTCATGAGTTAAGGAAATATGTTCTCCATAACCGTCTACGTATTTTATTGATAATTCTTTCCTGATCTTTCCTCTCAAATCCCAAAGAGCAGTGAATGGTGAATCAGTTGCAAAAGACTCAAAATGGTATCCAAATCTATCACATTTGCTCTCTTCTGTTTCCTCAGCCTTCACAGTATATCCAGATGGAGTCTGATATACTGTGAGATTGAAGTCTATTCCTTTCCCAGCTGCATTCCTGAACGAATCTACGACTGGAAAGTTCTCTTTCCATTCATCCATGAATACTCTCCTGAATATATCGTATTGATGGAGCTAA
>JALNWY010000085.1 GCA_023230665.1 Deltaproteobacteria bacterium
CAGGCTGGACTTCGGCCCCTGGGAGCGGATATTCTACGGAGAGTTCGACGGCAGGAGGAAAAAGCGCGTACTGGTCAAGATCATCGGAGAATAAGCTTTGCCAGAGAAAATCTGGCCAGGCAGTGTGCGTTATGAAGGAATTCTCTCCTGCAGAGCCGATTGCAAAGCCCTCAAGCCGTTTCCCACGAGTCACTCCCATTCCTGCAGGCGGTTGGGGCCGGGGTGCAAGTTTGCGGAGATCGGGCCGCAACGCCCTGTGCGCGTCCACTCCCCGGCGCGGGATTATTTGAGCAGTTCCCTTGAAATGATCAGCTTCATGATCTGATTTGTGCCTTCATATACCTGGGTGATCTTGGCGTCTCTCATCATGCGCTCGAAGGGATACTCTCTCATGTACCCATAACCGCCTGCGATCTGGAGGGCATTCGTGGTGACTCTCATTGCCACATCCGATGCGATGAGCTTGGAGCAAGCGGAGAGATAGCTCTTTTCCGGACTGTTTTCATCGACCATCCGCGCTGCCTGATACACGAGGCTCCTCGCTGCATCGACCTCAGCGGCCATATCCGCCAACATCCATCCGATGCCCTGGAAATTTCCAATGGGCCTGCCAAACTGGACTCTTTCCTTGGCATATTTGATCGCCAGCTCCAGGGCTCCCCGTGCAAGCCCGCACGCCTGAGCCCCGATGACGGGCCTCGATGTGTCGAGTGTCTTCATCGCATAAACGAATCCTTTGCCCTCTTCTCCGATAAGATCCTCTGCAGGCACCTCGACATCTTCAAAGACCAACTCGCCGGTGGGCGAGCCCTTGATCCCCATCTTCTTTTCCCACTTCGCGACAGAGAATCCCGAAACTTCGGCAGGGACTACAAAAGCGCTGATGCCCTTGACTCCTTTCGAGGCATCGGTCATGGCGAACAGGGTGATGAGGTCTGCAACAGGACCGTTCGTGATAAAGCACTTGGTTCCGTTGATAACGTATCTGTCACCTTTCTTGACGGCCCTGGTGGCCATTGCGCCGGAATCAGATCCGGCTCCGGGTTCTGTCAACCCGTATGAGATGATTTTTTCTCCTGACGCGACCATGGGACCGTACTTCTTCTTCTGCTCTTCTGTTCCACCGATGAGTATCGGCTCCCAGCCAAGGGCCTGGCCCTGTACGATCAGTGACGAGCTGACACATGCCGCCGCGATCTCCTCTACCGCGAGGCAGGTGTAGAGATGTCCCTGTCTGTTCCCGCCGTACTCCTCCGGAACTGCGAGACCGAGAAGCCCCATATCCTGAAAGATTTTTTTCAGATCCCAGGGAAACTCCTCTTTTTCGTCGATTTCCGCTGCCCGCGGCCAGACCTTGTCCTCAACCATTCTTCTCAGCTGCCCAACAAACATCTTCTGTTCCTTGCTGTTTAATAGATACATGACCGCCCAACTCCTTTTTTAAGTTTTTCCCTTGCGCTTCACCATGACGACCTTATAGCCGGATTGAACTGCCGTGCAGCCACGGTTGATTCACTTGAAGTAAAACCGGATCATTCCTCTGTCCAAACTTGGTTCTGCTTCCAGTCATGAAAATTTTCCAAACTGAGGGTTTTCCTTCCAGCTCTCTTGGTTTTCTCTCTGTACGCCAAAACGGTTTTCTTTTCACCCCCTGATTTGCCGTCAGACATCCCGCAAGCAACCATGCAAAAAGCGGTATGTGGGCTCCGGCACGATCTCTACGCCTCTTACGGTTCCTCGGGTTCGCTCTTCCTGCACACCCCGGGGTACATCCGGCATTTTTCGTCCTCAAGCTCCAGCTCCACGGTGGAATGGGCTATGTCGTGGTCTGCAATGACTTGCCGGATCTCGCTCTTGAGGCAGACCAAATCGTCCATGGTCTGGTCGCCTTTCAGAGACGCGTGCATGGTCAGGACGTGACGATATCCGTCGAGGGTCCACACATGGGCGTGGTGGGTGCCGGCTACTCCCGGAATCCGCCTGATCTCTCGCTCGATCGCCGGAAGATTCACTTCACGGGGAACTCCCTGGAGGAATATGTCCATGGTGATCCGAAAGCCCTTGAGCACGTTATAGAGCACGTAGCACGTGATCACGATAGACAGAACAGCATCCAGCACCGGGACCTCCCAAAAGATGAGAACGATGCCGGTGACGAGGATGGCAACCCATCCGAGCACATCCTCCAGGAGATGCCACGCCGCGATTCGCGCATTCATCCCCTCTTTGCCCCTGAGTCTCAGCACGGCCAGCCCGTTTACGAGGATACCCGCTACGGCGAAGGCCACCATGCCCGGGGCATGGGAAGGCTGGGGAAAGAAAAGCCGGGGTATGGCCTCGGAGAGTACGAAAAGCGCCCCCACCACCAAGGTGATGACGCTGATGAGCGCACCCAGGAGCGAGAAGCGCCGGTAGCCGTAGGAGAAGTATTCGTCCCCCTCTCGCAGGGAAATGCGTTCGAAATACCAGGCAGAGCCCAGGGCGAAGCTGTCTCCGAGATCGTGGACCGCATCTGCAAGAATGGCCATGCTGTTCGTCCAGATCCCGCCGGCGATCTCGAGCACGGAGAATAACAGGTTGATGAAGAACGCCAGCCGGATGCTCCCCGTCACGTCATGATGCGCGTGCGCATGACCTGCCAAGCACGACCCGCCTCTGGCGTTGCTGTGCACATGGTTGTCAACCATGGTTTTATTATAGGGTTTTTTCCGCGGGTGTATAGGTGTATAGAGGTTTTCTTCAGAAGGAATCTTTGGTCAATACCCGGCTGGTCCCCCTGAAGCCTGATATGGGCAAATCCATGACGCTGGTCAATGCTGATTTCAAAAAATCCGTCCTCGCAGTGACCTCTTTTATCCCGATATTGACTCTCCCTGCCGAATCAGGCAAACATACGGTAAATACCCGCGAATGTTCCCGCCTCTGCCCGAAGGACGGTGCAAAGGCCGTGCTTGCCCTTTCAATCTCTTCGCTTGGGGACGCGCGAGGACAGGGAGAAAACCCATGGCCAAGGTACGATTCGAAGATACCGCGCAGGGACTCAGTGATGCGGTTGCGTCGCTCTTCGATGCCTTCGGGGGAGGCCGCGGCCTGCTGAAATCGTCGCGCGACGTCTACCTGAAGGTCAACGGCATAGACTTCAAGCCGCACGTCTACACCTCGCCCGAGGTGGTCTCGGCGGTGGTGTGCTATTTCCAGCAGCAAGGTGCTCGCCACGTCTATGTCATGGAGAACAGCACCCAGGGCAATTTTACCAGGCTCGTGTTCGAGATCTGCGGGATGAAGCGTGTCTGCCGCGAGACCGGAGCCGTCCCGGTCTACCTGGACGAAACCGGAGAGATGCCCCTGTTTCTGCGCGGGCTCGAGTCGTTCGTTCAGGTTCCGGACTTTATCCACGAGCGCCTCATCACCGGGCGGAAGGACAACCTCTACATTTCCGTGCCCAAGCTCAAGACCCACTCCATGACCACGGTGACCCTGGGGATCAAGAACCAGTTCGGGCTCCTGCACCAGAAGAGCCGGATCCCGGACCACAACTACCGGCTCCACCAGAAGATCGCGGACATCTATGCCGCTATCCGCCCGGACTTCACCCTCATCGACGGGATCGAGGCCACCAACTACGGCCATTACCCGGCGCTCGCCCAGAAAGAGCTCTGTGTGATTCGCAAGAACGTGCTTATCGGGGGGGACGATCCCCTGGCCGTGGATGTAGCGGCGGCTGAGTTCCTGGGGTTTTCTCTGGACGAGGTCGAGCACCTCAGGCTCGCGGCAGGGTACGGTTTCGGGGAGTCGGACTTCTTGAAGATCGAGATGGAAAACCAGGAAATCTTTGATCAAAGGCGGCAGAAGTTCCAGTGGGACCTTCTGGAAAAATTTCCTCCCGGGGTGAGGATCATCCGGGGCAAGACCCGGTGCTGCACCGAGGGCTGCAAGCGCAACACCGAGGCCGTGCTCGAGGTGTTCGGCCAGGACTATGCGTGCAGGGGAGGTTTCACGATCCTCATGGGCAAGGGGATCCGCGCCGCTGACATGGTGGGTGTGACCGGTCCGGTCCATATTGCGGGGGACTGCGCCATCTCCGAGTGGTATCCCGAGATGCGCCGCCGCGTGGGCAAACGCAGCATCAGCCTTTCTCCGGGGTGCAACAACCTGGCGAAAACCATCGACGGCCTTGCCGGATGGCTCCACATCTCGCCGCTGAATCTGGTGCCCCTCAATCCGATCAAATCCCTGCTTCTGCTTGCGCAGGCCAAACTCCACGGCACCAGAGCGAACATCCCGCCGGTCCTGAAGCTCTGAGCGATAGGCCTCTTCAGAAGACCTTTCTATCCTGCCTGACCGGTCGGCTGAGCTTGCCGCTTGAGAATCCCTCAAGATCGAGGGTGACGAACAGGAAGCCCAGCTCGCGCAGGTTCGCAACGATAAGGTCCTTGTGGGCGATGGCCCGGTCGAACTCTTCGATCTCCACCACCGCGGTCTCCAGGGGGAAGTAGCGCACCCGGCATACGGGGAATCCCAGCCTCTTGAGGAATGATTCGGCCTCTTCCACCTTCCTGAGGCGCTCCCGGGTGATTTCCATGCCAAAGGGAATACGCGAGCACAGACAGACGGTGTTGGATTTCTCCCAGGTGGGCAGGCCCATCTGCCGGGAGTATTCGCGGATCTCTTCCTTGGTGATGCCGAACTCCACGAAGGGCTGCCAGATGCCGTCTTCCTGCGACGCCCGGATGCCCGGCCGGTAGTCCCCCAAGTCGGATGCGTTCATGC
Organism: Deltaproteobacteria bacterium; assembly: GCA_023230665.1. GTDB lineage: Bacteria > Desulfobacterota > Desulfomonilia > UBA1062 > UBA1062 > Phosphitivorax. The sequence goes on from JALNWY010000085.1 coordinate 4,771, forward strand.
CGTCGGCGATGAGTGTGATGCCGTGGTCCTGGGACCAGTTCCAGGCGACCCGGTTTCTGATCTTTCTACAGGTGTAGCAGCGGTCGGGCTGATTCCTCGAAAAAGCAGGGTCCTCCTCCATCTCGTCGATGGAAACCACGTCGCAGGGTATGCCGATGAGCTCGGCCAGCATCCGCGCCTCGGCCGCCTCCTCGCGGTGGATGATGGGGCTGAAGAAGGTGAGTGCCCGGACGTTGTTGCCCAGGACATCATGGACGAGCCTTGCAAGGAGCGTGCTGTCGAGCCCGCCGGAGAACAAGACCCCCATCTTCTCCCTGTCTCTGACGGCCTTTTTCAGGATGTCAAACTTGTCCATCCGTTCTTCTCCTTATCGAGGAGAGGATTCTCGCCGCAGCGGAAGCCGCGCCTATGCTGTTGCCGATATTCATCACCAGCAGACCGGGCACGCAGCTCTGGAGCATGGCGCGAAGCGCTGTCTCGCCGCTCCCGCCGAACCCGTATCCTACGGGCGTGGGCACTGCGATCACGGGCTTGTCGGTCAGAGAAGCTACCATGGTAGGCAGGATCCCGTCCATGCCGGCGAACACGACGAGCACATCCGCTTCCCGTGTCTGGCGGATGCCCAGAAAGGGCCGGTGCAACCCGGAAACGCCGAAATCGTACGCCCGGATCACGCGCGCCCCGATCTCTTCGAGCATGAGTGCGCACTCGGCGGCATAGGGTGTGTCCGCGGTGCCCGCGGTCAGCACGCCCACAGAACCCAGCTCCTGCTGGCACTCTCCGGCGGATGTCGAGATCGCCATAAGACTGCCGGCCCTGAGGATCCGGGCCTGGGGAAAGGCCTCGCTGATCGCGTGCTCCTGCTCCTCATCCACGAGCGACACAAAGGTCTTGCCACCGCTGTCGAGAAAACTCCGCACGATCCGCAGCACCTGGTCCGTGCTCTTTCCCCGGGCATAGATCACCTCAGGGAACCCGGTGCGACGATGCCGGTGCAGGTCGAGAAGAAAGTCCTCGCCCTGTTCGTAGAGCAGGCGGATGATGCTCTCCTGGGCCTCTTCGATTCCGATCTCGCCGGCGCGAACCCTCTCAAGCAGGCCCCGGATCATTGCCCGCTCCCTGATGAACCGCGACCCGTTGCATCGCTGCCTGCTGCGCCCCGGTTCGATGAACCTCTGTCCGATGCGCCGTGCTGCGGTGCTTCACCTCTGGAAGGGGCTTTTCCCGGCGCGATCTCCCGGCCCGCACCCGTGAGGGTTGAACCTCCACAGCTCACGCCTTCACGGTTCGCGCTTTCCCGGGGGCCGCCTTCCCGGATCATCCGCTGGATCTCGGCCCTCACCGAGGAGACAGGCATGCCCTGGTCCCGGGATATCCGCGCGAGATCGCGGTACTCGAGCTTGGAGCGGGCCGATCCGTCCGGCAGGACACTCTCCTTGACCCTCACTTCACCCCAGCGTGTGTCGATAGTGTAAGAAATACGGTCGAGCACGGTTCTTTCAATAGGATGATATCGCGCCCCTATGGAGGTGGTGTGTTCCAGAAGGCTTGATACGACCCCGTGCAGGCGCTCCGCTTCGCAGACGACCTGAAAGCCGAACCCCGGCCTGCCCCGCTTCATGATCTTAGGCGCCAGGAGCGCATCCAGTGCTCCGGCCTCGAACAGCCTGGCCAGTGCGTCCTCGGTCTCTTCCGGGTTCATGTCGTCCACGTCGGCCTCTACCAGATATGTCTCCAAACCGGACTCGCCGCACTTCGTCCCGCACAGGATGCAGCGGCAGAGGTTGGGCCACCCGGGTATCTCCCTGTCACCGCAGCCGTAGCCTATCGCACTGACCGTGAGGTCGGCAGGCGGGCTGCCCGGTGAAGCCAGAGCGGCCACAACCGCTGCCCCGGTAGGGGTGGTCAGCTCGAAGGGGATGTCCGTGAACCGCACCTGCCTGCCTTTGAGCAGCTTCACGGTCGCCGGGGCCGGGACCGGGATGGTGCCGTGCATGGACCGGGTCGTGCCCGTGCCCAGGGGAATCTGCCTGCAGTAGATCGCTCCGACACGAAAATACTCGACTGCCGCGGCAATGCCTACGATGTCGAGGATGGAGTCCAGGGCCCCCACCTCGTGGAAATGAACCTCGTCAACGTCCACGCCGTGCACCTGGGCCTCGGCCTCGGCCAGCGCCAGAAAGATCGCCCCGGCCCGGGCACGCACAGCCTCGGGCAGCACGGAAAGGATATCATCTCTGATGTGCGCATATGTGCGCGACTTGTGCTCGTGCACGCAGTGAAAAGACAGGTCAAGGGCGCCGATGCCGTGAACGCTCCTAGGGGCGGTCTCCATGGTGAAGCCGTCCACCGGGAGCCTCCGGAGCATGTCCTCCAGATACCCGGCCGGACACCCCAGATGGATCAGGCTCCCCAGCAGCATGTCTCCACTGATGCCTCCCACCGGGTCGATGACGAGAATCTGCACGTCTTTACCCTCCGGGAAATGCTGCTTGTGGTATTATTATTTTTTGTATCACACTTTCCCTGCGGGGCACAATTGCTTTGTGCGGCGATATCCGGCAATGAATCGGCGGATTGCCTCCCGCGGGCTGTTTTTTCGCCAACTATCTTGTCCCCCTGTCATAAAAGGATTATGAAGGGGGTGCGTTTTACCGAAATGCTATACTGAGGAGCGGTATGAAAAGATCCTGTTTCTTTCTTTTTCTGTGCTGGTTTCTGCTCTTGGGAGCAGCCTCTCCGGACGCGACGACCTACACGGTCAGAAGCGGCGACACCCTCTCGGCGATTGCGGCCGCATACATGCCCTATACCGCCGCGTATACCCGGAAAGAGCTCATCGCCAGCATCAGGGCGATCAACAAGATCGAGGGCCCGCTGTCCATCGGGCAGTCACTGAGCATACCCGTGGCCTGGAAAGAGCCGGTGAAGGCCAGGACCGTGACCAGGCCCCGGGATTTTCCGGCAAAGGGCCTCTACATGAATCCCTCGTCAGCCGGCACCGGGTTCATCTTCGATTCTGCACAGAGGCTCAGGAGTCTGGAGGGCAACACCATCGTCTTCGATGCCAAGGACGATCTGGGCGCCATCACCTATCCCAGCCCCATCCGCCGGGCCTACTGCCCTGAGGAGAAATACTACCCGAACATCGAAGAGTTGCCCAAGCTCGTGGAGTACCTTCACCGTATGGACATCCACGTGGCCGCCCGGGTGGTGGTATTCCGCGACCCCATCATGTCGCGGAACAGGCCCGAGTGGTGCATCAACCGGGAGAAGCACTGGCTCGACCCCGCGAACCCGGATGTCCAGGAATATATCCTGACCGTGATTGAAGAGCTGGTGGAAAACGGTGTGGATGAGATTCAGCTCGACTATATCCGCTACCATGCCGACGGCCGCACCGATACGGGCGTCGAGGGGATCTCGCGCACGGACGTCATCGCATCCTTCCTGGAGAAGGTATACGCCATCACCAAGCCCAGGGGGGTGCTGCTCTCGGTCGACATGTTCGGGATCGTGATCTGGCAGCGGGATGTCGACGTGCTCGTGGTGGGGCAGGATATCGCAAAGATGAAGCAGCACGTGGACATTGTCTCTCCCATGCTCTATCCCTCGCATTTCAGTCCGGGCTTCGGCGGGGTGAAAAATCCTGCAGACGATCCCTACCGGTTCATTCATAACGGTATCAAAAGGATGAGAGAACTGGTCGGCGACGAGGTGGTCATCAGGCCGTGGCTCCAGTCGTTTCCGCTCCGGGTGACCACCGGATTCGACGCAAAGTACATCCGGACCCAGATCGAGGCTGCCCGGGATGCTGGCGGCACGGGCTGGCTGTTGTGGAGCCCGGGTAACTACTATAACGACGCCTACCGGGCCATGCAGGATCTGATGAGACCCGAAAACCCGCCGGATGTGCTGGATGCGAACAGGGATCACCAGAGGGCGGAGCCGGTGCTCCCGGCACCCGACGCCAAGGCCGCGCCAGAGCCGGCACCCGAATCTCCTCCTGCCCGGCAGCAGCTAAAGGATATCCAGTCTTTGGGAAACGAGCGCATGCCGGAGAGCGAACTCATTCGCATGCCTGGCATGGACGGGCCTCCCCGGGACTAAATCTCACGGGCATTGTCGCGCTGGTCATCCTCAGACCGGACAAGACGGCCTGACACCTGCCGGCGCGCACTATGGGCTGATCTATCCGTCAGGATAGGCCGGTGTGTAAACTATTCTGCCGACCTGCCCGTCTATGGGACCAGGAAACAAAAACAACTCTCGCGGTTTTTTAAGGGCCACTGTCCACTCTTCCGCGAAAAAGGAGATTCGTATGTTGAACAGGAAAACCATCGGTATGCCGATCATATGGGTTCTGGTTGTCAGCGCGGGCATTCTGGTTATGATTCTGGCATCTGTCTCGCCTTTGTTCGCCGGGACGAGGTGGACTGTGGGAGTCATCGGAAACGATGATGAAATCAGCGGGTTCCTCGTATCCATCGGCGAGTATTACCGGGTTCCCCACCGGGAGGTGATCGTGGTTCACCAGCGGGAAATCCGCCACGAAGAGCTGCCGGTGGTGTACTTCATTGCGAAGAGGGCGTGCGTGCCTCCCGATACGATCACCCGGATGAGGCTTAAGGGTATGTCCTGGATGGACATCACCCTGCACTGCGGCCTGGGCCCGGATATCTATCTCGTCTCCGGCTACTGCGACGGCAAACGGCATCACCCCGGCCTGAAACACCGGGGCCTGAGCGATCACGACATCGTAAACCGGGTCAACCTGATCTTCCTGTCCGGGCACCACCGGTGCGCCCCGGACAGAATCATCAAGTACCGGTCACAAGGCAGGAGCTATATGGTGATCGACCGCGACTTCGCCCGTGAGAAGCATGAGGTGCGGCAGGCGGGAGCGGGACATCGTCCTGCGCGCTCCTGTGCAGGCTCCCGCGTCCTTCGATGCGGGAGGGTCAGCCCGCCATCGAATGTGGGAGCTCACGCAGATGGACGGTTGCTCGGTTTTTAGTGGTGAAATCCGTGAATGCGCGATGCACCGCCTCTTCGGAGAGGCCGAGGACCCGCGCCGCCTCGCCCGCGCTCACCTGGTGCTCCCAGGCATAGAGCAGCAGATCGAGCTTGTCGAAGGGTATGCGGAAAAAGAACTCTTGGTCGCTCACCGGCAGGCTGAAGGTGTCGGGTGAGGGAGGCCTCTCAACGATCTCGGGGATGACCTCGAGATAGCGGGCAAGCTGGTACACCTGGTTTTTGTAGACGTGCGCCAGCGCCTCGATGTCCGTGCCGCCGTCGCCGTATTTGCAGAAGTCGCCCAGGATGAACTCGGTTTTGTTCGTGGTGCCCGCCACAATGCAGTTCTTCTTCTCGGCCTCGGCATAGAGATGGATCATGCGCGACCTGATCTTGATGTTGGCAAACGAGGTGATCGCCCTGAAGGCATCCGGGCTGAGCCGCTTTTTTTTCACCGTGCCGTCCGGGAGCTGCACCTGGAGATTGTAGAAGCTGAACGAGTTTCTCTCCAGCAGATCGGTGGGCAGGGTGATATTGTACCTGCACTCCGGTGCATATTCAGGAACGAGCCTTTTGATGAACTCGTCCCGCGCGCGGTAGGAAACCACGCTCTCCACCGTGGGCGTGATGTCGGCCTGGCGGTATTGGATGCCCATCTTGTCTGCATGCATGCGGGCATAGCGGCTGCTGACCGGGCTCGACTCTTTCTCGGGAAGGATAAGCCCGTATACATGCTCCCTGCCCATGGCCCGGACCGCCAGCTCGGCCATGACCGCAGAGTCGACCCCTCCGCTCAGCCCCATTACCACGCCGGTCCTGCGATAGGCGCCCTTCACCTCTTGGGCCACGAACCGGCAGATCCGATCCGTCTCCTCCGCAGGAACTATCTTAAGGACATTGGTATCGAATTTCATATATTCCCTTCCTCCCCTCTCTGTCTTTTTCAAAAACCCGATCACGGTATGGACCTTTTAAGCGGCAAGCCTTTTGACCCTTGCTCCCTCAGTTTTTCCAGTGGATCAGATCGGAGCGGGTCAACGCGGTCTGATGCCTGGTGCCCGGCGCATTGACCAGGTGCCAGGCTGTATACTGTTCGGCATAGAGATCGGCCGACATGAGATCGATCCGCACGATCACCCGATATCCCCGCATCGCCGCGCCGGTTGCCGTGTGGAGCACGGCCCCGTTTGCCGCCGTACCCGCGACCACCACGGTCCTGACACCCTTTCTTTCAGAAACTTATCCAGATCCGCGGTGTAGAACTTGTCTACGCTCGGCCTGACCACCGGCTCACCCGGGGCCGGTCCGGACCCGGACAGGACAAAGGCTCCTGCCATCCACCGGCAAGAGTGGTCTGTGAATCGTTTTCCTTTCGCCATGATCATTCCCTCTATTCATCCGGTCATACCTGACTGATGCATAGGGTTAATAATACCGGAATGAGCCCGGTTTGCCACCGTGATCACGACAACAGTCTCGATCTTTCAAAAAAGCCCGGTCCAGGGCTTCAGTGACATGATGAAGCTGGCCTCCAATTCCGGAAAAAACTGGAGTTTTGGATTTCAGGAGTGTATCATTTCTGATAACCAAATCAAAAGCATCCACGATATTTTTAGAGAGAGGAGGAAACCATGGAACTCGATCAGGCGATTTCCGGCAGAAGGAGCATCCGCAAGTATACCGACTATGTGGTGAGCGATGAGGAGATCAGGGCCCTCATCGAGGCGGCGAAACAGGCTCCTTCGTGGGCCAATACCCAGGTCTGGGAGTTCATTGCGGTGCGGGACAAGAACCTCATCGAAAAAGTCGTGCAGACCTATGCCGAGAAGAATCCGGCCACCAAAGGCTCCCTGGGCGCATCCGTGCTCATCGCGGCCTGTGCGAAGACCGGCGTTTCCGGGTGCTACAGCGGCAAAGACGTCACCTCGCTCTCCAACTGGTACCTGTTCGACCTGGGCATGGCCGTGCAGAACCTGTGCCTCAAGGCCCACGAAATGAACCTGGGAACCGTGGTGGTGGGGCTCATGGATCATCAGGCCTGCAAAAAGGTGCTAAGAGTTCCCGCAGGCCACGAGGTAGTGGCCGTGATCCCGGTGGGCAGACCGGCTGCCCCGGGCAAGTCCGGTCCCCCGCGCAAAGAGCTTGCCGAGGTCCTGTATCGCGACACCTTCGGCACGGCGTTCTGAAGAGGCCCAGGTAGGTCATGGCCGACTACGGCGTGGAGATCGAGCGCAGGGGCAGGGTCGCTGCGGTGACCTTCAACCGGCGCGCACGGAAAAACTCCCTTGACGAACACATGTGGACCTGCCTGGAAGCGGTGACCGAAGATCTGGAGAAAAATCCGCCCCGGGCGGTGGTCATCACGGGAGCCGGAGACGAGGCCTTCTGCGCGGGATTTGACGTGAGCCCGGAAAACCCGCAGGTTTCGCGTCTGGCCGATGCGATGCA
>JALNWY010000291.1 GCA_023230665.1 Deltaproteobacteria bacterium
GGCCATGATCTCGTCGCCGGGGTTGGTGATCGCCTTGAGCACCACGTTGAGCCCGCCCCCTGCGCCGCAGGTCATGACGATATCGTCGCTCTTGAGCGGGATCTGGTAGAGACCTGATGCATACCCGGCCAGGGCCTCCCGCACATCCGCGAAGCCGGCGTTGGGCATATAGCCGTGATCCATGCGCATGAGGAGCTCAGCAGCCTTTTCCAGGGCCCTCCTCGGAGGGGGAACATCCGGATTTCCCAGGCTGAAGTCAAAGACATTCGCTGCGCCGTGGATGGATTTCAGCCTGGCGCCTTCCTCGAACATCTTCCGGATCCACGAGGAACGCTCCATATATCCAAGCATCTTTTCAGATACAGACATGCATGCCTCCATAAGAAAGTCGGCTTGAATATATCACAGTGACAGACGATGTTGTACAGCTGATTACCACCAGAGCCAAAAGGATGCCGAGCGCTTTAAAGGGCCTTGATCGAAAAAGGGATTTCATCTTCCGGCCCAGGAGTGCCGAAAGAGGAGAGGTGAGTGCAGGGCAGCTCCGCAGAATGCCGCTTTCTTTTCACCCGCGCCTGCCTGCTTCAAAAGAAGCGAATCGGCCATAGCGCTTCCCTGGAGCGCGGAGCATGCGAAGCTGTTCAGAGGGAAACCCGGAAAGCCTGTTGAGGGGAATGTCCGATCAATGCTATGGGTCAGGAGCGGCTGTGCCCGGGCAGTGATTCATCGGGAGAGGCGGATGCCGAAAGGATATGGGTCCGGCTGTCCCTGAGCATGCTGGAGGTTATAGGGGGTATGTCGATACCGAGGAAACATTATCTTGAGCTGGCATTGCTCATGGTCGTGCTCGTCCTGGGGCTCCATCTCAATGTCCTGGACAACGAGGCCACCAACTGGGACGACCCCGCGATCTTCTCCCGGACGGCCCTGCACCAGATCACCGCCGAGAACGTGGGCAAGATTCTCTCGATATCCAAGCTCTCCACCTACCAGCCCGTGAGAGATCTTTCCTATATGGTGGATTTCGCACTCTGGGGTCCTTCGCAGGAGGACGTGGTGTTCGGCATGCACCTGACCAGCATCGTGCTCTATGCGCTCATGGTCCTTGCCTGCTGGCTCTTTCTCCTGGAGCTCTTCCGGATCTTCACTGACGACGAAAAGCTGGTCTTCACCTGGGCGTCCCTTTCGAGCATGCTCTTTGCCGTTCATCCGGTGCATGTGGAGAGCGTGGCCTGGCTCTTCGCCCGCAAGGAGCCGCTCATGGGCATATTCACGTTCCTGTGCCTCTGGGCGTTCATCCGGGGCCGAACCGGGAGATGGAGGTATTACGGGGCGAGCGTGGTCTTCATGGTGCTGGCGATCTTTTCCAAGCCTATCGCGCTCATGATCCCGGCGGTTGTGGTTGTCCTGGATATCGTCATCCATCTGCGCCGGCCCTGTCCCTCGTTCTGGAAGACCAGGGCCTTCGTCTACCTGCCCATGCTCCTCATCGCCGTTGGCATGGGCGTGCGGCTGCTGCTCATGATGTATGCGGCAGGCGGGGTCAAGCCGTATCACGGCGGGAGTTTTTTCACCAATCTCCTGGCGGTCTCGCAGATAGTCGCAAGCTACCTCTCGCTCATCGCGCTCACGGTCAACTATGCTGCAGACTATGCCATCAAACTCTATGCCGACCCCGGGGCCTGGCAGGCGTGGGCGTATGTCGGGGTCAACCTTCTGCTGATCTTGAGCGCCGTGTTTGCGCTGGTGAGGAGGCAGTACCTCTATGCCTTTTTCGTGGCATGGTTCTATGTGTTTCTCCTTCCAGTGGCACACATCTTTCCCATCTCTCAGATCATGGCCGACCGGTACGCGCTGCTGCCCTCGCTTTCCTGGAGCGTGCTCCTGGGATACGGCCTCTCCCGTCTCTGGCACCTGCGGCTCGACTCGGGGCGATTTTCGCCAGAGTTTCCCCTGCTCATTTCCGTGGCCCTGCTCGGCATGGTCGTGCTCTCCTATTCATTCATGACCTACCGGCAAAACGATATCTGGCAGAATTCCCAGACCCTCTGGGAGGACACTCTGGCCAAATATCCGAACTCCTCGCCCGCAAACGTGAACCTGGCCGCCATCTATCTCGTGCAGCAGCGGTTTCCCGAGGTGCAGGAACTCTGCATCACCGCCATCAAGGCCAAGCCGTACGACTATCTGGCCATCAGCAACCTGGCTCTGGCTCAGATGATGATGGGTCAGTACGACCATGCGATCAACAACTACCGGCAGGCCCTGAAGCTCAAGCCGGACCTGCCCAAGGCCAAGAAAGGGCTTGCCCACTCCTATTGGTATGCCGGGGACTACGAGAACGCCTACCAGACCTTTGCCGAGCTGTTTGGCCAAGGAAACATAGGCGAAAGAGACGCGAAGGCCCAGTATTCCCACCGGATCGGGTTTACGGCGTGGAAGGTGGGCAGGCAGGAAGAGGCGCTGCGATATCTGGCTTCCAGTGAAAAACATGCAGGGGCCAA
>JALNWY010000086.1 GCA_023230665.1 Deltaproteobacteria bacterium
CGGGCAAATTCGTTTTCGACGAGTTCTCTCAAATTTTTCGGTTCGGATGAAACAGTCATGACGGGGCCGTGCTCCTGGAATGCTGCCGTTCAATAAGGCGGATTTTTTCAGAAAAGCAGGGTCGGGGGAAAAGGGAGGAATCCTGTTCTGCCTGCCCGGCTTCAGCCTGGTGGAGGGCGTCTGTTTCCGGGGGGCAATTTTTTCCTTCCAGGCAATATAGCCTTCCGGGAGAAAAAGATCACCCCTCTTTCGAGCAAGGGAGTTTTTTTTGAAACGGTTCGGCGGAATGGCCTGGACGATGCCTGAACGGAGAGCGGGTCAGGGTGGCGGATCAACCGGCGATAGCGGGTGCAGGCCGTGATAGACGTATATCTCCGAAGCCTGCCGTGAACGAAGGAAGGAGATGAGCCTGCGGCCCCAGGCGCCGCCGTCTCCCACCAGGCCCATGTTTATCCTGCCGATGACATTGCCGGGCAGGGGCTCGGGATTGTCAACACTTCCGCCCAGGGGAATCATTTTGAAATGGTCCGGAAAGATCCGAATATATCGTAAGGCCAGATGATAAAAAACCACGGCCGCATCGGCTGAACCCTCCGCAACCGCCTGGGGCGCCTCACGATGATGAATGCATTTTCCGAACAGAATCCGACCCCGTGCAATTTTGTCGTCCGGGAAACTGTTGCGCGGATCACCGCCGGATACCAGGTTTTTCAGGGTGTTGTAATACGCCGTGAAGCTGCCCTTCTCTGTTTGGGGGTTGGACAGAAAAAGGCGAATATCATTACGGACCAGGTCCGATACCGAGCAGATATTTTTCGGGTTCCCCTTGTGTATGAGCAGGACATTGCCCCGGTTTTGCGCAAAAGGGCAATGTTCGGCCATCAGCCCGTCCGCCGCAAGTCCATCCAGGACCTCCGGAGGGCTGATAAACACATGGGGAGAGACGCGAAGAACCAGGTTGCCCAGCCGCAGGCCGCCCTGCCTGAGCAGGGTGGCAATGGGGCCCGGTGGTGTTGTGGCGTAGAAAACCCCTGACAGGTCTCTGTTCTGCCGAACAAACAGGTCCAGGCAGTCCCTGAGGGCCATGTGATGGTTGCCGTCGGAAAAAACCACCAGCCGGGCGTTCACCGGATCCCCGTGAAAATCAAGGCAGATGTTGGAGGCTGGCTGAGACCAGCGCAAGTACCGCGTATCCCCGGTACAGACCTCCTCCGGCCAGTCAAGACACATGCTTTGTTTTTTCATCGACCTCCCGGTGGTCCTGAATGCAGTCTTTCATGGTTCATAGACCAGTTCCGGCAGCACCACTTCCCACCGGGTACATCGTATCCTGTCCTGGAATGCAGTCCCGGCCTCTTCACGCCTGCGGACGTAAATTGCCCCAACCCGGGCCTCGATGCATTGCATTCCCGCCGACGGGGAAAAATTCCGGGCAAGCCTGCCGATCACCTTTCCGCCGCGGTCCAGCAGTTCGCGCAGTTCTCCTTCCTGATGGAGGACAAGCGGATCATCCACCGAGAGTTCCGCAATCGCTTTATGGACTTGATTTTTTGATCCATAGCGGCCGGCAAAACCCAGATCAACATCCGCGGGCGTCAAGCGCAGATAGCGGCGGGTAAGCTCTGGCGGAGGAGGGGGTAACCGTATTCCCGAACGCCGCAGGATGCATGGCTCTTCCGGGAGGCGGTCAAGCAGTGCATGTCCGGAGGCAAAACAGGCCAGCATCAAAGTCTGCCGGGCACGCGTCATGGCGACATAGTACAGGCGCCGACCGGCATCATGATCTTCGTTGCTGCCGATTCTCTGCCAGCCGCCGTCAAGGACGGCAACGTGATCAAATTCCAGCCCCTTGGCCCTGTGTCCGGTTAGCAGCATGAGCCCGGTCTGCCTCCGCCGAGCCTCCCTGCCCCAATCAACCAGCCACTCAATGAAGTGGCGGGCAGGCAACTCCACCCCGCCCGTTTCCAGCGAGTATTCCTCAACCGCCTCCCGCAGCAGGGACCACCAGTTTCCATCCGGCCGACAACTCAGCCATTCCCTCAGTCGTGCAGCATCAACGAGGCTGCTGTTTCTGTCCCGCAGCCAATCCATCATGATCTGTGTTTCCCGCAGACGCCGGAATGCGAGGGTTGACTCATCGGCCATTTGCACGGGGATGCGGTTCAGTTCGCAGAAACTGCGCACCGGTTCAAGGTATTTCCACTCCCGGGCGATCACCGCCGCCCGCGCCCAGTCCCAGTCAGGCACCAGTGCCGCCAGGCGCTGCAGTTCAGTCATCACCGCCATGGCCTGGGTCATGCTATCGCTTCCGGCCGGCAGGATCTGGACCCGCCCCCGGGCAACAGGGTCAACACGCTGCCAGCGGCCGCCCTGGGGATCTTTTTTGCGTTTGCGATCGACGGTGATCGGATAATTGGTTTTCATGCGCCGGGCCGCAGGGGCGATAACGAGATTGGCGGCGGCAATGATATGGGCGGTCGAACGGTAATTTTCCACCAGATAAGCGGGCCTGGCCGCATAATCCGCCTCGAATCTGCGGATAAACTCCACGGAAGCGCCGTCAAAGGCGTAGATATTCTGATCGTCGTCGCCGACGGCAAACAGGGTAAGCCTGCCGTCCTCATCCAGGCGGGTCCGGCCGGCCAGGGCCGAGATCAGCTCATACTGCTCAGGATCGATATCCTGGTATTCATCCACCAGGATCCAGCGGAAACCGGCAAGCAGGCGGTCCCGCTGTTCATCGGCATCTTCCGGCGGCAGCCCTTCGCCCTTGAGCAGGGCCACGGCCTGGCGCAACACCTCCTTGAAGACATCTCCATCATCTTTTCGTATTTCCCGTTCGACGAAGCTTGACCCGGTCAGGCGCATGGCAAGGGCATGGCAGGTCAGTACGGTCACGCCCCTGGCATCAGCACCGATCAGTTCTCCGAGACGGCGGCGGATCTCCACGACCGCGTGCCGGTTGTAGGCCAGGGCCACGATTCCGCGCGGATTTTCCCGTCGCACCCGCACCAGGTAAGCGATGCGGTGGACCAGGACTCTGGTTTTTCCCGAGCCGGGACCGGCGAGAACCAGGACATTGGTCTGCTCCCGGTCATCGGCGACGATTCCCTGCTGGATTGGGTTGTGCAGCGACTCAGCAATGGCGCGCCAGGACTCCGGCGTGGTTTGCCTGGACAGTTCCTTCTCCCGGCCGGGCAGCCAGCGGCGGATAAATTCCTCGCGCTTCAGGCTGAAGTAGTCCATGGTCAGCCGCAGGGCCTCCGCCATTGCCTGCAGACCGCGATGCACGTACTCGGCCATGACATGGATCTGCACCACCTGTTCCTGGTAATGCAACTGCAGCGGGGTAAAATCAGCCTTGCGGAAGTTCCGTCTTTCCTGGCTGATGCGGATGGTCATGGCCGGCCGGAATACCGCCAGGCCCTTGTTGAGGCGGATAACCTCCTGTTCGTGCAGCCAGAGCAAGGCCCGGTCGACAAGCTTCTGCGGATCCTTGACCTGCGCCTTGAGGACCAGGTTCCCCTCAAGCGCGCCGGTCAATCTGCCCAGGGTCGTTTCCGCCAGGAGATCGGTGCCCCGCTGGCCCTGGGGCAGGCAGGCGAGCAGATGTTCAAGCATATGCAGAGCGGCCTCGCGCCGCAGGCGGGCTGTTCTCTCCAGTGACGGCCAGTCGCGCTGCAGCTTCACGGCCACCGACTCCGCATCCAACCGCCGCAGATTCAGGCTTCCGGTCCCGCCATCCTCGCTGCGGCCGTCCTGGGAGATGCTCCTGAGGATCCGCCAGACCTTTTCCGGCAACGCGAAGGCATGTCCTTCGTCCTTCAACCGCTGGGTTGCATGACGCAGGTGCAGGACCGATGTCTCGCCGCTGTCCAGCTCAGGGGCCGCGATCCGCAGTGCATCGATCAGGGCCGTTTCCAGGGCCGCCGCTTCTTGAAGACGTTTTTGGGAAGATCGTTCCACCCCGGCATGCACAAAGGCGGTCAACACCGTATCGTTGCTGGCTATTCCCACACGTTCAAGGTCATACAGCGCCCGGCGCACACCCTCGGCCGTGAGCCCGCAGGAGCCCATCAGCTCATCGGTCGAGATCCCTTCATCGGCATCAGCGGTGATCAAGGCTTCCACCGTGTTCAGCAGTTGACGCCGATATTCGCCGGTTATCCGGACCTTGAGCAGTTTCTTTTCCGCCTCTTCCAGGGTGGTTATCCGCAGCGAGGAGGGAAAGACCTGGACCCGGTTCTCCTCCCGGCTGAGCAGAGCCGCTTCTTCCAGCCAGGAAATGGCGGTGCGCACCCGGGTATCGTCGGTGCCCGAATCCCGGCTGAAGGCCCCTTCCTCCTCCTCGGCAAGGATCTCGCCGGCTGTGGCCACCACTTCCCCGCCCATGCGTTTCCTGCGGTCCAGGTTCTTCAGAGCCTTGAGGATCGCCTGGATCTCGCGGCGACTGAGCCGCGAATAGGCCGACATGCCGAACTGCCTTTCGACATCTTCGGGCGTGTAGAGCAAAACACAGAATGCCGCCTGCCTGTCCCGGCCGGCCCGGCCTGCCTCCTGCAGGTAATTTTCCAGGGACCCCGGGATGTCGGCATGGACAACCAGCCGCACATCGGGCTTGTCGATTCCCATGCCAAAAGCATTGGTGGCCGCTATCACCCGCAGGTCTCCGGCAATGAAGCGGGTCTGGACGCTTTTCCTGGTTTCGGGCGGCAAGCCGGCATGGAAATGCGCGGCGGCCAGTCCTTTTTCCATCAGAAATTCAGCGACGCGCTCCGCCATCCAGCGGGTGGCACAGTAGACAATGGCACCGCCGTTTTTTCCCGGCGGCAGGTAGTGTTCCAAAATCTGGTGGATATGGGCGAATTTCTCGCCGGAAGCCGTCGGCACCACGGAAAAATCCAGATTGGTCCGCTGCGCACCGCCGTCGAAAAGCTGGAGATTGATCCCCAGTTTGTCCTGAAAATAATTGTGGATATCGGCCGCCACATCGAGCTTGGCGGTGGCGGTCAGGCAGAGGACGGGAGGGACGGCATCAGCCCCGGCCTTTTCCCTGATAAACCGCCCGACATACCGATAATCGGGCCGAAAATCATGCCCCCACTTGGAGAGGCAATGCGCCTCATCCACCACCCAGGCGCCGATTTCCCTCTGGGCCAGCACATTGCGCAGCCCTTTATTCCGTAGCTGTTCGGGAGAAATGATCAAAATTCCCACATCACCGAGCCGGACGCGGTCAAGAACATCGGCACGCTCCGGCATCGACAACAGGCCGTTGAGAGCGGCGCAGCAGGTTACCCCCCTTGCTTCCAGCCCGGCCACCTGGTCCGCCATCAAGGCAACCAGCGGTGAAATCACCACGGTCAGCGCTCCGGTCTTGTCATACCGGGACAGGGCCGGCAATTGGTAACAGAGGGACTTGCCTGTACCGGTCGGCAGAATGCCCAGGACATGTTCGCCCCGCATCGCCGCCTCAACGATGACCTGTTGCAGAGGCATCCCGGCGGCATCGGCAGGCTCCGGCCGGAAATCATCAAAGCCGAACCAGCGCTTGAGCTCTTTGCGGGCATCATGACGCTGCCGGCACCAGGTGCATGCCGGATCACCGCAGGCGCTGTCCCGCAGCCGTTTCACCATTATTCCGGCTTCAGGAAACTGGTGGCGGACCCACGGCGGCATCACCGAATTCCCGCCGCTCACCGACAGCCAGGCCAGCGCATAGGCCAGAGCCCAGTCATTCATCGGGGCGGTTTCCAGGATTTCGCGGGCCCGGGTCCGGCAGGAAATATCCAGCAACAGTTGTCGGATGATAGCCCGGGCCCGGGAACGTGAAGGACGAGGCTTCCGCCGCACCACGGCAAAAAGGGCGTCAACCCCTCTGTTTTCGTTCGTGGCGGTTTCGCCCCTGGTGGTCAGCCAGTGCCAGACGGCAAGCAGTTCCGGCGATGTCCGCCGCAGGGCCTCGCACTGATCTTCCAACAGGGTTAGTGTCAACCGGGCGTCAAGCTCAGGGTCGTTCAGTCTGCCCCGCTTGAGCTGGCCGTCCTGATAATGCTTGACCAGGTGGTGATAGGGGTTGCGGGGGAATGCCAGGGGATTGAGCCGCAGGGTGTCCACCGGCGGCTTGGAGAGGAGGAGAAGATCGGGTTGTGCCGCGGCAAGATGCGGCAGGTCAAAGGCTATCAGATTATGGCCCAGCAAGAAGGAGGTTTCCCGGGCAAAGTCATCCAGCCTTTTCAGGGCTTCCCGCACATCTCCCTGCCGGTAAACACAGGTCTTGCCGGTTTTCCCGTGGATGCCG
Organism: Deltaproteobacteria bacterium; assembly: GCA_023230665.1. GTDB lineage: Bacteria > Desulfobacterota > Desulfomonilia > UBA1062 > UBA1062 > Phosphitivorax. The sequence goes on from JALNWY010000086.1 coordinate 6,302, forward strand.
GCAAAAGCGTGGATGCGCCTGTCATTCCTGCCGACTTCAAGATCGATGGACAGACAGTTGGGCGAAAAACCCGATATGTATTCCTTCTCCTTCTTCAATTCAGGCGAACCGGATTGCAAACCATATCGTGAAAAATGTACAGGTGATCGGATAAATCATTGAGAATTCATGAACCGGGCTTCCATCTCGGCAATCAGTTCATGCACGCTGAAGGCTGGAAATACCAGGGTTCCTGACCGTTGCTGCTGCTCCTTCCCGCCATAAACCAATCCCCGACCCTGAGACAGATCGAAAAGTCTGCCGAACCGGTCCAGCCCTTTGAAGTATGCCGTGGTAAGGGTCATTCCGGCCTTGATCTCCACCGGAAACAGGTCGGGACCTATACTGAACAGCAGGTCAACCTCGTTGCCGTTGCTGTCCCGGTAAAAATAGAGATTGCTGCGCTTGCCCCTGTGCAGCTGGTACTTGAGCGCTTCCATCACCACCATATTTTCGAAGAGATTGCCCCTGAGCGGGTCGCGGCTCACATGCAGCGTGTTTTCCAGGCCCAGCAGGTACGAGGCCAGGCCGACATCATAGAAGTAGAGTTTCGGTGACTTGACCAGCCGCTTGCCGACATTGGCAAAATAGGGCGGCAGCCTGAACACGACATAACTTGCCTCGAGCAGCGACAGCCAGTTGCTCGCCGTTTGCCGGGAGATGCCGGTATCAGCGGCCAGGCTGTTGAAATTGAGCAACTGGCCGATCCTGCCGGCACACAAGGTGACAAACCGCTGAAACAGGGACAGGTCCTTGACGGCAACAAGCTGCCTGGTGTCCCGTTCGACATGGGTTTCCAGGTAGCTTCCCAGAGCTTCTGTCGGATTGAGCTGCTCCTTCCATATCCGCGGATAAAAACCGGTCAGCAGGAGACGGTCCACTTCCGTACCCGTCCGCTCGACGCCGAGTTCCTCAATGCTGAAGGGCAGCAGTTTGAGCAGTGGGGTGCGGCCGGCAAGGGACTGGCTGACAGTGCCGGCTCCCTTGAATTGCCGGCTGCCGGCCAGAATATAAAGCCCTTTTCGCTCATCCGTATCGACAACGGTCTGGATATAGGAAAGAAGATCCGGGCAATGCTGAACCTCATCAAGAATACCGCCCTCAGGGAGGCCGGCGAGAAAACCCCGCGGATCTTCCGTGGCATACAGACGGGTGTCAAGATTTTCGAGGCTGACATATTTTTTGCCGGGGAACACCATGCGGCACAAGGTTGTCTTGCCGCTCTGGCGCGGACCGGTGACGGTCACCACCGGATACTGCTCCGCGAGGCGCGCGAGATACGGCCCCATGGTGCGATGAATAAGCTGCATACAAAATGAATACGATGGATTTATGCAAAATACAAATTGAATTTGCGATTTGCATTAATCGACCGCCCGACGCTTCCAAGCCGGTGCAGAACAGGGGCATTGTTTGCCAGAAGCACTGTTTATATGACGAGCAATCGCCGACGCGGAAAACATCCTGCGACCTGCACGTGAACGGGGATCGTTTTAGATGTCGTGAAGTGGGTTTATCCGTGACGTTGATCGTGAAGGCATAAAGGACTTCCCCGGTAAGTTCCCCGGTAACTTCTCCGGTACCCTTGGAGGAGCTGTATACTGGCTCCCGGTGAGGGACCTCAGCCGGGGCGGAGCGGGGTGGTTAATCCCGCCCGGGGCGGGACTCTACCGGCTGAGCAGCGAGATACCTTTGTATGCCCCGTGACTTAATCCGTTTTCCTTTCATCATTGCCTCGGCGCGGCTTGAGAACTCTTTCTGCCATATGTGTAGGGGGTCATAAGGTATGAGACCAGGAACGAAGGGGGTTTTTGGTTTAAATGGTTGGGGAATGATTGGTGAAGATTATGAAATAGTCCCAAAAAATTAAACACAAATTAAAAGCAACTATGGCTTCGACAGGTTTTGCGCCAAAATGGAAGAATTTTCATTTTTCGGCACAAATTAACGCAAGGTTTGATACCCAAAAAAATTTAAATATTGACTGATAGAGGGTACTGACTCCATGTTTTTCCATCCAGGAGCCGACCTGTTTTTTTCTTATTCACCCCTCCCCACTGTTTAAAGAAAAATGGCACTCCGCCGACAATACACTGGTCCTTAATATTATTAACCCAGATTTTTTCTATGGGCCTGGCGCCAGGGCCTGACTCACCACCGACAATAACCCAGTCGATAGAAGTCAAATCCAGCTTGCCGACCGGCCCAACCATCGGTTCGATAGAGAGGAATTTGACCGCGGCTGGAACCTTGCGCAGCAAATCTATCCGGTTGGTATATTTCCCTGACTCTACCGTCACCCCCATCCACAGGTTATCAGGCCAGTCAAGCTCGTCACTAAGATCGTGTAATCTTTCGGCCCGCTTGGTCAATACCTGGAAGGTATGCTGTTTGGCCTGTCTGATCGTTGTAAATACCTGGAGTATAAATTCTATCGGAATATCTTCATGAAACAGATCACTCATGGAATTTACAAAGATCAATTTTGAAGTGCGCCATCGAAGGGGAGTATCGAGCAGATCCGGATGCAGGGTGACATTAAACCCGTTTACGTATCTCCGGTTCCCCATAGCATGCAGGCGCATGGCCATTCGTCTGGCGTAGCAGTTTCGGCAACCATCGCTGATATAGCTGCAGCCTGTGACAGGGTTCCAGGTGGCCCCCGTCCATTCGATCGAGGAATTCTGCGCCATATCAGGTGTACCTTTTAAAGATATCTTTTACGATATGCATGGCAACCGGCTTCTGTGAGGCAAAATACAGGTAATAAACAGTAGCTTTTTTTTGGTTCTTCATTGGGATAGGCCGAGGGACATTTGTAAAACCGGCAACAGAAATGAGTCGTTGCCTGAATGCCTCGGCAACAATATCATTACCCTGTTTTATTGTATCACAATCTCCCCAAAGAGGAAGCTGCGGAGAGGATTTATAGGAAATTTCCCGCCACGATTCATCTCCCCAAAACCTGGTGAACCGAGCCGCCTGGTCTTTCTCGACTTTCCCGGTGTCATGCCGCAACACATTCATGTTGATATCCATGATGGGAAAATTCAAAAAAATATCAATGGTCTTTAATTCCCCGGCTGTTCGGATCACCTCCCAGTCCAGGTGCAGGCCATACGGATCGAGGATGCAAAGCGCTCGCCTATAATCGGTCCAGCGCGCCCTGGGGAAAACTTTTTCCAAAAGGACAGTGTTGCAATCCTCGTTATAGAGATGGACATTGTCCTTCCCTTCAACTGCCTTGGATAGTGCGTTGATCTTTTTGCGATCGATATCTATGAAGTGGTATTCAAAAAAAGGAGGCTCCACAGCCAAGGCGTTCACAGGGCTGCCATCGATTAATCTCCCGTCCTTTTTTGATTTGTGTCGACCTCCGCCAGAAAAGGCATCAATATATATGTATTTAAAGCCTTTTCCGGCCATAATTTTGGAGTATGCTTGGGCATACTTCCGGATAATCTCTAGCTTGATTTCAGACCAGATGCCGATCTTGTCGTAGGTATATTTTTCAGGATTAGGCACTGGTGGAATCAGTCTTTTTCTTTCTTTTTATGAAGGAGCGGGCGAGCCAAGTGGTCCGGCCGCGAGTTTTTTTTAAAGTTTTATTTTTCATAGGCCGCTATAGTTTCGAGGATTTTTTCGGCGTGTTGATAAATGTCGATGGCTGAATCGATGGGGATTCTGCTTTCTTCCTTATTACTATTGATTACGCCAAGATATTTTTGTTTGCTGTTGAACCAGAGGCGACAGATCGGCTTCCGGTTGTTGTCATCAAGCAGTATTCCCATATAGGACTTGGTATCTCTGTGCACCACGCGGGTTGGCGAGATACTTTTTGCGGCGATAGCCCGGACGATGTTAAAACCCTCCAATTCTTCCTCGGTGGTGACAATGCCGTCCTTTCGCTCCTCTTCCTCTTTTATGGCGGCATCTTCTTCCACTTTATCTTTTTCGCTCTCAAGTGCTGAACGAAGCCGATCGTTGACCTTGTCGTTCAAAAATTGACTGAATGCCTTTGAAACCAAGGGGGTAAACTGCTCTTTCATTGTCGCTGTGAATCTGCCGCCCGGGATTACCTGTTGAAAAAAGAAACGTACGAATTCTTCACTCGGGGACTCAGATTGAGCATTGAGCACCTTTTTTATTTCCGAGGTGTATTTCAGTTCGCTGGCGACGCTCAGCACTCGGTCAAGGTCAAAATCGTCCTTTGCTAGTTTTTTCACCTCGGCCAGCGCGTTTGGCTTCAGACTCAGTAAATCCAATTCCAAGAAGGGCTTGTCATCCATTTTGTTCTTTTCTTCCAAATCGGAATAGAAGTTATATTTTATCCCATTGGTAAGAATAGCTATCCTGGCCTTGGTAACGGCAAAATACCTATAGAGCTGACTCATATTTTCCTGGCACAGATCGCCGGCCGCACATTTGCATTCAACCAAGATAATGGCCTCGCCGTCGCGCATGATGGCGTAGTCCACCTTTTCGCCCTTTTTTGTACCAATATCTGCTGTAAATTCAGGGATTACCTCTTGGGGATTAAAAATGTCGTACCCAAGGGCTGCAATGAAGGGCATTACCAGGGCATTTTTGGTGGCCTCTTCGGTCATTAGGTGATTTTTCAATTTGGGCAACCTTTGGACGAGTGCAGCAATTTTCTCATCAAAGCCCATGTCAATCCTCCATGTTAAAGTTACTTATTTTTTGTAGAAGTTCCATTGGGTTAGGGTGGAGGGGGTGGGGGTGGACGAATAGTTGTCCCAAAGGAGGTGGCCGGTGGTGCGGGAAGAGACGTCTTCGGCGGCCTGGTTCGGGGTGTTGTAGTTGCCTAAGATCTCTTCGTTGATGCCCAGGGTGAAGCGGAATTTTTCGTTGGGCTTGATCCAGAAAATACCTACCTCGGTTTCATACGTCCAAAGCATTTCTTCCCTCCCCCTCGGGAAAGATGTTTGAAGTTTGTATGATCAGTCGGTTTTTACGAGGGTGCGGGCGAACCAGACGATCTGGCCGAGGACGTGGATGTCCTTGCGGTCGGCTTCGTAGGGTTCGTACTCATCCTTGTTGTCGGACATTATCAGGGTGCGGTCGGCCGGGCGGAGGGCCAGGCGCTTGACCATGACGGTGCTGTCCATGCGCAGGGCGTAGATTTTGCCGTCGTAGATGTGGCGGCGCCCGGTATCGAGCATGACCACGTCGTTTTCAATTATCGTTGTGGCCATGGAGTTGCCGGTGACATGGACCAGGACGGCGTTCCTTGAGCTACTGACTGCCCGGGAGAGCCAATCCTTGCGGAAGGCATAGTAGCCCTGCATGTCTTCAGAAAGAACAAATGCGTCGTTGCCGGCTGACAGCTGGGCTTTGGCCATTGGGACATATTCAAAATCTTCCGGGTCAGGAACTGAACCTTCAGGGATATGAATTTGGTGATGGGACGGTTCAGTATCCGGGGATAAAATATCGCTGACATCACAATTAAATTCTTCTGCAATCTTTTTTTGCCCCAAGCTTCCCGAAAAACACCTTCCTGTTTTGCCCCTGACAGAGGTGGTCCCCAAAATTCGGACAGTGTGCTAAGGTGGACAGCCACCCACTGACGAAGGAGGAACACCATGAGTAAAACCAAACGTAAACGTTATTCAGC
>JALNWY010000087.1 GCA_023230665.1 Deltaproteobacteria bacterium
ACCCGTCCCCAATAGATTCGGTAAACCCGCCCGAAAAAGGAGGACCTGTCCTCCGAAGCTTGAGCGAAAGAGGATCAGTCGAAGGCCAGGCCGGTCTTCCAGTGTTCCCACACCCTGCCCACCAGATCGGGGCCGGGCTTGAGCGTCGGCTTGCCCGGTCTCCAGCCCGAGGGGGTGACTTCAGTGCCCTTGCTCTGTCTCACGAGCTGGAATGCCTGGATTTGCCGCAGGCTCTCCATCACGTTGCGGCCCACCGGCGGGGTGAGGACCTCGTACCCCTGGATGATGCCGTCCGGGTCGATGATGAAGCGGCCGCGCGTTTCGACCCCGGCGTCGATGTCGTATACGTCGTAGAGGCTGCCCACCCTGCCTGCCGCATCGGAGAGCATGGCAAAGGGGATCCCCCCGGAGACCATCTTGGAGAGTTCGACATCGTCCCACATCTTGTGTACGAACACGCTGTCGACACTCATGGAAAGCACCTCGACCCCGAGCTTCTGAAATTCCGGATACTTCTCGGCAACTGCCGAGATCTCGGTCGCTCAGACAAAGGTGAAATCACCCGGATAAAAGCACAGTACGATCCACTTGCCGAAATACTCCGAGAGTTTGACCGTTACAAATTTTCCCTTGTGATACGCAGGGGCGACGAAATCCGGGGCCTTTCTGCCCACCTTGACCATGGCTCTCTCCTTCCTTCCTGTCTCCTGTTCTGTTTCTCCACCCGCCTTTGGCTGCTCCTCAGCCTGTTGGCCTCCCATGGGCCTGGCGCAGCCCACCTTCATTTCTTCCGGCATACCTAAACCCTCCTTTCCCGGGGTATCAGGAACAATATTCTTTTTTTTATTCTGTGCGTCGTATCTCATCCTGCAGTTCTAATATTATCTCAGGATTCGATAGGGTATGCGTCTTCATGAACATACGATACCATGCCAGTATTCAAACCGCAAATAACTCTGGCGCTATGTATAGATATTCAGAATATGCTGAAAGGATAATAACCGGAAAATGGCCTGTTTCAAGCAGGTTCAACCTCAAGATACATCCGGGCGCGCATCATATGAACCCTTTAGGGCTGTGCTTTGTCTTGAGAAATGCCGGCCTGCTCGTACAAGGATTATTAGAGAGCAGCCCCGCAGCCCGGTGGCGGGAGGGCGTCATGAGCTCTTCCGATGCAGCCGGCGGCGAGATCAAAGGCTTTCTCAGCGGATCATGCCTTTCGCGGAAGCGCTCGTGGGGATGGCCCCGGAAGCAGCGGGACATTCCGGGTGCACAAGGCAAGGGCTTGGTTCGGGCAAGGAGGTGGGAGCATATGTCTGTGCCGAAACGAATCGTGATGGCAACCGATTTTTCAGAGCATTCCGACAGGGCCCTGAGCTATGCGCTCGACATTGCCCAGGCCTGTGATGCTCAGGTGTTCCTCGTCCATGTAGTGGAGACGATCCAGCAATGTGTCACTGACTACTGCATCAGCGAGGGCACGGTCAGACAGATCGAGGAACAGAGCGTGCATGCAGCACGGGAAAAGATGCGCATCGAGGTGGAAAACCTGACCAGGATCAGGAGGGCGAGCATCACCTTTGACGTGAGAACGGGCAACCCTGCAGAGGAGATACTCAAGGAGCAGAAAGACAAAAAGGCCGATTTGATCGTTGTCGGATCTCATGGGAGATCGAGCATCATCGGGCACATAACCGGCAGCGTGGCAGACAAGGTGGTTCATCAGGCCGGGTGCCCCGTCCTCCTCGTAAGATAGGGCACCCTGGAAGGGCAGACCGAGCAGGGAGCATAAAAACCAACCAGGGCCTGCCGCCGTGCAGAACAACCCATGATTTGACCGGGAAAACAACCCGGCTCAGCCGGTTTCGGTGAGCGGGGCAAGCGTGATCTCCACCCGGCGATTTGCCTGCCGGCCCTCGGGGGTCTGATTGGATGCAACGGGCTGGTTCTCCCCCATGCCCTCAGCCGCTACCCGGGTGGGATTCACCCCCTGAGCTATCAGGTACTGGGCCACATTCCGGGCTCTCTTCTCGGAAAGAGTCTGATTATATGACGCAGCACCGGTGCTGTCCGTGTGTCCCGCGACATTGACGAGGGTCTTCTCATACTCTTCCAGCACTTGGGAAACGGAATTGAGCACGTCGTAAAACTGGGGCCTGAGCTCCGCGCTGTCGGTCTCAAAAGTGATGCTGCTGGGCATGTTCAGGATGATCCGGTCATCTATGCGGGTAACGCTCACGCCCGTGGCCTCAAGCCGCTGCCTGAGCAGGGTCTCCTGACGGTCCATGTAGGCGCCCGCGGTGCCTCCGGCCAGGGCCCCGATGCCCAGGCCTATGAGCGCGCGCTTGCGGCGCGACTCGCTGTCTCTGCCCGTGGCGGCGCCGGCGGCCGCTCCTGCAGCCCCGCCGATCACCGATCCCCAGACAGTCCTGCTCGTCTGTCGTTCCCGGGTGTAGGGATCTGTGGTGCACGACTGCACGGCGGGCAGTCCGGTAACGAGTATCAACAGGATAAAGGTCGTCGTCTTCTTCATGGCACTCCCTCCATGCTCGGTTTTTCTCAAACGCTTCACACCCCTCCGGCCAAAAGGCAGAAAGCGCCGCCAGGACCTCCTGTGCGGCAGCCATACCTATACATAGAGTGCACCATGGCAGGACCACTCTCAAGAAAGAGTGGTGCAGACGCACCAAGAGACGGTCCGGACGGTGAGCGCTACTGGGTGAGCGGCACGAGTTCGAGCTCCACGCGCCGGTTTGCCTGACGGCCTTCAGGGGTCGCATTGCTCGCTATGGGCATGGATTTTCCCATCCCGCCGGTGGCGATCCTCACAGGGTCGATGCCCTGGCTCGTCAGATACCGGCCCACGCTGGCAGCCCTCTTTTCCGAGAGCTCCTGGTTGTAGGAATCCGAGCCGGTGCTGTCGGTGTGGCCCGTGATATTGATGATGGTTTTGTTGTATTCCTTCAGGACCAGGGCCACGGAGTTCAGGATATCATAGAAACCGGCATTGATGTCCGAGCTGTCGACCCGGAAGGTGACGTTGCCGGGCATGTTCAGGACGATCCGGTCTCCTTCCCGTGTGACGCTCACGCCCGTATTCTGAAGCTGCTGCCTGAGCTTGGATTCCTGCCTGTCCATGTATACGCCCGCAGCTCCCCCGGCAAGGGCCCCCACGCCCGCGCCCATGAGCGCCCTCTTGCGGCGCGACTCGCTGTCCCGTCCCGTGGCGGCGCCGACAGCGGCTCCCGATGCAGCACCGATAATGGAACCCCACGCGGTCTTGCTCATCTTTCTCTGGCCGGTGTACGGGTCGGTGGTGCACGCCTGGAGAATGAATGCTCCGGTTATCAGGATCAAACAAACAATGCTGATTCTCTTCACGTTTCGCTTCCTCCTTCACGTCTTTCCTTTTACGGTATTTACCCGGGGGGACGAGAGCCTCCATCCTTTTCGCGCCTTAGGGGCCGTCAGCTGCGGCAATGGACCTATCGGAACCTGCGTAGCCCTGCAGGTCGGGCTTGGGAGTGGTCTCTCTTCCCTGTTTTCCCGGACAGGAGCTTACCCGATTATGGCTGGCGGTATCAACAGGAGAAAAAACGAAAAAGCGATCAGAGAAGATATCCCGGGGCCGGGCCTTGCAGGGCGCAACCTCGGGCAGGCGGGAATTCTCCCTGGAGGAAGAAGGGCAGCCCCGTATTCCCTTACGCCAGGCCCGGGCCGTCGAGCAAGACCCGCACGGCCATGAGCAGATCCTTCATGGCATAGGGCTTGGGAAGAAAACAATGGTTGTTGTCCCTGATTATCCTGCTCAGGGATTTCTCGTCCATATAGCCGCTGGTCATGAGAATCCGAATGTCCGGCTTCTCGCTTTTGAATTCATCGGCCAGATCAAGGCCGTTCTTGTCCGGCAGCACGACATCGCTGAAGATCAGGTGCAGGCTGTTCCGGTGTTCGTGAAACACCACGCGGGCCTCCATGGCGCTCGCAGCGGTGAGCACGGTGTATCCGTTTCCCTTGAGAGCGGTCCCGGCAAAGGAGAGAACGCTGGGGTCGTCTTCGATGACCAGGATCTTTTCGCCCCTGCCCCGGGTGTCTCCGGAGTCCTGCGGGCCCTGGTCGGGTTCCCGGCCGGGCTCTTCTGTGGAAACCGGGAAAAAGATGGTGAACACTGTTCCTTCACCGGGTCTGCTGTCGGCCACGATCCACCCCTTGTGTTTTTTTACGATTCCGTAGACCACCGCAAGACCCAGACCCGTACCCTTCCCCTGCTCCTTGGTGGTGAAGAACGGCTCAAAGATGCGTTCCGCGGTCTGGCTGTCCATGCCAATGCCCGTGTCTTCCAGGGAGAAACACACGAACTTGCCCGGCCTGGCATAGGAGTGTGCCCTCACATACTCGTGGCCTACGGTGGCGTTGCGTGTCCTGATGGTGATGGCGCCCCCTTCGGGCATGGCGTCGCGGGCATTGATCATGAGGTTCATGATCACCTGCTCGATGTTTCCCCCGTCAGCCATGACCGGCTGGAGATCGGCAGCGAGATCAACCCTGATGGCGATGTTCTCGCCGATGAGACGCTCGATGATTCTGAGAATGTTGTCTACGGACTGATTCAGGTTCAAAGGGGCCATTTCCACGAGCTGTCTCCTGCTGAAGAACAGGAGCTGGCGGGTGAGATCGGACGCCCTGGTCACCGCCTTTTCGATCTGCTGGAGATTCTTCAGGATGGGGTCATTCTGCCCCACCATGAGCAGAGAGATATCGAGCGAACCGCGTATGGCGGTGAGGATGTTGTTGAAATCGTGCGCCACGCCGCCCGCCAAGGTGCCTACCGCCTCGAGCTTCTGGACCTGCTGGAGCTGGAACTCCAGATTCCTGCGAGCCGTGATGTCCTTCAGGAAACCCTCGATCCCCATCATGTTGCCCTGACCGTCGGTGGCAGGAGCACCGCAGAAGATGAAATGCCGCACCGATCCATTCTTATGGACGAGCACGCCGGTATAATCCACGATGGTCTCACCATTGCGGATCTTTCTGAACTGCCGGGTATACTCCCCTGTTTCCTGCTCGCGGGCCATGACCAGCAAGCTCTTGCCGGCGAGCTCATGCGGCGTATAACCCAGAATCTTTTCCACGATCGGGTTTACATAGGATATATATCCCCTCTGATCGAGGCTGATGATGATATCCGGTGAATTCTCGGCCAGCAGCCTGAACCTCTCTTCGCTCTCTCGAAACGCCTTCAGCGACATCCGGTGCTCCAGCACCTCTTCCCGCAGGCTGCCGCTGAACTGCTGCAGCGTTTCCATGAAGGAATTGAAATATCGGGCCAGCATGCCGAACTCGTCCCGGGCCGAATCATCCATGCGCACGGAGAAATCACCGGTGGCTCCGGCGGAAAAGTGCTTCATCAGCCGTCTCAGAGGAGAAGTGATGGCTGATCCGATCCAGAGCGTCATCATGAGCACCACTGCCATGACGATCACGGTAATGACGAAGATAATGTTCTTGACATGGAGCAGAATCCCATGGAACTCGTCCATATACCCGGATGAGGCAATGACCCAGTCGAGCTCCGGGATGTAGTTGAGCATCACGATCTTTTTCCTGAAGATGTCCTCTCCGGGATTGCGCCAGGCATAGAGGATCTTGCCCGTTTTTTGACCTATGATCCTGGCCGCGGTTGTCCGAAGGTCCTCATCCTCGATGTCGTAGATCGATCCCGCATACGAGGGATGGATGATGATGTTTCCTTTTCCGTCGAACACATAGGAGTAGCCCGTCTTCCCGAACCTCAGGCCCAGGATGCTCTCCCTGAAGTCATCCACGTTGATGAGGTCGATGAACTCATCCTGGTACGAGGAGACGGAAATGATCCAGTCCCAGGGTTCGAAATAGGTCATATAAAGGGCCTTTGGACGGGGCTCGGGCTCGCCCGGATTCTGCCAGTCATACGTGAGATACCCTTCTTTCCTTCTGATCTGTTCCTGGACAAAATACCGATGGGAAAAATCGACGCCCTCCACCCCTGGGGTCCCGTGGACGACGGCCACTCCCGCACTGTCGACGCAGTAGATATAGCCGGTCTTCCCGACCTGCTGCGACAGCAGGACCCTGCGCACATTGTACTTGGCCGTCTCTTCGGAGAGTTCTCCCTTGAGGAATCTCTGGTAATAGTATTCGACGATGTCTTTGTTTCTCTGGGCTATGCCGCGCAGATGATTCTTGATGGTGAGGTCGGCCGAGGCCTTGAGCATCGTGTGGATGCTGCTGGTGGAGCTTCTCAGCTCATCTTCGATGAGTGTTTCGATGGTCTGCCTGACCATGTAGTGAAACGCGGCACTGGCAAGGACGATGGTGAAGACAAAGACAAAGCCGTAACCCAGCAGGAGCTTTCCGCGTATGGATATCAAATCGAACAAAGACTTCATCAAGATCCGCCTTGCTCAGATCTTTCGGTTTCCCAAAGGAATTTCTTGAAACAATCAGGCGCGGAGGCACGGGCTCTGCCCGAGCGCACAACAGGATGGATCCTGGAAGAAAGCCAGGGAGGGCAACCCCCGGGCAGAAGACGGCCCGGAGCTTCGGCAGCCGCCTGTCAGGCGGAGAAAGGGATCGCCCCGGGTCATCGACGGGTTCACGAACTCCTTGTCTCTTTGCATCCTGTCCGGAGGATCATCCTCGGGTGAGATGACGGTACTTGATCCGGTGGGGCGTCTCTGCCGCCTTGCCGAGCCGCTGTTTTTTGTCAGCCTCGTAATCAGAGTAATTTCCCTCGAACCAGACCACCCGGCTGTCTCCCTCAAAGGCAAGGATGTGCGTGGCGATACGGTCGAGAAACCAGCGGTCGTGGCTGATGACCACCGCGCACCCGGCGAAGTTCTCCAGGGCCTCCTCCAGGGCGCGCATGGTGTTCACGTCCAGGTCGTTGGTAGGCTCGTCCAGAAGCAGGACATTGGCCCCCTCCTTCAGCATGCAGGCAAGGTGGACCCGGTTGCGCTCGCCGCCCGAGATCATGCTCACCTTTTTCTGCTGGTCCGTGCCGGAGAAGTTGAAGCGTGCGACATAGGCCCGCGAGTTGACCTCGCGCCTTCCCAGATCGATGAGATCACTGCCGCCGGAGATCACCTCCCAGATGGTTTTCGACGGATCCAGAGTATCGCGCTCCTGGTCCACATAGGCGAGTTTGACTGTCTCTCCGACCCTGATGGCGCCGGTGTCGGGTCGCTCGCTCCCCGTGATCATCCTGAACAGGGTGGTCTTGCCCGCACCGTTGGGCCCGATAACGCCAACGATGCCGCCTGCGGGCAGGGCAAAGCTCATATCCTCGAAGAGGATGCTGTCGCCGTATGTCTTGCTCACCCTTTCAGCCTCGATGACCACCTTGCCCAGGCGGTCTCCGGGCGGGATATAGATCTCGAGCTCTTTTTCCTGCTTCTCCACGTTCTGGCTCAAAAGCGTCTCATACGCGCTCACGCGGGCCTTGGCCTTGGCCTGGCGGCCCTTGGGAGACATCCGGATCCACTCGAGCTCGCGCTCCAGAGTCTTCTGGCGCTCGGTCGCGTGCTTCTCCTCGTGCTTGAGCCTGCGCTGCTTCTGCTCCAGCCAGGATGAGTAGTTACCCTTCCAGGGAATGCCGTGCCCCCGGTCGAGCTCCAGGATCCAGCCGGCCACGTTGTCCAGGAAGTAGCGGTCGTGGGTGACCGCGATCACCGTGCCCTCATACTGCTGGAGGTGGCGCTCCAGCCAGGCGACCGTCTCTGCGTCCAGGTGGTTTGTGGGCTCGTCCAGAAGCAGGATGTCGGGTTTCTTGAGCAGGAGCCTGCACAGCGCCACCCGCCTTTTTTCTCCACCGGAAAGCACGCGCACCGGCGTGTCGCCCGGAGGACAGCGCAGGGCGTCCATGGCCATCTCGAGGCGGGAATCGATATCCCAGGCATCCAGGTGATCGATCTTTTCCTGCAGCTCGCCCTGGCGCGCCATGAGCGCATCCATCTCATCGTCGGAAAGGGGCTCGGCAAACTTCATGCTGATCTCGTTGTACTCGTTCACCAGGTCAACGGCCTCCCTCAGACCCTCTTCCACCGCCTGTCTGACCGTCGCCTCCGGGTCGAGCACCGGCTCCTGCTCGAGATAACCGACCGTATATCCCGGCGAAAGCACGGCACGGCCCTCATACTCCCCGTCGACCCCGGCCATGATGCGCAGCAGAGTGCTCTTCCCGGAACCGTTGAGGCCCAGGACCCCAATCTTTGCGCCATAGAAATAGGACAGTGAGATATCCTTGATCACGGGCCTGCCCTGGTACATCTTGCCGACCTTCATCATAGTGTAGATGATCTTCTCAGCTCCATTGCTCATGGGAAACGCTCCTTTTTCACCCTGCAAAAATCCCGGGTCCAGTCCTTATAAGCAGGGGACCCGGGCTCGTTCATCTATAACGGGACAGGCCTTTTTTGGAAAGGGGGAAAATATCCAACCCGGTCGTGGCTCGGCTTCGGGGAATCCCCCAGCGAGATGCGTTTATAGCCTGGGGGATTTCCTCTCGTTGCAATTATGGCATATTTCTCAAGACCGAGCCATTACCCAACCGAAAAGATCAGTCATCCATGAGATTTCTCGGCCCATACAGGATGGACTCCATCAGGGGCATGTACTGGAAAAAGATCGGGCAGGGGCTCAAGTCCATGTCGAGGAGCTGGCGGGAAACCTCGTGATCGCCCAGGGTGAGGCGCGCGGCCTTCCTGCTCATGGACTTGCCGAACTGAAGCGGGTTCATATAGACGTTTGCCGCAAGGGGAATCCCGTCCTTGATGGAGAAGGTCTTGAACCGGTTTACCTTTTCGGCTGAGGTCTTGAGCTTCTTGCCCCTGAGCACCAGGATGTTCCTGCCGCCTTCGGAGAGCGAACAGGAGAGCATGCCGCCTTCATCGGTGAACACGATGTCCGCGAGATACTTGGGATACCCGTACATCTCCACACCGCCCCTGCGGGCGCGCTCGGTGGTCACGGGAAGCTGCCAGACATATGCCGTGAAGTATCTCCTCGCCATCATGCTCAAGACAGTCAGCCCCGGTATGGGCTTTCTGCCGAAGGTGATGGGGAATGAAATCGAGAACTCATTGTACGGATCGATGTCAGTGCTGCGGTACTCGAAAGCCGTGAAGGCGACCATGGCCTTGCCTTTCCAGACCTCGACCGGATGCATCTCCGGCAGGGGGAGATGGCGCCGGATCTTCTCGGTGGAGGCCGTGAAGATGGCTGTCATGGCCGTATTGTCGTAGTAAAAGACAGGAAGCTTGCCTTCGAGCGACTGATCTTTGGTCATCATATCCCACTGAATCACACCTTTGAAAAAATCTCCTTTTTTCATACATCCTCCTCAGGTTCTCCATGAGCAATCTATTCCTTCTCCTGCCCCGGCGTGATCTGCCCGGCCATTCCTTCTCATCCCTCTCTGCACGCGTACGATTTCGCGACAAACCTGCTGGCCAGGCAGCTTAAGCTGACCGCGGTCACCGGGAAGAACCTGGTGAGCAGGTCCAGGGCCTTTGCATCAGCCCCGATCAGGATGCGTCTTTTGTTGCGCCTGATCCCTGCGATGATGACCTTTGCAGCCTGATCAGCGGTTGTCCGGAAAAGCTCGTCCTCGTAGAGCGACACGGCTTTTTCCCGGCTCAGGGAGAACATGGCGCGGTTGAAGCGCGTGTTACGCGCGATATTGGTCTTTATCCCGCCCGGGTGCACGCAGCTCACCCGGATGTTCGTCCCGTACATCTCCTGGGCAAGGGTCTCTGTGTAGCCCTTGACCGCGAACTTGGCGGCGCAGTAGGGGCCATTGTTGGGGTTCGGGATGATCCCGTTGATGCTGGAGATGTTGACGATGTGCCCCTCGGGCTGTCTGCGTAAGTGGGAGAGAAACGCCATGGTACCGTGCACGACCCCCCAGAAGTTGATCCCGAAGAGCCACTGGAAATCCTCCAGGGGAACGGTCTCCAGGAGATCGCCCAGGGCCACCCCGGCGTTGTTGATGACCAGATCCACGCCCCGGTGATGGCGGACGGCCTCCTCTGCAAAGCCGAAGACCTGATCGTGCTGTGCAACATCCACCACATGGGCAGAGACATTCACGCTGCCGCGGATAAGCCCTGCGGTCTCATTCAGACCAGGCTCGTCGATGTCCGCCAGCGCCAGGTTACACCCCTCGTTCGCCAGGTTCAGGGCAAGGGCCCTGCCGATTCCCGAGGCAGCTCCCGTGATCGCTGCTGTTTTCTTTGCAAGGACCTTCATAAATTTTTTAAGCACCCTCCTCTTAAAGAATAATCAATGTCGTGTCTTTTCGTCTTCCTCAAGCTTGTGGCCTGCTCTTTGGCGGCAAACGACCGGGCCGGCTCCTCAAAGGGCTTCCATTCGCTCCTGAACGAGCTCAGCATAACGCATTCTTTCCTACCTATCCTCTTTCTTCAAACACCCGCGCCTGAGGAATCTCCGGCGCGATGAGACACTTGAACACGTTGAGCCGGTTGAGCTGATTGGTGCCCTCGTAGATCTGCAAAAGCTTGATGTCGCGCAGCATTTTCTCCACACCTGCGTCCTGCCTCAGGCCGGCCTGGCCCATGAGCTCGATGGCCATCTGGCAGTTCCTGACCCCGAGGTCTGTACCCGCGACCTTGGCGAGCGATGCCCAGCCCGAGCAGCACTGCTGATCCTCGGGTCTGGCCCGGTCATAGAAGAGCTTGCCCATGAGCCTGGTGGAATAGTCCTTTTCCAGAATGGGCGCGATCACCTTGTCGAAGTAGGCCTGCGGCATGAGCCTGAGATAGTAGTAGACGGGCTTGAGCTGGAGGATCCTGTAGAGGCCCCGATGGCTGTTGGCATAGTTGGCCTCTGTATAGGCGAGCCTGCCCAGGGCCACGTTCTTGTACATCTCGGCGAGCATGCTCTGCACCCATTCATGGTTGATGAGCAAGGTGCCGTTCATCGTGGTCGCGGACGCGTGTTTGAGCGCTATCTCAAACGCGCCGCGCGCCGCACCCACCCCGAATGCGCAGACGCCGGGCCTCGTGGCGCTGACCACATAGTCGATGTAGCGCTGCGCGACCTCACGGATCGGTTTTTTCGTGAACGTGCTCACCATGTCCGCGCTGAAGAGCACCTGGTCGTCCGGAATGAAGCAGTCATCGAACACGAGCATGCTCGCCGGGCATACCCGCTGGCCCATCTTGTTCTCGTGGGAACCGAACGAGAAACCTTTTGCGCCGGTCTTCACCATCAGGCCCACGGTCGTCTCCGAAGGCCTGTTCAGATCCTCGTACGCATAGAGCACGGTCCAGGCGGATACATGCCCCATGGAAATGAACACCTTGGTGCCGTTCACCACATATCCGCCCCTGACCCTCCTGGCGTGGCAGGCGACCCTGCCCTTGTCCACGAGCTCCATCTCCTCCACGTCGGTCCCTGCGCCGGGTTCGGTCGTGGCGAGCGCGATGAGACAGGGGTTCCCGGTCTTCTCTCCCCGGACCACCTCGCCCAGAATCCGTTTGGCCAGACGGATGTTGGCCGAGGCGACCACGCCCGCCACCCCGAGGTAGTGCACCCCGATGACGTTCAAGATGCCCAGGCATACCGAGCCGACCTCCTCGGCAAAGTACGACATGGAGGGCATGTTGTATCCCCTGCCGCCGAAGATCCGGGGTATCCACATGGTGTAGAACCCCCACCGGTTGGCCAGCTCTACGAGGTCTTGGGGCATGTAGTCCGGATCTTCGTGGGTCCTGCGGTCGAGTTCCAGGGCGCGGGGCCGGGCCACCTCGTCATTGAACCTGCGGGCGATCGCAACCACCTCCCGCGTCTCCCTGACCATGCCCCGGGGCATGCGCGGGGCATAGGGCAGGCTCAGCGACATATCCTCGAACTTC
>JALNWY010000088.1 GCA_023230665.1 Deltaproteobacteria bacterium
CCCGCAGGTCGATGTCTATCTGGACAATACCCTGGCGATCGAGGCCCTGGACTATGGGGAGAGCTCGGGATACGGGACTGTGCCCTCGGGCGTGCACACCATTGATGTGACCTGTGCCGGGAGCACCGATACAGTGGTCGCTCTTGAGGAGCACGGTCTCGAACCTGAGGCAGAGGCGACCCTCTTTGTCATGGGATCTCAGGCTGATCTCCGACCGGTTGTGACGATCGACTCGCAGGTCCCGGCAGCCTGCCGGGCATTCGTCCGCTTCGTGCACGCGGCCCCAGATGTGCCTGCAGTGGATGTCAGGACAGGCTCTGGCGAGGGGGTTCCGGTGTTTGAAGGCGTATCGTTCAGAGGTGCCACGGATTATATCGAGCTCGAACCCGGAGCCTATGTCTTCGTGATCACCGAGGCGGGGGACGCGGCCCCGGTGGCCGCCTTCGAGGAGGCGGAGCTCGAGGCGGGAAACGTGTATTCCTTCACGACCCTGGGAACGCTTAACCCTGGGGACGAATATGATTTCATGGGCCGAGTCTATGTGGACAACGACGGAGGCGATGCCTTCACTGACCTCGTCCCGGACATGCTGCAGTAGCCTCCGGCCGGTGTCACCTGGAAGGCCGGGAGGATAAGCGCTTCTTGCCTTGCTGGGAAAGAATGATGTATGTGCTTGTTCTGATCGAGAAATGCATGACGCCGTGGACTGAAGCGGTATCAACTAAGGAGTGGATATCTGGTGAAAACTCTTACAGGGGCACAGCGGAAGTATTTGCGGGGCAGGGCGCACGGCCTGAACCCCGTGGTTCAGGTGGGCAAGCAGGGGATCACCCCTGACCTGATAAGGGCCGTGAACGAGGCCTTGGACTCCCACGAACTCATCAAGGTCAAGTTTGTCGACTTCAAGGAGGAGCGCAAGGAGCTTGCGCGCGAGATCGCCGAACGCACGTCCAGCGAGGCAGCGGGTCTCATCGGCAATGTCGCGATCCTCTACCGGCAGCAGCCGGACGAGCAGAAACGGAAGATACTCCTTCCGCAAGCAGACATTTCCGCCCTGTGACCCGGTTCGCGCGCACGCTCGGCCCGGTGGTCCTGTCATCCCGCATCGATCACCCTGCGGACGTTTTCCAGGAATGCGGAAGGGGTGAACGGCTTCATGAGAAGGTTGACCTCTCCATCCAGGATGCCCTGATCGATGATAACATCGTAGGTATAGCCGGAAATGAACAGGACCCTCAGTCCGGCGAGGCTTTTTTTCATGTGTTCGGCAAGCGTGCGGCCGTTCATGCCGGGCATGATGATGTCCGTGACCAGAAGGTCGATACCGCTGCCTGTTCTCTTTGCCAGCTCGATGGCATCCCTGCCGTTGGCGGCCGCAATGACGCGGTATCCTTTCGACTCGAGAATCTCTGTGCTGAGTCGGCGTACATTCTCGTCGTCCTCGCACAGCAGGATGGTCTCGCTTCCTCCGGGGACCTCTTTTTCATCGGACACGGGCGGCTTTCCGACAACCTCGGCGGATACGGCAGGGAAATAGATCCTGAAGGTCGTTCCCTGGTGAGGCCGGCTGAAGACCGTGATATGCCCGCCCGACTGCTTGACAATGCCGTAGACGCTGGAGAGGCCCAGGCCGGTGCCCCTTCCGCGCTCCTTGGTGGTGAAGAACGGGTCGAAGATGCGCGCCATGATGGGGGCGTCCATGCCATGCCCTGTATCGCTGACCATGAGCAGGGCATGGGGTCCGGTGCGGGCCTCCGGGTGTTTCGCTACATAGGCCTCGTCAAGAACGATACCCATGAGCTCAATATCGATCCTGCCGCCCTCGGGCATGGCATCGCGTGCGTTGACCACGAGATTCAGGATGATTTGCTCGATCTGGTTGGCATGGGCCAGGATCGGGTATACCCCGTCGTGCAAAGAAATGTTCAGGAGAATATTCTCCGTGATCAGCCGCTTGAGCATTTCCTCCATTTCCAAAAGGACTCCTGAGGGATTCAACACTTCGGGCTTGACCATTTCCCGGCGGCTGAAGATCAGCAGCTGCTGGACGAGGGCTGCGGCCCGCTGCGAGGAGTGCCGGATTTCCATGATCTCCCGGGCGAGCTTTTCGTCCGGGACACCCCCGCTTTTCAGTGATCCCAGCGCAAGCTCGGTGTGCCCGAGGACGGCCGTGAGGATGTTGTTGAAGTCATGGGCAATGCTGCCCGCCATGTTGCCGATGGCCTCCATCTTCTGGGCCTGCACGAGCTGAGACTCGAGCCGGTTTTTTTCCTCCTCGGCGCGCTTGCGCTCGGTGATGTCATTGATTATGCTCAGGATGCAGGGCTCTCCTTTCAGGGTGATGGGGATCGCTGAAAGCAGACCCACGACAACCTGTCCGGATTTGCTCTTCAGGTTGATCTCGATATTCTGGGCCTGCCCTTGGCTCTCCATCCTGTCAACGATGCGCCGGCGGTCGTCCGGATCTGCATAAAAGCCAATTTCACGGGGGATATGTCCGATAGCTTCATCACGGGCATACCCGGACAGGCGTTCGAACGCCCGGTTTACCTCCAGAAATCTCCCGTCGACCGCCGAGGTGATGGTGACAATGGCCGGGGATTCCCGGAACAGGGTCTTCAGGTGCTCTTCCGACTCCTTCAGCTCCCTGGTACGCTGATTGACCCGCTGTTTGAGCGACCACGACCACAACAGGATAGTCCCGATCAGGACGAGCACCAGTGCAAGGGGCATGGCCAGGAACCCTACTGCATCTTCCCACCACCTGGTCTGCTCATACACCCCGAACCAGTCGTGGTAGATCTCTTTGTACCTGCCGGTGGCCTCGATGATATTGAGTCCCTCGTTCAACTGATGAAGCAGTTTCCGGTTCCCTTCCGCCACCGCGAAGCAGTACTCTCTCGGAGGGATGTCGGCGGCAATGCTCTTAAGATTGTCGAGCCGGTATTGTGCTGCAATGTACAGGCCCTGCATTTTCGATGAGAGCAGGGCCCCGTCGTGGCGCCCCGAAGCGAGCAGCCGCAGGGCCTGCGAAGGGTCTCTGACAGGTATGATGTGCGAGGTCAGCCCGGTCTTTTTCAGGTAATCGTGCATGATGTCGTCCTGCTGGACGATGATCTGTCTGTCCCGGAAACCTTCAAGAGAGCTGGTCGGCGAGCCCTGGCGCACGAACAGGCCGGGGGTGACCAAGGTATGGGGCACGGAGAAATCGGCAAGGCGGTCTCTTTCCGGTGAGTAGTACATACCTGTGAGGATGTCTATCTGTGCCGTCTCCATACGGCTTCTGACCTGGTTCCATGGACCCAGATCGATCTGTATGGAAAGATCCATGACCTCGGCCACGGCCCGGATGAGATCGATATTGAAGCCAGAGGGCACGCCATTGTCGAGAAATTCATAGGGGGGGTAATCCATATCGCCGCTCACCACGAGGACAGGGGCCTCGACCGGTGCAGCGAGGGAGTTGTCTGGCGGAGAGGATGGGTTGCCGGAATGGACCGTCGAGGCGCTAGCCGGGGACCAGAGGGAAAAAACTGCCGCGACAAGCATCGCCATGCCCGGCCCGGACAAAATCCTCCTCGGGCGAACGAACAAACGGTTGAACACGCATATTACCAACACTCTCATCCCAGCACTGTTTTCCCTGATGTGGAGGATGAGGAATATATATTATACTGCTTTCAATCACACAACCTGAAGAACATCGGCTAAGATGCACTAAGCGGTGCGGACCTCAACGGCAAGCCTTTGATCTTCGAAGAGAGGACCCCCTCTTTAAAGGAGGTGTTCAACAGGTGGCAAAGAGGGACCTCTCCAGGGTCATTTTCCGAACCAGTAGTTTCTCTGCTCTTTGGAGAACACCGATCCCGTGGGCTCTTCGGCTCCCTTGAAGCCTTCTTTCTGATATTCGCGCTCCGATCTGCTGAGCTTTTTGCCCATCTCCGCATACATAGCCTCTTCGGGAATGGTCCGGGGGAAAAAGCTCTTGACGATGCCGAGCGATTCGTTCGTTTTGGCCACGGAGACCCTCCAGTCCTTTTCAAGCCCGGTGAGCGACCTGACCGCGTCCACGCTCTCGGGCACCACAACAGCCTCGTTGTGGACCTGAAAAGTCATGTAGACCTCCCGGTTATCCGTGGAGAGCGCATCCTCCCAGATTGCCACCTCCCACATATCATTACGCGGCCTTTTCATATCTCTCATGAGCTCGATGACCGAGTTCAGTGCCACAAGGCCGTTTCCCGCACTGACGAATACGATCCTCGGCTCTTCCCACAACGCATGGATGAGCTCCTCCATGCCCACCCTTCGGGTGGTCTCGACCATGGCATAGTGGAGATGGCTCAGATTGTACGGACCTGCGCCTGCCATGGTGGTGATGTCAAGATCCGGGATCACGGTCTTTGCATCAGGACCCTGATGACTCGGGACCTTGGTCTCCGGGATCGCGGTATTGATCATGCCGGTGTTGTGCGATTCCCAGGGATCGGTGCTCCTGCGAAGGAGCACGGCGCGCACGCGATCGACCCATCCCCTCCTCAGAAGGGCATGCGAGATCCTGCACAGTGCGGTGGTGTTACAGGACACCACCCGGGTGAAATCTCTGTTCAGGGCCCCCTCGTAATTCACCTGCGCCACAAAAGAGTATCCGGTGAGGGAATGCTTTTCTCCTCCCTGAAAAATGCCCTTGACCCCGGCCTCTTTATACTTGTCCCGGTTCTTCGCCCCGATGCCTTTGGGCGTGCAGTCCACCACGATCTCCGCATGTTTGAGCAGCTCGTCCAGATCGCCCTCGACCGGGATGCGTGCATCCTCCATTTCCGCACGTTTTTCCAGGGCCGAGGCATACACCGGATACCCTCTCTCGACCGCGACGCGGATGCGGTAGTCGGTCGATACATCGGCCACCCCCACCAGCTCCATATCATCCTGCAGGGCTATGGCGTCCGCCACCCGTTTGCCGATCACCCCGTAACCGTTTACTGCCACCCGTGCTTTCCTGCCTGTAACCATATGGCTCTCCCTTGTGCCAAACAGCGGAGATTTGGTTTGACCGTTCTCCATTACTATACTATATGTTGTAATATGCCCCCTGAGATCAGAATCAACGGTTCCCAGGGGCCTCGGAGACCGCGGGCCGCAAGGCCTTCCAAGAGGCACAGACTAAGAAAAGGTGATCATCGGCTCCCTTCGGCCCTTGGATGAACAGTGAAAGACAAGGATATCTACAGAAACCCGGAGCTGGGGTTCTCGATCAAAAAGCCTCGAGACTGGGTGTTCATGCCCACATCCTGGGTGCTGAACCTGAAGGACAAGGCCGAGCCTTTTTACCGGGAACTCGACGAAAGGATACGATATGCAAGGCTTCCCTTTGTGTACTTTCACTATGATCACAGGATCTCTGATCTCGTCATCCCCACTGTGCAGGTTATGTACCGCACGGCCCGCGGCACGAGCGCCCTGGACCGTTCGACTATTCTCGGAATGCAGCTCGTCCAGCTCCAGATCGTTCTCGATGACTACTGCTTGGTGGAAGCCACATCGGACGGTGTCATATCGGAGAGGCCGGCCAACATCATCAAATCCACGCACACCGTGAATAACCAAAACGGGCAGGCCATGGACTGCCTGTCCCGCTGTTATGCGATTTTCACCGAGGGTGCCATGTTCGTGGTGGCGATGTCCGGCCCGACCGAGGGCGCTTATCGCTGCGACCGTGAGTTCGGAGAAATCCTGAGGTCCATCCGTCTTGGATGATCGCTAGGGGATCGTTGCCGCGTGTATCCTGTTATCGGGGTATTTCGCACTTGATTCTTCATCGACAGCACCTATACCTGGCACGATGAAGGGCGGGCGCGTCCGAGGCGGTTCCCGACGAGGAAGGCATCCTGCTCTGGGAGCGCGAATGTCCTCAGGGGGCAGTGGAGGTTGTTCGCTTCTCGTCCTGCGTCACCGGCATGCCGCACTGGTAAAGCTTGGGCTGGGCGCGGGCATGCGCCATCGGTCTCCTGCATACAGAGGTTTCACTGCCTGATCCGGCGGATGCTCCCCCTGTTTTCGCCGGGATGACCATGCCCGGTCCAAGATCCGGACCGGCGCCAGCCGGACCCCATGGACCCTGCAAGGGACCCAGGCCCTGGCGCCGTGCCCATGCTTCCGGCATGTTTTCTGGCGTGTGCAGGACGCCCCTTGACAAGGGCCGGTGATTTATTATAGTCAATATCATATATAGCAATAAGGCAATAGAACATCTCATTGTTATGGCTTCACCTTGATTCCAGGGAAAAGAAAACACGATCAGCGTTCTGTCGAGCAATGACTTTTGAGCTGTGTTTTCATCAATAAAAATGTCCCAAGGGGAGGTAAAGTATGAGGATGTTCAAATTAGGACCATTGGTAAAGGGAGCGGCTTTTTTTATTCTCATCCTGGCGGCTACCGGATGCTCGCTGCTGAGCGTCCACGAGATACGCAACGCCACCCGCAACGATGTGGTGAACCTGGGTGACTCCATATTCGCCCTGTCCGGTAAGATCCACGACAATCTGCAGAGCTGGGCCGGACAGACCTTCCGGCGGTATGCACTCTCTGGTTCCATGGTGAGTCATATCGGTAATCAGTACGACAAGGCAAAGAGGGACAACGCAAACATCCAGACCATCTTCATGGATGGGGGCGGCAATGACATCCTGATCCCGGCCACGTTGTTCGATCCGTACAATTGCAAGGTCGATTGGTGGGAATCAGGGCTTTCGTCATCCTGCAAATCACTCATCGACGACATTTATGTTGACACCGTGAACCTGCTCAACCGGATGGGCAGAGACGGGGTGGATAACATCATCTATCTCGGTTACTACCGCCTGAAGAACGGCCTCATCGGCTCCACGGGACTGAACCCGGCGGTCGACTACGGAGATGCGCGGCTCTCCCTGGCGGTCCGGAATGCAACCGCGGCATCCAATTACCGGGTGTTCATCGACCCGCGGGCATACATCACCAGCTCGGATATCATCATTGACGGTGTCCATCCCGGCAATTCCGGCTCGCAAAAGCTTGCAAGCCTGATCTGGGCCAAGCTCCAGCCTCTTCTGTAAAAAAGCACCCTTCAATCCTCCTTCGCGTTCGCTGCAGAGGACGCGAAGGAGGGCAGCTTGCTGCAAGAAGGAGTCCAGGCCTTGCCTTGGACTCTACCGTTGATTGGGCGGGGAGGCTGCTCACCCTGCCCCTTTTCACCAAAAGGGTGTTTTGCCCCAAAGGAAAGAATGGCAGTCATGGACAGAAGAAAGAGACGAAGAGCGGTCATTATCGGCATGGTGATATCCGCGACAGTGCTCGGCCTGGGCCTCTTGTCCGTTGTCCGCGAGGCAGGCGGGGGACCCGATGAGGACAGCGCCCGGCAGGAGTACCCCGGCTCCGGGGGCGACCCGTTCAGCGATCAGGTCGTCAAGGAGCTGAGAAAGTACTATGGGAAGACCATCTCGGAAAAGAACACCCAGGCGAGCATCATCGGAGTGAGAGACTTGGTCGTGGGTATGCACCCGGCGAATGGCAAGGAGCTGTTTTCAACAATCCTCAAGCAGGCGTTTCCTGATTACACCGGAGACATTATGGAGACGCTCGACAAGCTTGACCAGTACAACCGCTGGCTGGAAGACAACAAAGAGAGGATTGCGGGCATGACAGCAGCCGCAAGGGTCGCCTTTTTGTGGGAAAAGAGAAAGGAGCTCTTCGGCCATGATGCCGAGAAGATATGGTCGGGAGAGATGCTGGCAGCAGAGGCAAGGAATGCAAAGGCGCAGGATGCCATCATCATGCTCAACGAATCCGGCGACCTGGACATCAGGGAAAAGGCTGACGAATATCGTCAGATTCTCCTTGAAACCTACGAAGGTTCTCCGGAAGAGTATATTCTCGACCAGCCCCAGCTTCTGTCAGGGATTTTCTTCAGCATGGATTCTGTTCAGGATGAGCTGAAGCGTATGGGCCCGGAAGAGCGGCAGGCGGAAATCGACCGGATCCGCAGGGAGATGGGACTCACCGAAGACCAGATCGAATCCATGGCCCGGCGCGATGCTGACAATGAAAGGCGCTGGGAGACCGGCCTGTTGTACATGGAGGATCGCGAACGCATCGTGAGTGAATTCGATGGCCATGAGCGTCAAGAGTATCTGAGGAAGCTCAGAGAAGAATATTTCAGCGATGAAGCCGGGACCATCGAGCTCGAGGAAAAAGATGGGTTTTTCCGGTTCAAGAGACCGCGCATCTATGGGCGCAATTAACCAGACGCCCCAGAAGCGTTAAAAAATGAGCAGGCCTTCCTGCCACTGATATCCTGCGAGCGGCAGCAGGATGGCTGCCAGGTTCTGAAGAAAATGGATGACGACGGGGATGACAAGGCTCTCGCGCCACAAGAAGATAATCGTCGGCACTGCGCCGGTCATGCCCACCAGGGCTTCTCGACCGCTGCTTTGGGGTATCCACCCGATGCTGCTGTATTGTTCGCGGTTTTTCCAGAGAAAGAACAGGATCAGCATGCGTGAGCGGGTTGTACCGGCTTCACGAAGAGCAGCCGCGCTCTGGCCGTGAAGCCGGGCAGGCGATCCTAACGGGATGACTCTCTCAGATACCTCCCGTACCATGACAGGTGTGCGAGAATGGACACCGCCTCTTCCGGCGTCGAAAGGTAGACCACCCGGCCGTTCGAGGTGTCGGCCAGCCTGAGGCCGCCTTCGTTGAGCCCCACGACGACAATGGGTTTGTCCGTCTCCTTCTGCAGGGACGCGACGCCCGAGAGGATGCGCTCCTCGGTCTGCACCTGGTCCTTGAGCACGGCAAGCTTCAGCTCCCTGCTGTAGAGCTTGCTGTCAAGGCGAACCTGAGCCGCGATAAAGTCCTCCACATAGCGCGACCTGCCTACAATGCCCAGGGCGATCACCGAGTCGATCTCCTCCCACCGGGCAAGGGTTCCGATCACCTTGAGATAGAGCGCGGCATCGTTCTCTCCAACCACGTCGACCGGGTTTCTGCGGTTCCAGTATCTGGGCAGGCAGGCATCGAGTTCCCTGATAACAGACTCCGGCAGCTGAGGAATCTCAAGACCGGAATCTTCGCACTCGTCGGCCGCAATGATGCCCCAGCCCCCACCCATGGTCATGATCCCCACCCGGTTCGACCTGGGAATGGGCAGGTGGGCCGCTGCAGCGGAAACATTGATGAGGTCGGTGGGGGTCATGACCTGAATGACGCCCGACTGTCTGAACATGGCGCTGTAGGTGGCGAACGAGCCTGCCATGGAGCCGGTATGGGACTGCGCCGCCCTCGAGCCTGACTCGGATCGGCCTGCCTTGAGCGCGACAACGGGCTTGACCCTGGTCACGGCCCTGGCAACCTCGCCGAATTTCCGGCCGTCTTCGATCCCCTCGATGTACATGGAGATGACCTTCACCTCGTCCCGGGAGCCGAGGTACTGCATGAGGTCACATGCCTTGAGCATGGTCTCGTTGCCCGTGCCCGCATACATGGCCAGGCCGATCTCCTTGTGCGCAATCCACTTGATGAGCTGCAACCCCAGGTTGCCGCTCTGGGAGATAACGGCAAGGCCGCCCGGGCCCGGCGCGGTGGGAGCGGGCATGCACTCGAAGCAGTGGTGCGCAGAGGAGATACCCATGGTATTGGGCCCGATGAAGAGGACACCGCCTTCCCGTGCAGCGTCCAGAATCTCCCGCTCAAGCCTGACACCCTCTCCGCCGGCCTCCCGGAACCCCGAGGAGACGATAACCGCAGCCTGGATGCCCTTTGCCGCACAGTCTCTGAGACCCTCGGGTATGAGCGGAGCAGGGATGGTGAACACGGCCAGATCCACAGGCTCTGGAATGTCCTTCAGACTCGGATACGATTTTATTCCGAGTATCGTGTCTTTTTTCGGGTTCACGGGGAACACCCGGCCCCGGTATTTCCAGCCGAGGATCGAGGTGAGTATGAGGTTGCCCCATTTCGCGGGCACATCCGATGCACCCACCACTGCCACGGATTTCGGGAAAAACATCTTGTCGAGCCTGCTGTCGTAGCCCTGAACTGCCATCTTGTGAGCCTCCTTTCCGGGTCTGATGCTGAAGTAGCTCCCGATGAGGCACCATACTACATCCTGATACCATGAATGGACAACGGGAAATGCAGGCGGCTCGCCTCCCGAAACGCCTTGAGTTTGCGGGGATCCCCTCACCGCCGGCCGGGAATTTTCATTAGAGCCGTCCATGCCTTCATTTCCTGCGTGTCCCGGTCAGGAGATGCACGGAGCGGGCTCATCAGAGGGCACGACTTCACCAGGAAAACCATTGACTCCCGGTCGCGGGTATAGGTAAGCTTGCAAAGGGGACAGGCTGAAAAGCCTTAAAAGAAGAGGAGGGAAGATGAAGCAGGCCCAGATGAACCGTATTCCCCTGATCGTCATGCTGGTGCTCATATCCCTTCTCTTTTTCTACCTGATCAGGCAGTTCATCATGGCAATCCTGCTGGCGGGAATCTTTTCCGCCATGGCCCAGCCCATCTACCAGAAGTTCGAGGGGTGGTTCGCCGGGAGGAGGAACCTGGCCTCACTCACCACCCTGTTCATTGTCTTCCTCATCATCTTCCTTCCCCTGCTGGCGGTCCTGGGGATCGTGGCCCAGCAGGCGATCAGGATCAGCCAGTCCGTGAGGCCGTGGATACAGAAATGGCTTGCCGAACCCACCGCCTTTGGAGAAATGCTCAAGGGGCTACCCTTCTACGACTCGCTGTACCAGTACCAGAACGTTATTCTCCAGCGGCTGGGCGAGGTGGTGGGAGGGATGAGCAATGCCCTCATCGCCTACATCCAGTCCATCACTTTTTCCACCCTCTACTCGATCTTTCTCTTCTTCGTGTTCCTCTACACCATGTTCTTTCTTCTGCAGGACGGGAAGCGGGTCCTTCAGAGGATCCTGTACTACCTGCCCCTGCCCGGCAACATCGAGCAGCGTCTCCTGGAAAGGTTTACCTCGGTCACCCGTGCGGCCATCAAGGGCACGCTGGTGATCGGCGTGATCCAGGGCAGCCTCGCGGGCATGGCGTTCTGGGTGGTGGGGATCGACAGCGCCGTGTTCTGGGGTACGGTCATGACCTTTCTCTCCATCATTCCTGCGGTGGGTGCCGCGCTGGTGTGGGTGCCTGCCGTCATCATTCTCGCATTTTCCGGGGAGGTCCTCAGGGCATTGGGGCTGCTTGCCTTCTGCGGCCTCCTGGTGAGCAGCGTGGACAACGTTCTGCGGCCGTGGCTCGTAGGAAGGGACATCCGGCTGCATGAGCTTCTGATCTTTTTCAGCACCTTGGGCGGAATCAGCATGTTCGGACTCGTAGGGTTCATTATCGGGCCTATTATCGCCGCACTGTTCGTGACCATCTGGGACATCTACGCGCAGACCTTCAACGCATATCTGTCGGATAAGCAAAAAGGCGGGGACCAGTAAGGGCCGCTGTCGTATCAAACAGGCAGGGGAAGGAAGCGGAGACAGGCGCCGCGCCTGCGAATGAAGGCCTGAAATATGAACCTGTCTCGGATTTTTCGGGCACCGGCTTCTAAAGCCGGGGGTGCCCGATGACGCGCAGGGACGGCTGGAGTCAATGCTGGAGCTCGACAGGCGGCCGTTTCCTAAACAGGCATTATTACCGGCTGAGAGAGAGGATCTCTCCGTAGAAGGGACTTTTCCTGAGCGTTGTCGTGAGGTCCAGGAGGAAATCATCCTTGCCGCTCACATCCGAGGGCCAGGCCTGATCGAGCAGGCTCAGGGCATGAGCCGTATTGCCCGAATAGATCAGATCGACCATTTCCTGCCCGATCTCCGGGGGCGGAAAACCCGTAAGCCAGCCG
>JALNWY010000089.1 GCA_023230665.1 Deltaproteobacteria bacterium
AGTATCTGGCCGGCGGCAGGGGTGCGGGCATCCACCGGGCCTTCCTGGAGGATCTCTCCCTGCCTGCCTATCATAACGTGGTTCAAGGGGATATCCGATCCCGCTGCCTTCAGGGCTGCCTTGGCCGCCCGGATGAACCCGCTGCAGCAGGGCACCTCCATGTGCACCACGCACAGACTCCTGATGCCGCCGTGCCGGATGATGTCTGTGAGCCTCTCTACGTGCGCGCTTAACTCATCCAGCTTGGGGCATCCCATGGCCACGGCCTTGTTCCGGAGCAGCCTGCGGTGGAGATCGGGCAAGCACAGTGCGCAGCAGTCCGCCATGAGCAGCAGGTCCGCGTTTTGCAGAAAAGGCGCCCGGGGGCTGATGAGCTGGAGCTTGACCGGAAAGTGTGAAAGCGCCGATCCGACGGCGCGGCCAGGCGTTTCGTCCGGGTCATCTTCGCCACCGGCATTCATGGTGATCGCTATGGTCCCGGGACAGCCGCAGGCAAGGGGCTCGGCGCGTTCAGGCTTGCAGGATTGCTCCAGATATTCTTCCACCGCCTTTTCGTCAAATGCGTCCGCTTCCCGCTCGATGATGGTGAGTGCCCCGGTGGGGCACTCACCGATGCATGCGCCCAGACCGTCGCAGTAGATATCGCTCACGAGTCTGGCCTTGCCGCGGATCAACTTGAGCGCTCCTTCGGCGCAGGCCAGAATGCACTGGCCGCAGCCGTCGCACAGGTCTTCGTCGATCCGGATGATCTTTCGTTTCATGGTCTTCTCCTTATGTGAAGTGGAAACCTCCTTCATAAAGCCCGCTTCAAAAGGACTTTATGAAGGTGTGGTCACACTCCCGGCCGTGTTTTTCTACCTGCCTTCCCGGATGGCGGCCAGATCGTCCTGCACGCTGCCGGTGGGCATGATGTCGAACTTCTCCACCAACACTTTTGCAACATTCGGCGACAGGAATGCCGGAAGGGTGGGGCCAAGGCGGATGTGTTTGACGCCCAGGGCCAGGAGCGCCAGCAAGACCGCCACCGCCTTCTGCTCGTACCAGCCGAGGTCAAAGGATATGGGCAGCTTGTTGATATCTTTCAGACCGAAGACCTCCTTGAGCTTCAGGGCGATAACCGCAAGCGAGTAAGAGTCGTTGCACTGCCCGGCGTCGAGCACCCGGGGAATGCCGCCGATGTCGCCCAGGGCGAGCTTGTTGTAGCGGAACTTGGCGCAGCCGGCGGTAAGGATCACGGTGTCGCGGGGGAGGGACTGCGCGATCTCCGTGAAATAGCCGCGCGCCTTGGACCTGCCGTCGCAACCCGCCATGACCACGAAGCGCTTGATCGCGCCCGATTTCACCGCGCCCACCACCTTGTCGGCAAGCTTCATGACCTGGGCGTGGGCAAACCCCCCCACGATCTCGCCGGTCTCGATCTCCACCGGGGCAGGGCATTTCCTTGCCAGCGCGATGATCTCCGAGAAGTCCTTGGGCGAGCCGTCTGAAGGCTCCGGGATGTGCTTCACACCAGGATAGCCGGCCATGCCCGAGGTGAAGATCCTGTGCCGGTAGGAGTCCTTTACCGGGGTGATGCAGTTGGTGGTCATGAGGATGGGCCCGCCGAACTGTTCGAACTCCTCGCCTTGCCTCCACCAGGCATTGCCATAGTTGCCCACGAAATGATCATACTTCTTGAAGGCGGGGTAGTAGTTTGCCGGGAGCATCTCGCAATGCGTGTACACGTCGATGCCCGTGCCTTTGGTCTGCTTCAGGATCTCTTCGAAGTCTTTCAGGTCGTGGCCTGAGACCAGGATGCCCGGATTACCGCGCACCCCGAGGTTGACCCTGGAAATCTCCGGGTCGCCGTAAGCCCCGGTGTTGGCCGCATCCAGCAGGGCCATAGCCCTGACCGCCGTATTCCCGCATTCCATGACCAGGTCGACCATCTCCTGCGCGGTCATGTCCCTGGTGGTCGCATCCAGACCCTTAAGCAGGAAGGAGTAGATGTCCGGGTCTTCATGGCCCAGCACCGCCGCATGATCGGCATAGGCCGCGATCCCCTTCATGCCGTAGGTGAGCAGCTCACGCAGCGAGCGGAGATCCTCGTCTCCGGTCGCGAGAATGCCCACGGTCCGGGCCTTGTCCATAAACTCCTCCTGTGTGTCCGCAGACCACACCGCAGCATCGGGAGAGGTAAGCGCGAGCCCTGCGGACGCCTTGATCGCGTCACGCCGTTTCAGGGCCTCGCGGATGAGCGCACTGACCCGGTCGTTGTCGAAGTTCGCGTTCGTGATGGTGGCGAACAGGGCCTTTGCCACGAAGCGGCCCGTGTCTGCAAGGTCGGCCTTTTTCCCTGCCTTCAGGGCACATGCGGCCAGCCCCTTGAGGCCGAACACGAGGAGATCCTGCAGCAGGGCAGTGTCTTCGGTCTTTCCGCACACGCCCCTGACGGTGCAGCCGGTGTTTTTTGCCGTTTCCTGGCACTGGTAGCAAAACATCATTTTTTATCCTCCTAGAGCTATGTGATGGTGTAAGGATATCATGTTGAAAACAAGAAGAACTTGACTTCAGTCAAATATCGAAGAAAATATGCACCACACGATAAGGCAAGGATAACCCATGGAACTGACCGATATTCTGAAAAATGCCTTTCCCTCGCTCTCGGAGGGGTCTCTTGCCCTGATCGCGGGCCGATGCAGTCTGGCAGAGTATCCCAGGAACGAGGCCCTCTTCCTGGAGGGGGACAGGGGCAGCCATTTCTTTTTCCTGATCCAAGGGGCGATCAAGATCTTCAAGACATCCCCTGCAGGGCAGGAAATCGTGCTCAAGCTCCTGGATCCGGGCACCTTTTTCGGAGAGGTGATCCTCCTGGAGAAAAACGAGTATCCGGTGAGTGCGGTGGCGCTCACCGGCTCCCGGGTGGTCCGGATCCCTTCAGAGCAGTTCGTCGAGCTGCTCGACGAGCGGTCTTTCCGCAACGACTTCATCGCCATGCTCATGGCCAAACAGCGCTACCTCACCGAGAGGGTCCTCTACCTCACGAGCTATGACGTTGAAGAGCGGTTTTTCCGGTTCCTCATCGACAGGTACGGCCTGCGCACCTCCTATGATCTGGACATTTCAAAGAAAGACATTGCGTCTGCCATCGGCACCATCCCGGAAACCCTGTCCCGGTTGATCGACCGGCTCAAGCGCCGTGAGGCCATATCCTGGACCGGCAGCACCTTGGAGGTGCAGGCCGGCTATTTGGAGCAGTTT
The DNA here is from genome assembly GCA_023230665.1 of Deltaproteobacteria bacterium. Lineage (GTDB taxonomy): Bacteria > Desulfobacterota > Desulfomonilia > UBA1062 > UBA1062 > Phosphitivorax. The sequence continues at coordinate 3,241 of JALNWY010000089.1, forward strand.
TCCCCGGAGGATGCTTCGGATCTTTCCCACCGGATGCCTCCCGAAAAAGGGCCCAACCCATGAGAGAATCGAGCGAATCCCACTACCTTGCCATTGCCCGCGAGCTCGGGATCAGGCCGCAGCAGGTAAGCTCCGCTGCCGGCCTCCTGGCAGAGGGGGCCACGGTGCCCTTTATCGCCCGGTACCGCAAGGAGCTCACCGGTTCGCTCGACGAGGTGGTCGTGGCGGCTATCAGGGAGCGGCTGAGTGAACTCAAGGCCCTTGACATGAGGAGAGAGGCCGTCATCCGGTCCCTGACCGAGCAGGGCGTGCTCACCGAGGACCTGAGCGCCGCGGTCAATGGCGCCCGGACCCTGCCCGAGTTGGAGGACATCTATCTGCCCTACCGGCCCAAGAGGAGGACCCGGGCCATCATGGCCCGCGAAAAGGGGCTCGCGCCTCTGGCCGATGTCCTGTTCAGGCAGGAAATCGGCACCGACCCACAGGCCGAGGCCAAGGCATTCGTGGATCCGGAAAAGGGCGTGGAGAATGTGGAGCAGGCCCTGGCAGGCGCCCGGGACATAGTCGCGGAGCGAATCGCGGAAGACGCGGAAGTGAGAGCCGCCTTGAGGGCCCTGTTCGAGAAGGAGGCACAGCTCAGGTCCGAGGTCTACACGGGCGCTGAGGAAGACGCCGCCACCTACCGGGACTATTTCAACTGGCAGGAAAAGGCGGCCGCCGCGCCAAGTCACCGGATCCTGGCCATATTTCGGGGGAACCGCGAGGCCTTGCTCAAGATCTCTCTCCGCCCGCCCCAGGACCGCGCCCTTGCCGTGCTTGCGGGCATGGTGCTTCAAGGCAAGTGTCCCTGCGCCGAGCAGGTGGCGCTCGCGGCCGAAGACGGCTATAAGCGTCTGCTGACACCGTCACTGGAAAACGAGATGAAGGCCGCCCTCAAGGAGCGCGCGGACCACGGGGCCATCGCGGTCTTTGCCCGAAACCTGCGGGAGCTCCTCATGGCGCCTCCCTTAGGGGGCAGGCGGGTGCTCGCGATCGACCCGGGCTACCGTACCGGCGGCAAGGTGGTGTGCCTGGACGCGCAGGGCGCGCTCCTTCACCACGACGTGATCTATCCGGCCGCATCGAGCGAGAAAAAGATCGAGGAGGCGGGCAGGACCCTCAAAAGTCTGGCAAAGAGGTTCGGGATCGAGGCGATCGCCATCGGAAACGGCACCGCGAGCCGGGAGACCGAGCGATTCGTGCGGGGGCTGAAGCTTGAGATGCCGGTGATCGTGGTCAACGAGAGCGGTGCGTCGGTCTACTCGGCCTCAGAGGCGGCCAGGCGGGAGTTCCCTGACCACGACGTCACGGTCCGCGGGGCCGTATCCATAGGCAGGCGTCTCATGGACCCCTTGGCCGAGCTCGTCAAGATCGACCCCAAGTCCATCGGCGTGGGTCAGTACCAGCACGACGTGGACCAGGCAAAGCTCAAGCGCAAGCTTGACGATGTGGTGGAGAGCTGCGTCAATGCCGTGGGGGTCGAGGTCAACACCGCGAGCCCCGAGCTGCTTACCTTTGTCTCCGGTCTGGGGCCGGTCCTGGCGGCGAACATGGTCGCGTACCGGGACAAAAACGGCCCGTTCACCAGACGGACCGACCTCAAGCAGGTGCCCCGGCTGGGTGCAAAGGCCTTCGAACTCTCTGCCGGGTTTCTGCGCATCCGGGGCGGGGCCCACCCTTTAGATGCCAGCGCCGTCCACCCGGAGCGCTATGCCCTGGTTGAGCGGATGGCCCGGGACCTTGGCTGCTCATTAGAAGACCTCGTGCGTTCCGGATCTCTCCGGGAGCGGATCGACTTAAAGCGCTATGCGGACGGCTCCGTGGGCATGCCCACCCTGAAGGACATCATGGCTGAGCTCGACAAGCCCGGCAGAGACCCCCGGGAGAGCTTCGAGGAGTTCAGCTTTGCCGAGGGCGTCACTGGCCTCGACGATCTGGAGCCCGGCATGGAGCTGCCCGGCATCGTCACCAATGTCACCAACTTCGGGGCTTTCGTGGATATAGGCGTCCACCAGGACGGCCTGGTGCACATCAGCCAGCTTGCCGACCGCTTTGTCAAGGACCCGCATCAGGTGGTCAGCGTGGGACGGCAGGTGAGGGTGAAGGTGCTTGAAGTGGACCGCGTGCGCAAGCGGATCTCGCTGTCCATGAAGAGTTCGATGTGAGGCGCTGTGAATGATCAAGAACTTGGCCATGCACCGCCGCGTCTGCCTGGATGACCTTGTTTGGTAGTGCAACTGCCGCTTGGAAATCCAAAGCCGACCAATCATGATTGTTCGGGCGTCTGTATCCGGGCCGCGATGACGCCTGCAGAGCAGATCAGGACCGCCCCTGCCGCGGTCAGGGCATCGAGGGATTCGTCCCAGAAGATCCAACCGATGATCGCGGCGAAGATCACGGCCGCATAGATGAACGGCACTACCACGCTCGCAGGGGCCAGGCTGTAGCCCCGGGTCATGAATATCTGCCCCGCAACTGCCACCACGCCCACCAGCAGCAGGACGAGAAAGGCGGGCCTGCCCGGGGTCTGCCACGCCCATGACAGGGGCATGGCGGAAATCAGGGTGGAGAACAGCGTGTAGTAAAACACGATCCGACCCGGGGGCTCGCTGAACGACATGCGGCGGATGCTCACCATGGCGAGCGATGCAAGCACAGCCGCCAGCAGTGCGATGAGCGAGACCGGCTGGAAGATCCCCACCCCGGGCTTGAGGATGAGCAGAACACCTGCAAAGCCGATGACCACCGCCCTGATCACCCTGCGGTCCATGGGCTCGCGGAGCCAGAGAAAGGCGATGATCGGGATGAACAGCGGGCTCGTGTAGGAGAGGAGCACTGCTTCGGCCAGCTTCAAGTGCGCAAGGGAGTAGAAGTAGCAGTACATGGCCGAGAGCCCTGTTGCGGCCCGGAAGAGGTGGAGCGGCACCATGGAGCGGGGAGGGTGCAGCGACACCCCGGTGCGGCGGTACAGAAGGATCGGCATCAGGAATACGAGGGCAAAGATATTCCGGAAGAACACGACGACCTCGTTGGGAAGCGTGGAAGAGGCAAGCCGGACCAGTGCCCCGAGCATGGCGAACATCAGGGCCGCCCCGAGGATGTTGAGGGCCCCTGCAGCTGGCTTTTGGCTAATGTGTGGTTCGGGTTTCGTATTCAGGCCGATTCTCCATGAGCCGGATGGGGTGAGGCGCTGCCGGGTTTTCTCATCAAGGATCATGCCGTTGATAAGCCCGGCTGGGGGCTTCATCGTATGCCGTCTCCAGTAATGGACAGAAAACTAACAGAGAAGACCCGGTAATGTAAAGAAACAAGAGCCTCCGGCACCGGGCTTACGGGGTGTCCTGTTCCGAGAGCACTAATGAGCGGTCCGTGCCCGAAACACTGCCTCCAGTGCTCAGGTTGACTTATATCCGCCCGCTGCGATTAATAATACTAGACATTGGCGCAGATGAGTAGGCCCGGACTCCCATTGCCCTGTGCTGGTTTCTGCCGAGGCTGTGTCATCTCGGCCTCGCGCAAGAGGAGATCCATGACCCAGGTAGGATCCGCAAGACGGAACGATATCGACTGGCTGAGAATCTTTGCCACCTATCTGCTCTTCGTGTTCTCCACCGCCAAGGTGTTCGACTCGATGCCGTTTTATCATATCAAGAACAGCGAGCTGTCGAGTTCGTTGAGTTATGTCACCTTTTTCCTCTATCAGTGGCACCTGCCGTTGTTTTTTCTCCTGGCAGGGTGGTCGCGCAAGACCTCCCTGCAGGCGAGGCCGGGCATGGAGTCACTCAAGGAGCGTATGCTCAGGCTGGTGATTCCGTTCATCACGGGATGCATTCTCATATGCCCGCTGATCAAGTATGTGGAACTGCTCGGGGGACAGTCCATGGGGTTTTATGGATATGAGCGTACAGGCGGGCCTGTGGGAAAATCCTTTGCCGCGTTTCTGCCGGATTTTTTCACCCGGCTCGACATGTTTTCCTGGGCACACCTGTGGTTCCTCGTCTATCTCTTTCTCTTCACCCTGCTGTCGTGGCCGTTTTTCACCTGGTTGCTCAAGAGAAAGGTCATGCCCCTGAAAACGGACGGCACCTTGGTCTACCTGCCCCTTGTCCCCCTTTCTCTCATCCAATTCACCATGAGTGAACGCTGGCCTGATTCCAAAGCGCTCTTCAACGACTGGACCAATGTCCTGTATTTCTTCCTGTACTTCGTACTGGGGTTTGTCATCTCCCGCTACAGTGCATACGAACGGGCCATTCACAATGAATACCGGCGTGCGGGCATGCTGGGCGCCGGGTTGTTCATCCTGCTCGCCCTGTTCGCATCCGAGCTCTCCATGCCCTCGATCCGGATGGTCGCAGCAGCGGGAGGCTGGTGCATCGTGGTGTGGCTTCTCGGATTCGCCAGGGCCCACCTGGAGCAGGTCACGCAGGGAATCTCCTATCTCAGGGAGTCTTCCCTGCCCGTATATCTGCTCCACCCGATTCCCGTGGTCCTCCTGGGGTTCTTCCTGATCGGACCGGCCCGCGCGGGTATCACGGCGAAGTTCTTTTCCCTGCTTGTCCTGTCCGTTGTGGCCACCATGGCGGTGTATCATGTCCTGATCCGCAGAATCCCGGCCCTGAGATGGTTTTTCGGCATAAAACCCGAACAGAAACCCGGAGAGAGCTGGAAAAATCAGGCCACCAACCGGGGCTAGGAGGGACTCTTCGTGGGACGGCCGTCCTCGCGTCACCGGCCTGAGGCGGTCTTTCGCACCCGGCGCAGGGCATGCAGCAAGAGACTGCCACCTGCCGGGCATGCCTCAGCGCTTGCGGCCTCCAGGATGACGGGGCTGGGCCTTGGCAACGAGCACGTCTTTCTGCTCCTGCCTTTTCTGCCGGTCTTTCTCCACGAACAGGTTTTTCACCCCTAAAGGATCCTGACCGGTGTGATACATGACCCCTGACCAGGTTAAGGGCAGCGGGGTAAAGATCTGGACCTGCTCCGGGTTGACCTGCAGCCTTTCCCGGGTGAAACGCCTGAGCTTGAGCATGTCTCCTTGAGTGCAGCCGGGATGTGCTGCCATGAAGTAGTAGGTGAGGAACTGCTTTCTGCCGCTTTCCCGGTTGAGGCGCTCGAAGAGGCCCTTAAAGGACTCCAGGCATGCCGGGCCGGGTTTGCCCATGAGATCGAGGACATGCCCGGCAGTGTGTTCGGGCGCGAGCTTCATCTGACCAGAGATGTGATGGTTCACCAATTCCTTGAGGTAGCGCTCGCCGTTTCGCGCGTCCGCCATCACCAGGTCGTGCCGGACGCCGGATGCCACAAAGACCTTCTTCACCCCGGGCAGCCCGCGCAGCGCCCTGAGAAGCTCGATCTGGGGCCCGTGGTCGACCCGCAGATTCCCACACACCCGGGGAAAGAGACAGCCATTGCCTCCGCATGAAGACTCACCCGCCTCGCGGCTGCACTCAAGGGCGTACATGTTGGCTGTGGGGCCTCCCACATCGGAGATGATCCCCTTGAACAGCCGGTGACGGGTAAAACCCCGTGCCTCGCCGACAATGGAGTCCCTGGATCGGGACACCACCCGCCGCCCCTGGTGCGCGCCGATGGAGCAGAAGCTGCATCCGCCGAAGCACCCCCGGTGGGTGGTGATTGAAAACCGGATGGTGTCCAAGGCCCTGACCGCTCCCATCCGTTCATAAAACGGATGCTGGTCGCGCTCGAAATCCAGGGCATGCAGGGCGTCGAGCTCGCCTGTTGTCAGGGGAGGCTGCGACGGGTTCTGGACCAGATAGCGGCTGTCGTGGAGCTGGCAGAGCGCAGCGGCGCCGGGCCGATCACTGTTCTCGGAGAACAGCCTGAACATTTCCCTGAAGGCGTTCTTGTCGCGGGCAGCCTCGGCATGGGAAGGCAGCTCGATGCAGGAGAGCGGCTTCTCCCCGGCTGCGTAACAGATCCCGCGGATCTTCCGCACGTCCTCTCCGGTCGAGAGGCACCGGGCAAGGTCGAGCACGGCCCGTTCACCCATGCCGTACACCAGGTAGTCGGCCTTGGCGTCAAAGAGAACAGACTTGCGGATGCTGTCGGAGCGCCAGTCGTAGTGGGCGATTCGCCGGGTGCTTGCCTCGATCCCGCCCAGAACCACGGGACAGGTCTTCTTGAAGAAGCGCCGGATGAGGTTCGTATATACGATGAGCGCGCGGTCGGGCCTGCGGCTGTTGACGCCTCCCGGGGTATGGTCGTCGCTTTTGCGCCGTTTTCCAGAGGCCGTGTAGTTGGCGACCAGGGAGTCCACGCTGCCCCCGGTCACTCCCCAGAAGAGTGCAGGCTCCCCCAGCCGGGTGATGTCTGCGGGACTTGCAATGTCCGGCTGAGCCACGACCCCTGTTCTGAAGCCTGCGTTCAGCAGCACGTGTCCGATCAGGGCCGCGCCCGTGCAGGGATGGTCGATATAGCTGTCGCCCGAGACCAGGATCACATCCAGCCGGTCCCATCCCAGGGCATTCATCTCTTCGCGCGTGGTCGGGAGAAACATGGCGGGGAAAATCATAGAGGATATTTGCGGCCCATGCAATGCCCCTCATCCAGCAAGGAGCATGGAGAGATGCAGGGTCCTGCTTGGGGCTGCCGGCGTGCTCGCTTTTTGTTCACGGTTGTTACAATATTGTAACCGCTCCATGTCCGGCTGTTGCCCACCCGGAGAAAAGAGAAGGGAATTCACCAGCCGGGGAAAAGTCTGTTTCATGGCACGCTCATTGCTTTTGGTATCCGCACTGTTTATTGCATCTGTGATAATAAATAAAGGAGAGAAACACCCCGGCAGGAAGTTGAAAGCAGGAAGACCCTGCACATAATCTCTTCCATGCTTCCGGGATTTTTTCATCGGGCTTTTCCCCGGTGAACCTCGACCGGCCCATGGCCCGCTGAACACCAAAGAGAAGCTGGAGAGCGGAAATATATACAGGGAATATTCCGGTCGCCCGTTTGAAAGCCGCAGCACGAGACCGGGTAAAAGAACAAAAAAATGACGCCACTTATTTGGCCCGGCTCTTTACACAGAGCCGGGCACATTTTTTTCAAGCCCCTTTTCGATCAAGCTGCATCACGGCGGGGGGTCGCTTCCGACAACCGGTGATCGGGGTTTTAGAGAAAAGAGGGAGGGCGGTATTGGCTCGTATACTGATCATAGATGACGATAGAGATGTCAGGGCCCTCTATGGCCTGATGCTCGAACGCGAGGGTCATCTGGTCCTCGATGCCGGTGACGGGTACGAGGGGGTGCGGCTCTTCCAGGAGAAGGGGGCTGATCTGGTGATCACGGATATCGTGATGCCCGGGATGAGCGGGATGGAGACCATCATGGAGCTGAGGCTGATAACCCCGGACGTCAAGATCATCGCCATATCCGGAGGCGACCACATCGCGCCCGAGTATTATCTCAAGGTGGTGAAGAACCTCGATACCCTCTGCGAGCTGAAAAAACCCATCCGCCGCCAGGAGCTTCTCAGCGCAGTAGAGGCGCTTCTGTAGCGCCCGGGCCAGGGTGCCGGTGATGCGCCCGAATTCCCTGTTCAAAGGTCTGTGCCGTTGGTCGATCAGCCCTTGCCTCACCACATCCGGCTCTTTACTATCAGGATCATGCAGGAGCCTGCTCATCGTTTGATGGACATTTCGCTAGGCAGCGGATCAAAAACACCGGATATGGGGGATACATGGAAGAAAGGAAAGACGTGTTCCGCAGGGTCAGGCTGATCTGCCCCCGGTGCAGGCAGGGAACCCTCGAAGCCGCCCCGGAGAGCTCGGCCTTGTGCCCGGTATGCGATGCCCGGTATCCTTGTGAGGGAAGGCTCGTCGATCTCCTGCCGGAAAGGGATTTCCCCCTGTCACTCCCTCAGCATATCATGGAGTCGAGTCTGGTGGTCCCGATTTACGACAGTCTGCTGTGGAGAAGGAACCCGCTGCTCCAGATGTTCATGGGCCTGACATTCGACGAGGAGGCCGGGACGATCCTCCATGCACTCAGACTCGAGCCGGGCGCCACCGTGCTCGATCTCGCCTGCGGAACCGGGATTTATGGCAGGAGGATAGCAAAGCGGTTTCCGGGCAGCTTTGTCATCGGGCTCGACCTCTCGCTTCCCATGCTCGGCTTGGCTGGCAGGCGTTTTGATGCACAGGGTTCACACGACAGCCTTCTGATCCATGGAAACGCCCAAGACCTCCCCCTGGAGGATGGTGCCGTGGACGCTGCACTGTGCGGCGGTGCCCTGCATCTGTTTCCCGATCCCGGAAAAGCGCTCAGGGAGGCAGGGAGGGTGGTGAAGTCGGGAGGGATCTTTGCTGCAGCCGCCTACTATCGCAGGCAGAGCTGGCTCTCGCTCTTTGTCGAGCAGATTGCGGGTGTCATGGGCGGGGTTCGCGGACATTCGCGGGACGAATACCTGCAGATGATGCGTGATGCGGGGTTCAAAAAGGCGGCCCTTCTGCACGAAGGTCCCGTGTGGACGGTACTGAGCGGGGTCAGGAGATAGAGACCCTGGGTGAGATCCTGTTCTGCATTGCCGGGCGGGTCGCTCTCCACT
>JALNWY010000090.1 GCA_023230665.1 Deltaproteobacteria bacterium
ACGACTGGGGCTGTATGCTCAGGGCTTACCGTAGAAGCGTGGTTGTATACATGCTGAACAGCCGCGAACATTCCACCTTTATCCCGGCTCTGGCAATCACATTCGCCAAGCGCATCACCGAAATCGAGGTGGGCCATTCCGAACGTTTCGCGGGTGAGTCGAAGTATTCCCTTACCAAACTCATTACTCTGCACTTCGACCTCATTACCTCGTTCACCGAGTTCCCGTTGAAGCTCATGCTCTATCTCGGGACGTTCCTGGCGGTTTTCGGCTTCGGGTTCGGCGTGTTCCTCGTAGTGGCGAGGCTCTATTTCGGAGCATTGTGGGCAGCGCAGGGTGTGTTTACCCTGTTCGCCGTCCTCTTCCTCTTCATCGGAGCCCAGTTTTTCGCTTTCGGCATCATGGGCGAGTATGTAGGCAGGATTTACCGCGAGGTAAAGCACAGACCAGCATACACGATTAGGAGGATCTACTAGATGAGGGCAGTGGTGTTTGCCTACCACAACATGGGAGTGCTGGGCATCGACAGGCTTCTCTCCCATGGTTTTGAGATCCCTCTGGTATTCACCCACGAAGACAGTGTGGGCGAGAACATTTGGTTCGGCTCCGTTGCTGAAATGTGTAAGAATAAAGGCCTGGAGTACGTCACACCCGAGAATCCCAATACCGGTGAGTGGATCGAACGGTTACGTGCGATTGAGCCGGACATTATTTTCAGCTTCTATTACCGCTTAATGATCGGCCGAGACATCCTGAATATCCCTCCTCTCGGCGCCCACAACCTGCACGGCTCGTTGCTGCCGGCTTACCGGGGGAGGTGTCCAGTGAACTGGGTGATCATCAAAGGCGAGAAGACGACCGGGGTCACCCTGCATGAGATGGTCGATAAACCCGACGCAGGAGACATAGTGATCCAGAAGCAGATTCAGATAGCTGATGATGATACGGCCTTAAGCCTCTTTGGCAAACTCGAAGAAGCTGCCGGCCTCATGCTTGACGAGATCCTCCCGCATATTGCGCAGGGTCGTTTTCCCAAAACACCCCAGGATTTGACCAAAGGCTCCTATTTCGGGGGGAGAAGACCTGAAGACGGCCGTATATCCTGGAGCATGAGCGCAGTTGAAATATGCAACCTTATACGCGGGGTAACACGCCCATATCCAGGTGCTTTTGCCTTCCTGTACGGTGAGCAGATTACATTCTGGCGGGCCGTGTGCCGGGAGGATATTGCGCTGCATGAAGGCGAGATAACGTTTCGGAACGGGGAGATCCTGATCGGAACAGGCAAAGGCGTGCTTGCCCCTCTCGATATTGAGAAAGACGGCAAAGTGTTCAAGGGCTCTGAAATAATAGGATATTTCAAATCACACCATGGAGAGTACATGGAATGAAGATTCTTATCTTAGGCGTCAATGGTTTTATCGGATCGCATTTGAGCGAAAGGATTTTGAAGCAAACCGATTGGGACATCTTTGGGATGGATCTCGGCAAGGATAAACTCAACGGCAGCATCAACAATAAGCGATTCCACTTTGTGGAAGGAGACATTGCCATCAACAAGGAATGGATCGAGTACCACATCAAGAAGTGTGATGTAGTTCTCCCTCTGGTAGCCATAGCAACCCCGAAAACGTATATTGAAAATCCATTGGGCGTGTTCGAACTTGATTTCGAAGAGAATTTGCGAATCGTCAGACAGTGCGTCAAGTATAAGAAGCGGGTGATTTTTCCCTCTACCTCCGAGGTCTATGGGATGTGCACCGATTCCGTTTTTGGCGAGTATGAATCGAACCTGGTGCTGGGACCCATCCACAAGGAGCGCTGGATCTATTCCTGTTCAAAGCAACTCCTCGACAGGGTGATCTGGGCTTATGGGAATAGGGGCAACCTCAACTTCACCATCTTCCGGCCCTTTAACTGGATAGGCGCACGGCTCGATTCGCTTGAGACAGCCAAGGAAGGCTCTTCCCGCGTGGTAACCCAGTTTATTGCAGCCCTGGTGAGTAACGAGCCGATCGTGTTAGTGGATGGCGGAAAACAGAGCAGGTCTTTCACCTATATCGATGACGGCATCGGCGCACTCATGAAGATCATTGAAAACAAGGGAAATCGTGCTGCCGGCCGGATCTTCAATATCGGCAATCCGGAAAACAACTGCACCATCAAGGCCCTTGCGGACAAGCTCATCACCCTGTTCAAAGAGCATCCGTGTTACAGCGAAGACAGGTTCAATCCCCGGGTGGTCGTGAAGGAGTCGCAGAGCTTTTATGGAGAAAATTACCAGGATATCAACACGAGGGTTCCATCCATCAATAACGCAAAAGAAATCCTCGGCTGGCAACCCAAGACGCCACTCGACACGGCATTGAAACTCACCTTGGAGAGCTTCCTCAAGGAGGTGGGTTTATAATATATGTCCGTACTCGCTCTCAAGGTAGATATCGACACTCGACAGGGCATGGAAGAGGGCTTGCCAAAGCTCTTGGAGACCCTGGGCAGAAAGGGATTGAAGGCAAGCTTTTTCTTGAGCATGGGCCCCGATCGCTCAGGACTTGCGGTTCTCCAGCTCTTAAGGCCCAGGTTTGCCTATAAGATGCTCCGTGCCAACGCTGTTTCGACCTATGGTATCAAAACTGCCCTGTATGGGACCCTCCTGAAGGCCCCCATGATAGGTTGCGCTTTTCCTGAGAGGATCAGAGAGATCACGGCATCAGGCCATGAGGGAGCCTGCCATGCATGGGACCACCGCCTGTGGCAGGACTGGCTCCCCTTCATGCGAACAGGATCTGTCAAAAGATGGCTCGATTCCATGGTGGAATCATTCGCCTCGATAACAGGAGAAAAGCCTCTTGCCTTTGGTGCCCCTGGGTGGAACATCGATACACGGGTCTTGCACCTGGTCAAGAACTACGGTTTTTCCTACTTGAGTTGCACCAGAGCACGGGAACCCTTTATATTCGAGGAAAACGGCCTCCTCGAACTCCCTTCAAACCTCCCCTGTATTGAAGAAGCAGGCACGAGAGGGGTCATCGACGCTCTCGACCGGAATGCAGACAGCAAGATCCCGCAGGTGCTTCCTGTCCACACCGAGGTCGAAGGCGGCAGGTTCGGCAATGACTTCGAAGTTATCCTCGATAAGGCGGCTTCCCTTGGGTATACAGTCAGAAGACTGTGCGATATCGTGCATGACATCGATAGGACATCGTTGCCGACCAGAGGCCTTACCATGGGCCATCTTCCGAATCGTGCCTTTAAATGTGCTGTATGACCGTTTTTGATGCGGGGTCTATGCTTACACGAATAGTCAGAGGACTCTCAATGCACGGCAAGGGATTCTCATCCAGCGATAAGAGTGTCAGGGCATACTAACATTCAAGGGAGCCTTACCAAAATGTAATCATCGGATTACTTCAGGATATAAAAAATAATCACATATAAAAAAATCATCTGGAGGGTACTCTTTCAATGTCCGCATCACGAATCAAGACGTGGATGATCGTTACCTTTTTTTGTCTTTCTCTTCTCCTCATTCCCGGCATCAACCATGGCCTGTGGAGACCGGATGAACCCCGTGAAGCAGGTATCTGTGCCGAAATGGCACGCACCCGTGACTTTGTGGTGCCGCACCTGAACGGCATCCCTTTCCTTGAGAAGCCGCCTTTGTACTATGCAATGGCTGCAGTATCCGGGTCCTTGCTCGGAGTGGACAAGGACATCCCGTACCGGCTTATATCGCTTCTGTTCGCTGCCCTAACACTATTCATAACTTATTCCGCAGCATCATTGCAGAACGGCAGCATTGTAGGGCTCATTGCCGCAGGCATCCTGGCGAGTTCAGGGGACTTCTTCAAACTATCCCGGTGGATACAGGTGGACAATGCACTTGTGTTCGGAGTTGCACTGGCAATGTATGCCTATTTAAAAATCATGAAATCTTTCAGAATCAGGGATTCGGCCCTTCTGGGCGTAGCTATAGGTATTTCCTTCATGGCTAAAGGGTTTGTCGGGCCTGCCATAATTGCATCTGCCGTTATTGCGGATACCCTCTGCAGGAGAGATATCACCCTTCTCTGGAAAACCAGACCTCATATTATTCTTGCCTGCGCTGGAATCATTATCCTGCCCTGGATAGTTGTACTCTGGGACCGTGGGGGGTGGGCCTTTGTCAGGGAAATTATCGTGGTAAACAACATCATGCGCTTTACAGGCGCACCGGAAGGTGCAGCTCTTGGGCACCAGAACGGATTTTTCTTTTACTTTACGCGTTTTCCTCTGGGTTTTTTGCCCTGGACCCTGCTTTTTATTCCTGCGCTCATCGCCGCCTTGAAGGAATACAGGCACAATCCATACGTGAGCTGGCTTGTCGGCCCTATCATCCTCCTGACCATTTCCTCTACAAAACGGGGGGTATATCTGGTGCCTCTATTTTCTGCTGCCGCGTGCATGACAGCATGGTGGCTATCAAAGGCCCAGCACATGAAATGGGAGGAGACGCTTCTCAAGGCAACCTGGGGCATAGCCGTTCTCGCTTGCTTCATCCCGTTTGCCGGAATCTTCCTCGGCCTGCCGGTGTACGGTGCAATTCTGGGAACGCTTGCCGTCTCTTTTCTGGCCTATGTCATCATGTTTGGGATAAATGAGCTCAAAGCTCTGTCCCTTGTTCTGATCATGAGCATAGCGCTTGGCGCCGGTTCGTGCATATATTTCGATTATATGAAACCTCATCAGGACTACCTTGCCTTTGCTCGGCAAGCCTTGACCATATCGGCGCAGGAAGAAATCACCATCCTGGAACCTGACGAGATAATGGAGGGTGTTCTTCCTATGGTTTCCGGGAAAAGATATCCAATGGCCAGAGAGGCCCGAGATATCAGAAGCGATGGGATGTATGTCTGGGTTGATAAGAATGACAAGGTGCTGAGGTCATTGCAGCATCAGGCAGAGGTGAAGATATTGTTCGAGAGGAAAATGGGTGTTGGAGGCCGTAAAACTGCACGCCTTGCCTATGTTTTAAGTAGTACTCCCCAAATCAAAGGCATCAGGTTCTGATCATGGCGATTGACTGTGTGAGCCATAACGGTGCGAAGGAACTTGAAGGAGACTGAGGAGACACATATGAGATGCTTACTTGTCGAGGATGATCAGAGGACGGCCTTATTCATCGTCAAGGGCTTGAGGCAGGCCGGCTTTGTCGTTGAGCATGCATCCGACGGCGAATCCGGGTTGTCGCTGGCTCTGACCGAATCTTTTGATGTCGCCATTGTAGACATCATGCTTCCGGGGCTTGACGGGCTGACCCTCATAGAAAAAATCCGCCAGAACAAAGTATCGTTCCCGGTCATCGTGCTCAGCGCCAAAGGCACGGTCGATGACCGTGTGAAGGGACTCCAGAAGGGCGGTGACGACTACATGATCAAGCCCTTTGCTTTCTCCGAACTCCTGGCGCGGATCCAGGCGCACCTACGCAGATCGTCTTCGATAATGGAAACAACAAGTCTTACCATTGCCGACCTCACCATGGATCTGATGAAAAGGAAAGTGTTTCGAGCAGACGAATTGATCGAGTTGCAGGCGCTCGAATTCTCGCTTCTAGAATACCTCATGAGAAACGCAGGGAATGCCTTATCCAAAACCATGATTATTGAGCATGTCTGGGATTATAACTTTGATCCCCAGACCAATGTGGTCGAAACGGCTATATGCCGTCTTCGAGACAAAATCGATCGCAGGTTCGAAAAGAAATTAATTCACACCATACGCGGGGTCGGTTATGTTCTTGAAGAGCGCACCTGGGATCTTTAATACCGTTACCTTCCGACTTACCCTCTGGTATGTCATCCTATTCACAATGCTGCTCCTGGTGGTTTTCGGAATTACCTATATCACTCTCAGCAAAAACCTCGTTATGCGGATGGACGAAGGCTTGGCGAATGAGATTATTGAGTTTGAGATCTCGTACAAAGCCCAGGGTATCAACGGCCTCAAAAATCAGATTGAACTTGAAATAGAATCCGAGGGTAAGGATAGAATCTTCATCCGACTGATGGATCTTCAAAAAGAAGTGATTGAATCTTCGGATATGAGTACATGGGGAAATGTCCCTGCACCTGAAGGGATGGAGAAGCTATCAATGGATGAAGCCATGTTTGAAACCCTCCGGATACCCGGGAATGGCGAACACCATGTGCGGGTGATCTCTAAAAGGATTACACAAGGATATATCCTTCAACTAGGCAGCTCCATGCATGACGACGAAGAGCTTATAGGAGTCTTCAACCGGATAGCAGCTACATCAGTCATTGTCTTGTTGATATCCTGCAGCACTATGGGATGGTTTATGGCCAGGCGGGCGATGTCCGGGGTGGAGAGGGTAACGAGGATAGCTGAAGGGATCGGCAAGAGTGATCTTACCAGTCGCGTGCCGCTGGGGGATGAAGGCGAAGAGATAGACAACCTTGCGCGGACGTTCAACGATATGCTCGAGCGTATCCAGGAAGCGGTTACCGAGTTGAAGGATGTGACAAACAATATCGCCCATGACCTCAGGAGCCCCTTGACAAGGATCAGAGGTATTGCCGAGACAACCATGACCGGTTTGCAGAATATCGATGAATACCGCGAGATGGCAGGGATTATTGTCGAAGAAAGCGATGGCCTTGTGAGCATGATCAACGTCATGCTCGACATAGCCATGACCGAGGCAGGAGTCAGGGGCAAGGAGCTCAGCAATGTGGATATGAGAAGGCTCATGAAAAAAGCATACGAGGTTTTCAGAACAATTGCAGAATACAAGGGGGTATTCCTCCGGACGAATATAACAACTGAGCCGCTCATTGTGCGGGGAGATCTTTCGCAGCTTCAGCGCATGATATCGAATCTACTGGACAATGCGATTAAATTCACACCCAACGGACGCAGTGTCACATTGGGGCTTGCTGCCGACCGATCCCATACAATCATCTCTGTTACGGATGACGGCATCGGCATACCTGAGCAAGACCTGCCGCGGATTTTCGAGCGATTTTACCGCGGAGACCAGAGCCGGACTACACCGGGCAACGGTCTTGGCTTAAGCCATGTGCAGGCCATTGTGCACGCGCACGGCGGAAAGATCAAGGCAGAAAGTTCCCCCGGCAAAGGAAGCATCTTCACCGTTATCCTCCCTCTTTGCTCAGGTCGCACTACTGCTTAAAATGGCGAGTCACCTTCTCTAAGCACCATACCACGCAAGTGCCGGTTCGTTTGTCCAGAGACCCACGCACCTATCCTTATTAATGAAGTTGTAGAAAACTGTCTTCACATCGAATGAGAAATGAAAGGGATTCTCTTCTCGTTTGATATCTCACGAAGCCTTATGAAGCTTCATCCTAACGTAACCTTACAAACAGGTAACATCCCGTTCATCTGCAAGTAACACATGTATCGCTATATAGATCATCTATGAATGAAAGCTTATCCAGATCTATAACTCTCATAATTCTAAGATTACTGATAATAACCTCAATCACCATTGTTTTTCTCCTCCTCATTCCAGGCATCGGTCATACAAGCACCAATCCGGATACAAAACATGATCAGGTATTCGGCAGGTCGATTTACACGAAGACTTGACAACAGACACTGGAAGACTTTTATCCACGACAACATTCCGGAGACCACGCAAGGAATGAAATACAACCATTGAGAACAGGATATCGGGGGAATGATCAGGAATCTAAAAATACACAAGCCAATGAATTCCAAGATAGGATATATCGCATTGCTGCTGTCGTTCTACCTGCTTTCCTACATCCTGCCGCTCGGAACCCTCGATCTCACTGTTCCGGATGAAACCCGCTATGCCGAGATTCCTCGTGAGATGATCGCGAATTGGGACTGGGTGGTCCCCCATCTCAACGGTTTGAGGTATTTTGAAAAACCCGTGTTGGGCTATTGGGTGCATGCAGGGTCGCTCCTGCTTTTCGGAGAGAACAGTTTCGCTGTCCGCTTTCCGTCCGCCCTGGCTGTCGGGCTGTCAGCCTTGCTGATATACATCCTGGCCAGGCGAGTGTTACGTTCCAAGGACGAAGATTACTTCCCGGCAGTATTGGCCTGTCTCATCTTTTTATCCTGTTTTGAGATATTCGGTGTGGGCAATACCGCTGTCCTGGACAATCTGTTTTCTCTTTTCCTGACCGCATCTATCGCTGCCTTTTATTTCGCTGTTGAAGAAAAGCCCGGTTCCAGGAAACAAAAGGGTTTTCTCCTGCTTGCCGGATTGTCATGTGGCCTGGCCTTTCTGACAAAGGGCTTCCTCGCCTTTGTCATCCCGTGGTTGGTGCTGGTTCCCTATCTGGCATGGCAACGCCGGTATTCGGACATATTCCGATTGAGCTGGCTGCCGTTCATTGTTGCTGTACTCGTGGTATTGCCATGGGGTGTGGCAATCCACCAAAGGGAGCCAGATTTCTGGCGATTCTTCATCTGGAACGAGCATATCCGTCGCTTTATGGCCGACAATGCACAGCACAAACGATCTTTTTGGTTTTTCACATTGGCTGCACCAGCTTTGTTCTTCCCTTGGAGCTCCATGATCCCGGCGACAATACCGGGATTGAAGGCACGGCTGTCTCAAACGGGGGATGAAGGAAGATTACTAAGATATTGTTTCTGCTGGCTCGTAATGCCTTTTTTATTCTTCTCCCTCTCAAAAGGAAAGATCCTCACCTATATTCTGCCCTGTTTTCCTCCTTTTGCCGTTCTCGTTGCCTTTGGGCTTTCGCATATCCTTGATAAGACCTCGCGGGACAGGCTTTTTCAGGGAGGCATTGCAGTCAGTGCCGTGCTTTTCGGCCTGATCCTGGTTGCGTTCCTGTTCGTTCAGTTTCATGGGTTCAACGGATTCGGGGTATATACCCAGACTTGGAAGGCTGTGATGTTGATCAACGGCCTTGTTTTCTCTTTACTGTTCTGCCTCTGGGCTTCCCAGAGTGCGAGGGGAAAAGAAAAGGCACTGATTTTCGGCATGTCGCCGCTTCTTCTCTTCTTCATTATTCATTACACCATTCCTGACCAAGTCATCGATGCAAAATCGCCGGGTGTATTTTTGGAAGAACATGGGCAAGAAATCACTGATGGGGATATTATCATCTCCGATAAAAACTCGGTCAGCGCTGTCTGCCTGTACTTTAAGCGAAGTGATTTATACGTGCTGGGATATCTTGGGGAGCTTGAATATGGATTGGGTTATCGAGATGCATTGAGGAGATCACTGACCCTTCAATCCGCTACCGATCTTATCAATCGTAATCGGGGTAAAATAGTTCTCATTGCCAGAGCTGAGAATGTTTCCAGATGGTGGAGTCAGCTTCCTAGACCTATTTCTCAAGACCAGAACAGTCCTTTTGGGTATGCAATGTGGAAGTTCTGAATAAAGTTATCCATGATCTCTCAATTACGAGAATGTCGAGGTTCATTGGCAATCTGAAGATCTATGACTTGGCTCGGCTCATGGTCTGCACATCTGACGAATTGGATTTTATCGAAAAGAATTTGAGGGTGTTCCAGAATTCCTACTGTGCTGATATTGCCCCCGATAAAGGTAACAGTCTCGCGCTTATCGTGAGACGCTGTCGAAAAAGGCCCGACCGGATTCCCCATTCAGTCCTTTAACTAAGCAAGGAGTACAACATGAACAATTCACGCAAAATCTGGTACAGGCTCCGCGGGGCTCTGCTCGTTCCTTTTTACCTCTTTATTGTTTTTCGTTTTTCAGGCAAGTTTGACAATCATGTGGTCATTATTCCGCTTGGGAGCTTCCTGTTCGGTCTTGGGCTGCTTTTAAGGATCTGGGCGCAGACGCACCTGCACTATCGCCTGAAAGAGCACAAGAAGAAACTGACCCTTACAGGCCCTTATGTCTATGTACGCAATCCGATCTATATCGGCAATACTCTTATCCTTGCCAGCCTGACGGTCTTGACCGGGCTGTTGTGGTTTATCCCCGCCATGATTCTGGCGTGTGCGTTCACCTATCACATGACCGTGCTCTATGAAGAATCTCACTTGAAAGAGAAATACGGACAGGGGTATGTTGAGTTCACCCGGCGTGTCCCTAGGTGGCTTCCTCGGTTGAGAAGCCTTCGCCGCGAACCGAGCGACAGCTTCCAGAAGTACCTGTATCCAAGCATCCTGGCGGAGCTGCATATTCTGCTCTTGCTTTTGCCGCTTTTCCTTAAAATGATCATAATGCGTATGATCAGATAAATTAGAGATCAGGAGATTCGATTTTTTTCACATTCAAAGGTATGTTTCTCCATGCTGACCAGGTACAGTGGAGAGAACACGGTCAGCCCGAAGGAGAGAACCATCAATGCTTGCCCCAGACCGAGATGATCTGCCAAGAGACCGATTACAAGCGCCATGATGGCAGTGTAGAAGGCCGTTATCAATGATCGTACAGACAGGGAGGTAGCCAAGACCTCGCAGGGAACCGTATCGCTCACATAGGTAACGCTCATGGGTGATCTCAGGTTCTGAATGACGGAAATGACCGTGAAAAGAACGACAGCAGCAGAGCTGTAACGGAAATAATAGGCAAGGCTGCAGAGGATGCCGAGACCGAAGCCGGCAAGCATGGTGAGGTTCTGGGGCGTAGTCAACGTCTTGAAGCAGGATGCGAATGCACCTGAACACCGGCTGGCCCATGAGGTCATCAGGTAGATGAAAAAGTAGACGATACCCACCAGCACGGCCGAGCGCTGCTTGGCTTGCAGCGTGAGCAGCAGGGGCATGGTCAGGGCCAGTGTCTTCACGATGGGCTGCAGGAAATCTTTCACGGCATTGTAAAACCCGTCATAGATGCAGACATTCGTTG
This sequence comes from Deltaproteobacteria bacterium, assembly GCA_023230665.1. Classification (GTDB taxonomy): domain Bacteria; phylum Desulfobacterota; class Desulfomonilia; order UBA1062; family UBA1062; genus Phosphitivorax. The sequence continues at coordinate 10,856 of JALNWY010000090.1, forward strand.
TGGCTCTCAACGCTCCCTGTCCCCTCAAGGTGAACACCAGGTTTTTCCAGACCGAGAGGAAGCTCTCTCTGAGGCTGCCGCTCTTGTTTATCTCCTGATCAAGCTCCTCGGGGTAGGAGAGCATCAAGAACAGGTTCAGGACATTGAGGAGAAGAGCTGAGACGAGAATGTTTGTATCGAGAACGACTCGGCTCATTTCTTTTTCTGCCTTGCCCTGCTAATTGCTTCCGATCTGTCTGCTTCACTTATGCCAAGCTTGCTCATTTTGTCCCTTATGCTCCCAAACGTAGCAGAGATTGGAGTCATCTTAACAGGAACAAGCACTATCCGATTGTTATCAACTTCTGCATCGAACAGGTCTGTTCCAGGGAATCTGTCAGCAATTTCCTTGGGCAGCGTCAGTTGATTTTTCGAGGTCTTTTTTCGTTGCAGAGATTACTGCGCTGGAGCGTTTTAGCCGATTGTTTTCCAAGCGGCAGCACATGCCTTTGAACGGTTTTGATTTCTCAGCCTTTACGGATCATCTCTCGATATCGCCCGGATTGACTTCATGTCCCTGAGCAGTGAGAGCGGAATGTTCGATAGCGCCGGTGATTCCGGCAGGCCCAGGCCTTTTCCGGCCATCCCTCAAAAGGCCGGACTTGGAGCTCGCGGATCTTTAACCGCTGCCCCCGAAGCGTCTGATCTCGTCGAGGAAATACGGGCCGTAGCGCTCGATTTTGTACTTGCCCACCCCATGGATGCCGCTGAACGCATCTTTTGTCCTGGGAAGAACAGCGGCCATCTCCGCCAGGGAGATGTCA
>JALNWY010000091.1 GCA_023230665.1 Deltaproteobacteria bacterium
GATCTCCGCCATATCAATGGCGGATGCCAGCACGATGAGGGAGTTGGTCCGCTCGTAGGGGATGATCCGTGCGGTGCCCCGTTGGGAAACAGCTGTCTGGGTCCTGGCGCTCCGGATTCGCTGCGCCCGGTCGGCCCGGTCCTCGGAGAGAATGTCCCGCAGCTTTGCGCTCAGGTCGGCCGCAGAGGCATAGGTGAGCGAGAAGATCCGGAACTCTTCCCCGAACCCGGACTTGTCGATGATCTCGAGGATCTCGGTGATCTTCTTGATATTGGAGCGCGTGTCCGTGACAATGAGGACGTTGCTCTGGGGATAGGCCAGCAGCTGCGAGCTGCCTCTGGTCATGAGCGGGGTGAAGAGGGCCTTCATGTCATTGGCGTCCACGTGCTTGAGCTGGATGATCTGGGTGACCAGGATGTCCTCCCGCTTCTTCGGAGAATCCGTGACCGTGTCCAGGCTCCGGGTGATGGCATCGGCGGCCCTGACGATCTTGGTCACCTCCCCGTTGGTGACCGTGCCGAAGCCGTTTACCTCCAGCACACTCAAGAAGACCTGGTATGCCTCGTCCAGAGACATCTTTCGGGGCGATATGACCGTGACCCTGCCGGAAACCTTGTCATCGAGGATGAAGTTTTTACCCGTGATGTCCGCGATGAATTTGATGAAGACCTTGATGTCCACGCCGTCGAAATCCATGGTGACATACTGTTTGCCGTCCTGCGCGGCTTCGCCTGTCCCCGCGGTTCCTGTGCTTCCCTGCGGACCGGTCTTCGCCGGTGCAGGTGGCGAAGCCGGCGGCCGGCCGGCCGCATCCGGACCTATCCTCTCGGAGTGATTCTGCACAGGGGGAGACGGCAAAAGCACTTCCCCGGCGTCTTCCCCTTGGGTGCCGATTATCGGGGCCGGCGGCTTCTGCGGCACGGGGGCGGCCGGTGCCTGGATTCCGGGCCTGCTCCCGCCCTCGGGCTGCCCGGGGACCTGCCCCTGCATCAGCCTCGCTCCCCATACTCCGGAAGAGCCGAGCATGAGAATCAATATGGTGATGACCAGAATGTTTCGAGTTCTCATTCTTCCCCCTTGTGTGCTACTGCGCACCCACGATTTCATCAAAATCCGCCGTACCCTCCAGGTTCAGCAGGTCGGGGTCCCGGACGGCCCAGTCCCGGGCCTCCGGATTCATGGTGCACGCGGTTTTCAGATATGAGATGGCCTGGTTTTCGTCGCCCATCCGCGCATAAGCGCATGCCAGGTTGTACACGGGCTCCACGGATTCCCTGGACAGAGATTTCGCCTGCCTGAAATAGTTGACGGCCTTTTCCGGCTCTCCTCTCGCGAGCATGACGATCCCGATATTGTTCAGGAGCCGGGGTTCCCTTCTGGAAAACCGCATCGCCTGCGTGTAAACTGCCAGCGCCTTGTCGTATTCCTGTGCCATGTAATGCTGTTCTCCCTGGTTGATGTACCCATCCACATCATCCCCGGCTGCGGGTCCGATCAAGGATGCCGCCGCTGCCTCCCGGGCCTTGCCGGCCTCATCGGATCCGTTCCTCGGGCCGTCCATCCGGGCTCCAGGGATGTCCCTGCTGCCGCCATACTCCTGATATCCGCCACGTGCCGGCTCCTTGCCGGCCGGTTCGTGGCCCCTTTGGACAAACACGACCGTCGTAGCGACCCCTATGACGCACACAAGGCAGAGCAACAGCGCGGTAATGAGCATCCATCGCCTCGCACGCCAGGACGACTCCACACCGCGGGGGGAAGGGAAAAGCTGCGAAGGCCTTTCTCCCTGTATCCTTTTGAGGGCATCGTAAATGGAGCTCATTGCATCCCTTTTTCAACCATATCAAAAACTACGAGTGTCTCTTCTCCTGCTACTCCGTCTCTCTTCAGGCCGAAATCCTCCTGCATCCGTTCGACCGCGGCAGCGGTGGCGATATCGTAGAACCCGTCCGGCGCCACAGGGTATCCCATAGCGGCCAGGATGTGCTGCATTCTCTCTATGTCGTAGCCGGAATCCCCCCTGATGTAGAACACATCTTCCGGCCCCTTTGCATAGGTCAGTATGATGTTCCACTTGTACAGGGACCTGAATTCTCCCATGGGAATCTCGACCAGGGCCCGGTTTCTGCCGAGTACCCGCACGAAGTCGTCTGCTGCGTATACCAGAACCACATACCCCCTTTCAACCGATGCGATCGACGGCCTGGTGATGAACTTCAGGCGCCCGGGATCGGGATGGAGGTTGAGCGCCTCAGGACCGGCCAGACCGTCCTTGACGGTGGCGAGTATCTCCAGAGCTCCCACGTAATCCGGTATCACGTATTGATCGGGCGACAGCGGTATGATCTCCTCGCCGTCATCTGCCTTGGGGACCTCGTGATCCGTGGCAACAATGGTCGGAGCCATGTATTCCGACAGCTCGGAAAAGATGCTCGGCCAGACCACGGCCATGACCGCTGCGACAGCCGTGATCACGCACACCGGCACAAACAGCGCCCTGCGGCCTGCCGGCTCCCCGTAGTTGCCCTTGAGTTCCTCCTGGGCCTCGGCAACGATCGCCCGAGTGATCCTCCTCCTGCCTTTGAGATATGCGATCAGGAGAGACCGCTCGGCGATGGCATTCACCCTCCGGGGAAGCCCCTGGGAATACCGGTGGATCAACCTGTACGCGCTCAGAGTAAAGACGGCGCGCTGGGCTGTGCCTGCGACCTCCAGGCGGTGACGAAGGTAGTCCCTGATTTCTCGACGGCTCAGGGGCCACAGATGGTACCGCAGGACGATACGGTCGTTTATCTGTCTCAAGCCCGGCGACTGAAGCATCTGCGCCAGCTCGGGCTGGCCGATCATGACGATCTGCAGGAGTTTTTCCTTTTCGGTCTCCAGGTTGGAGAGCAGGCGTATCTGCTCCAGGACCCCAGGGGTCAGGTTCTGGCACTCGTCGATGATCAGCACTGCATTCTCCCCCTGAATGAATACCTGGATGAGAAAATCGTAGAGCTGGTCCAGCAGTTCCTTGCGCGAGGTTGAGGATGAGCTGATGCCGAAGTCCTGGTTGATGGCCTGCAGCAGTTCAACATCGGACAGAGAGGGGTTCAGTATCAGTGCGGTCCGTATCTTGCCGGAAAGTGAGGCCAGCAGGCTGCGGCACAGAGTGGTCTTGCCCGTGCCCACCTCTCCGGTGATCAGCACGAAGCCCTTGCGCTGATTGATCCCGTACTGCAGGTGGGACAGGGCCTCTTGGTGGACGTCCGAAAGAAAGAGAAACTTCGGGTCGGGCGTGAGATTGAAAGGGTTTTCTGTTAGCCCGAAAAAATCCTCAAACATGGTAAACGTCCATTCACCACCTCCATGACGTGCACCGGCGGGTAAGTTCCCCCTACCGAAGCGGCACGGTCACCGTGGTCGGCTCTCCGTTTCTCTCCAGTTCCACCTGGACACTGGACTCGTTCTGGAACTGCTGGTATGCTTTGAAGGCATCCTCCGGTGTGCGGATGGAAATCCCGTTCACGGAACGGATGACATCCCCGGACCTGACACCGAGTTCATAGATCATGGCGTCGCTGCTCAGGTTGCTCACCCTGAACCCGTAGGGCTCGCCGCCTTTGAAATACGGCACCACCCTGGCCTTTCCGATATACTCGTCCAGGTTCTTCATGACATTGGTCAGCCCCGAGCCCTCTTCGGGCCCAGGGAGCACCCTGGCCGGTCGGGCCGGCCGCGGCCCGGCCGCAGCAGCGGCCGGGGCCTTTGCCTTGGTCTCCACATCCTCGATGAGGAGCATCTGCTCTTGGCCGCCCACGTCCACGATAACCTTGTTGCGATAGATGGCCAGGAGTGTGGCCCCCTTGATCTCATCGCCGATCTTGTAGCTCTTCTGCTCTTTGCGGTCCTCGATAATTGCCCGGGCGATCTCTTTCGGCCCTGCAATGGTTCCCTTCAGGGCCAGCCCCATCTCGGCAATGGGCCGGACGACATCCTCTTCTTCAGACTGCTGCTTTAACGATGCCGGGGTATTTTTGAAGACATTCAGGAGATCCCTTTCCGAGATGATATCGTACGCGGTCTTGGCCTGCGAGCCCGCCTGGCTGCGAGACTCCTGGATGGCGCGCGTGTGAGCGGGGCTGGGATAACTGTAGAGAAAATACCCCACCGTATTGACGACCATGCCCGCACCTACCCACGCAAAGAGGGTAAGCGCCAGTATCCGGGCCACCCATGGCAAGTGTTTTAACATACCCTTGACCGGCATATCACCCCGCGGCCCGGAAATCAGATCCGCCACCTCTGCCTGAAGGCATGTAAGCTCCTTCCTGGTGAAAGCACCTTTCCACTCCAGTACCCGCTGCTCCAGAGTGAATCGTTCCTCTCTTCTTTCCCACAGAACATCACACCTTGTCAAACCCGTGGAACATCATGCTGAAGCTCCCCCTTCCGCGGGTGAGGGACCGGAGAGCCGTAGAGTAGCCGAATGTCCTGGAAAGGGGGACCAGGGCCTTTACCTGGTGGCGCTTGCCCTTGATGACCACCCCCTCGATGCTCGCTCTGCGCGAGCTCAGGTCTCCCACCACATCACCCACATACTCCTCAGGAGAGAGCACATCAATGTCCATGACCGGCTCCATCTTGACGACGCCTGCCTTGACCATGGCCTCCTGCACCGCCATCTGGGTTGCTATCTTCAGCCCCTGCGGGGTGGTTTTCTCGTTGACCATTGCCTTCTCCACTGTCGCCTGGATATCCACGGCCTCGTACCCGAAAACGGGATCGGCCAGGCAGGCCTCTCTCAGCCCGGCGAACACCTGATTCCTCATCTCCTGGGGAGTGTCCTGCTCAAAGACAAAGGTATTGCCCTCGCCGCGCTTGTTAGGCCTGACCGAAACCTGCACGTGCCCCGCGTGCTCGGTCTCGCCGATTTTCTTTTCAAAGACCTTCTCCTCGCTCGCCGGCTGTTCGATGGTGGAGCAGTAGAGCACCTGGGGCTTGCCCACGTTGATGTCGACGCCAAAGGCTGACTTGAAGCGTTCCACCGCGATCTCCAGATGCAACTCGCCCATCCCGGCGAGGATCACCTGGCCGGTGTCCGGGTCTTCGCTCACCTTGATGGTAGGATCTTCCTCCATGATCTTCTGCATGCCCTGTTCGAGCCTTGAGGCCGCGTCCGAACTCTTGGGCTCGATTGCCACCGAGATCACGGGTTTGAGGACCGCAATGGGCTCGAGCACCACGGATTCCTCCTGAGAAGAGATGGTGTCGCCGGTCACCGAACTCTTCAGGCCCATGACCGCCACGATATCTCCGGCGATCGCCTTGTCGATCCGCTGCCTTGCATGAGAGTGCATCTCGAAGAGCCGGGCGACCTTCTCCTTTGTCCCGCGGGTGGTGTTGTACACATCCTCGCCCACATGCAGGGTCCCGGAATAGAGTCTCAGATAGACCATCCTTCTGCCTTCGTCCATGTACACCTTGAACACATATCCCAGCAGGGGGCCGTCAGTGGTTATTTCCACCGGCACTCCCCTTCCGGTGTCCTTTTCGTGGGCGATCATGGGCTTGACCTCATGGGGCGACGGGAGATAGTCAATGATGGCGTTGATCAGCGGCTGGATGCCCTTGTTCTTCAGGGCCGACCCGCAGAGCACCGGCACGGCCTTGTTGTCGAGGGTGACGCTCCGGACGGTCTCCTTGATTTTCTTCTCGTCCGGGGCCTCTGAAGCCAGGTATTGCTCCATGATCTCATCATCATAGTCTGCGAGAGACTCCAGCAAGGAGTCCCGTGCCGCACCCGCCTCTTCCAGCGCATCGTCGGGTACGGGCAGAACCTGGAAGGTCGCGCCCAGGCTGTCTTCATCCCAGACGAGCAGCCGCCACTCGACGAGATCCACCACACCCCGGAAGACATCGCCATCAAAGTAGGGAATCTGGAGGAGCAGGGTCTTGACCTCGAGCCGCTCGTTCATCTGTCTGATCACGGAATCAAAATCCGCTCCCAGCCGGTCGAGCTTGTTGATAAAGGCAACAGTGGGGACCCGGTATCTCCGGCACTGCTGCCATACTGTCTCTGTCTGGGCCTGAACCCCTCCCACTGCGCACAAAATCATCACTGCGCCGTCCAGGACCCTCAAGGAGCGCTCTACCTCGATGGTGAAATCCACATGTCCCGGGGTGTCGATGACATGGATCACATGATTGTTCCAGGCACAGGTTGTCACTGCAGAGGAGATGGTGATCCCCCGCTCCTGCTCCTGGGGCAACCAGTCCATGGTCGCCTGGCCGTCATGGACCTCCCCCATGCGGTGAATCTTGCCCGCATAGTAGAGCACACGCTCGGTCACTGTGGTCTTGCCTGCGTCGATGTGGGCGACAAAACCCATGTTCCGGACTCGTGTAAGCTTTTTTCCGTTCATGATATCATTCCCGCATTCCTGATTTATGGCACAGCATCATACACAAAGATCGATTTCGTATACATACTCCATTTTTCGTCCCAGAAAAACTTCTCCCAATTCGATGAACCGCTCCGAGACGTCAGAGAGATAGTAGACCACCGACCTGTCGCGGCCCGCAGGAGAAGGCGCCCCATGGATTCCGGCAACGACGCGGGCCGCTGACACAGCGGAATCCACAATGCGCACGCTCTCCCCCGCGACCCTTTGGAGAACCTTCTCCAGCATCGGATAATGGGTGCACCCGAGCAGAAGGGTGTCGATTCCCTGATGCAGGAGCTCATCGAGATACCGGTGCGCCACCTGCTCGGTTATCGCATCGTCGCACCACCCCTCCTCCACCAGAGGGACAAAGAGCGGGCAGGCCCGGGAATGGATCCGTACCTCGGGAGCGAGGGCGTGGATCGCAAGCTCATAGGCCCCGCTCCGGATGGTGGAAGGGGTCCCGATTACCCCGATGCTCTTCCCGCCGGCATCGATCGCGGCCCGGGACCCGGAGTCCACCACCCCGATGACCGGGATGTTCAGGACCTCTTCCAGCGCGGGCAGGGCATGCGAGCTTGCGGTGTTGCATGCCACGACCAGCATGTCGATGTTCTTGGAGGCGAGAAACTGTGCGCACTGGAGGCTGTAGCGGATGATGGTCCGGGGTGATTTCGTCCCATAGGGCAGGCGCGCGCAATCGCCCAGGTACACCACATCGGAATCGGGCACAAGGGAGAGAATCTCCTTGAGCACAGTGATCCCGCCGATGCCTGAGTCGAATATACCTATTCTGTTTCTGTCTCTCATGATTTCCCCGATCGGACCATTCCATCAATAAATATTCCATCACTGTCTATGTCTTTTGGGATACGGTGTCAAGCAGAGAGGGCGGGCCGGATCAGCCTCGCATCAGGGTTTCGCCCAGGGAATGCGGCAAGTGGTGGATTCCCGGACGTAAAAAAGCAGGGGCAATCGATGGCTTGGATCTTTGAGGGATGGGCCCGAATCAGTCGATCCTGGTCCCTGCATCAGGGCCGGGACGGCTGGAGTAAATCTCCTTGATCTTGAGCACAATCGCCCCCTTGGACTTCATGGGGGCATTGATTTTCCGGGCCATCTCTTCGATCCATGCCGCTGTCTCCTCGAATATCCTGCCAGAGGTCTCGATGGTGACCGTACCCTTGATCTGGTATGCCTCGACTGTTCGAGGATCCCAGAAGGCGAGAGAGGCCTGCGGGTTCTCCTTGAGATTGGCAAGGGTTTTTCGAAAATACTGGTCCGAGATCAGGATAGTCTCATCATCGAGCACCTTTTTCGCTGCGATAGGGACGACATTGGGTTCCCCATTCGCGGATGCGGTAGCCAAGGCGACAATGGCTTGACTTTCGAACAGGGCGCGAACCTTCTCGTTCATTCTGGACATACGTGTTCTCCTTTTACTGCATGTTCTCTGATGTTTTCCCACATACGAACACCATATGACCCTAAAGGAGAAGCAGATAAATAGCAAACGAAAACTTGGTGGAAGAGCGCCGGTGCGAGGCTCGAGGCCCTAGAGAGCTCATGCAGGGAAGCAGCGCTTCTCTTCTGCCCATAGAAATCCGTTTCGCTGCCGCGTACAGATATGATATGGGAATTCCTTGTCAAACAGCAGTGCGGGAGGAGGATGATCATGGAACACCGGATTGGCATTATCGGCCTTGGCTATGTGGGACTGCCTTTGGCCGTTGAATTCGGAAAAAGATATCCCACCATCGGGTTCGATATCAATGAAAAGAGAATCGACGAGCTGAGGTCGTCGTTCGACCGGACGCACGAGATGGACCGGGAGGAGCTGGATCGAGCGCAATTTCTCACCTATACGACCGATGAGAACGGGCTCAAGTCGTGCAACACCTATATCGTCACGGTTCCTACCCCTATTGACATCTTCAACCGGCCGGACATCACCCTGCTCCTGAAGGCGAGCGAGACCGTGGGCCGGGTGATATCTCCCGGCGATATCGTGATCTACGAGTCCACCGTGTATCCCGGGGCAACCGAGGAAGACTGCGTACCAGTGATCGAACGGGTGTCCGGGCTCATTTATAATCAAGATTTCTTCTGCGGATACAGCCCCGAGCGCATAAATCCCGGAGACAAAAAACACCGGCTCACCAGCATCAAAAAGGTGACCTCGGGCTCGACCCCGGAGATCGCCGAAATCGTGGACGCCCTCTATGCATCTATTGTCCAGGCCGGAACCCACCGCGCTCCTTCCATACGGGTGGCGGAGGCGGCAAAGGTGATCGAGAACGCCCAGCGGGACATCAATATTGCCTTCATCAACGAGCTCTCCATGATATTCGCCCGCATGGGCATCCGGACCAGAGACGTTCTCGAAGCCGCGCGCACCAAGTGGAACTTCCTGAGCTTTGAGCCAGGATTGGTGGGCGGGCACTGCATCGGAGTCGATCCCTACTACCTCACCCACAAGGCCGAGAGCATGGGCTATATCCCGCAGATCATCCTTGCCGGCAGGCGGCTGAACGACGGGATGGGAAGATACGTGGCAACCCAGCTCATCAAGATGATGGTGAAAAAGTCCCACCGGATCACGGATTCCAATGTCTTGGTCATGGGGATCACCTTCAAGGAAAACTGCCCGGATATCAGAAATTCCAAGGTCATCGACATCATCAGCCAGCTCCGGGACTTTGCCTGTAATATCGATATCCTCGACCCCTTTGCCGATCCGGGAGAGGTGAAGCACGAGTACGGGCTCGACATCATCACCTCGGAGGCGGACCTCAAGCCCCAGTACGAAGGGATCATGGTCGCTGTTTCGCATGACGAGTTCAGACGGATCGACATCAACAGATACAAGGCGCCTGGCTGCGTGGTGTACGATGTGAAAAACGTCTATGGAGACTCCGATGAGTATCTGTAGCCCCGCGGGACGGCCGGCCCTTTTCAAGACTCTGGATTTACAATCCACAGCTCCGAGGGTATAACAGCGCAGGAATCAAACAATACGAGGAGAAAAACACACTACCATGAGCACCCTGTGGGCCCCTTGGCGCAGTGAATACATTACCCGGCCGAAAGATCCCTCATGCGTATTCTGTGCCGCGCCGCAAAACAATGACCCGCTCATTCTCAAGAAAGGCACGAGCAGCTTTGTCATCATGAACCGGTTCCCTTACGCGACCGGCCACTGCCTGGTGGCGCCTTACCGCCACGTGAGGGACATTGCCGAGATCAGCGAAGAAGAGTCCCGCGATATCAACTCCCTGGTGCAGGAAGTCGTTGCAGCCACACGCAAGGCCATGAACCCCGATGGGTTCAACGTGGGGATGAACATCGGATCAGCGGCAGGCGCGGGGATCGCCGAGCACCTCCATGTTCACATCGTACCCCGCTGGGCCGGAGACACCAATTTCATGCCTGTGATAACCGATACGCACATTATCTCGGAACACATCATGGAGACACGCAACAAGATAGCCCGGATGCTGGGTGAGGCGGAATAGCTCATGAAGGACCGCGGGCGTGCCCGCCCATGCCAGGAAAGGATCCCCTCCTGGGCAAAGAAGAACAAGCGGCTCAAGGAGCTGCACCTCACCAAGACCGGCCTGCGCGCTTCAGGCCTCGCATCGGTCTGTGAGGAAGCCCGCTGCCCCAATATCGCCGAGTGTTTTGCCAGACCCACGGCCGCCTTTCTTATCCTGGGCCATATCTGCACCAGGGGATGCCGGTTCTGCTCCATCCGCAAAGGCGCCCCAGCTCCGCCCGATCCTTGCGAGGGAGAGCGCGTAGCCCAGGCCGCGGCCGCCATGGGCCTCAAGCACGTGGTGATCACCTCCGTGACCAGAGACGATCTTCCGGATCAGGGAGCAGGCGCGTTTGCCTGCACGATCAGGGAAATTCGAAAACTCCTGCCGGAGGCAACCGTCGAGGTACTCATCCCTGATTTCTCCGGGAGGGCGGATCTCATCGAGACAGTGCTCCGGGAAAGGCCCGAGGTATTCAATCACAATATTGAGACCGTGGACAGACTCTACGGATCTGCCCGGCCCCAGGCCAGCCTGAGGACGAGCCTTGCGGTTCTCCGCACGGCCCGGGAGTTTCCCGGAGACACGGTGGTCAAGTCGGGTTTCATGCTGGGCCTGGGAGAGAGCGAGGAGGAAGTTGCCGAACTCCTGGAGGCCCTGAGCCGTTCGGGGTGCGAGGTCGTCACCATGGGGCAGTATCTTCAGCCCACAGCCGCGCAGGTGCCGGTCTCCCGGTACTGGTCTCCAGAGGATTTCAAACGATTCTCAGATATTGCGAAAAATACCGGTATACGATATGTTATATCCGGACCGCTGGTCAGAAGTTCGTATCAGGCGAAATTGGTTCTGGAAGAGGTCAGGCGCGATCGAATCAGCGTGGGCATGGATGGAACGAGTCCCCAAAAGGGCCGGGACTGAAGGCCGCATCCACGGGACACACATACCCGCCGGCTGTACGATCCCGCCCGCCTGTTCATGAAAAAAGAGTAAGAGACACGATGCGTACAGCACAAGGAGAGCATATGGACAACATTAAAATCGGTTTGATCGGCCTTGGCACCATTGGCACGGGTGTAGCGAAAACACTGCTGGAGAACACCGCCCTTCTTGACGAGCGTCTCGGCTTTTCTCTCGATCTTGCGGCCATTGCCGATATCGACATCACCACCGACCGCGGCCGAACCATCCCCCGGGACCTCCTCACCACCGATGCGTATGCGCTCATCAACAATCCTGACATCGATATCGTGGTGGAGCTCATCGGCGGAATCGAACCGGCGCGAACCTTCATCCTCGATGCGCTCAAGGCCGGCAAGCACGTAGTGACCGCAAATAAGGCCCTGCTCGCCTCGCGCGGCAAGGAGCTCTTTGATGCCGCCCAGACCTATGGCAAGGACCTGTACTACGAGGCGTCAGTCGGCGGCGGGGTCCCGATCATCAAAGCATTGCGGGAATCGCTCGTGGCGAATAACTTCATCTTCATTTACGGGATCCTCAACGGGACCTGCAACTTCATCCTCACCGAGATGAGCGAGAAGGGCTCATCATTTGAAGACACCTTAAGGCAGGCCCAGGAACTCGGATACGCAGAGGCCAACCCCTCGACCGATGTAGACGGCATCGACTCGTCGCACAAACTCGCCATCATCATCAGCCTTGCCTA